>CAYQNJ010000003.1:162565-167464 GCA_964418835.1 uncultured Erysipelotrichaceae bacterium
TCATGATGGTGATGTTCATGATTACTATGTGAATGATCGTGGTCGTCAAATAATTTAACACTACCTTCCATTACATTTAATAAATCATCAACACTTAAACTATCCCAAGGTGTAGTTACAATTCTAGCTTTTGGATTTAGTTCTTTAACAATATCAATTGCTTCTTTAATTTTATTATCATTCACATTTTGAGTTTTACTTAAAATTACACAAGAAGCTGCTTCTATTTGATCATTAAAGAATTCTTTAAAGTTTTTAGAATATATCTTAACCTTAGAAACATCAACTACAGTAGAATAACTATTAATTTTTAATCCATCAATTGTTTTAACAGCTTTAATTATATCTGATAGTTTTCCAACTCCAGAAGGCTCTATTAACACTCTTTCTGGTTTATATGTATCAATAACTTCTTGAAGAGATTTTTCAAAATCTCCAACTAAACTACAACATATACATCCAGAATTCATTTCATTCACAATTACTCCAGAATTTTTTAAGAATCCACTATCTATTCCGATTTCTCCAAATTCATTTTCTATTAATACCACTTTTTCTTTATTTAATTTTTCTTTCAGAAGTTTAGAAATTAAGGTAGTTTTACCTGCACCTAAAAATCCTGAAATTATATCAACTTTTATCATATTTATTTCCTCTTTCCTTATCATTATACAACTACAATTTCATTTAATTAATTTTTATGCACTAAAAAAGAACTATACAGTTCTATTAGTTGGTGCATCAAACAAGAATCGAACTTGCACGGGTCACCCCACACGCCCCTCAAGCGTGCGCGTCTACCTGTTCCGCCATTGATGCAGTATTTTTATTATAATCTTAAGAAAATTAAGTGTCAAAATCTTGTATAATAAGAAATGGAGATTATATGAAAAAAATATTAAAAGTATTATTAGTAACCTTATTTATATTAATTAACATTAATATTGTTCATGGTGAACAAAATGAATACACACCAGAAGAAAAACCAGATATTTCAAGTGAGTATGTATATATGTATGACTATAATACCAAACAAGTATTATGGGATATAGGTTCTGATGAAGTTATATATCCAGCATCACTAACAAAAATGATGACTTTAATTGTGGCTATTGAAAATATTGATGATGTAAATAAAACAGTATTAATTACTGAAGAAATGTTAAATGGTTTAAAAGAAGCAAGAGCTTCAAGAGCAGGTTTTGATGTTGGTGATGAACCATTATTAATGGATGTGTTATATGGAATTATATTACCAAGTGGGGCTGATTGTACTAACGCAGTTGCTTATTATGTTAGTGGTGGATTAGAACAATATGTTTCTTTAATGAACCAAAAAGCAAAAGAATTAGGAATGATGCAAACAAACTTTGAAAATGTGACTGGATTACATAATGAAAAACATGTATCTAGTCTAAAGGATATGTCAAAATTATTAGAATACTGTTTAAATAATGAAACTTTTGTGAAGATATTTTCTTCAAAAGAACACCAAGCTATTCCAACATTAAATTATAAAGAAGGTTTAAAGATGGAATCTAATATATTTAAGTATATAAACAATAATGATCCTAATATCAAATATAATGTGAATATAGATGGGTTTATAGGTGGTAAGAGTGGTTATACAACTGCCGCAAGATATTGTTTGGCTTCTAGTGCAACTTATGATGGTACTCAATATGTATTATTAACTGCACATTCTTGGATTGAAAGAGTTATACCAAGTCATATCTTAGATGCGGGTTTAATATACAATTATTACTTTGATAAATTTGAAAATAAAACCGTTTATTCTAAGGATGAAGTTATTAATAGTATTCCTGTACACTATAATTTCTTTAATAAAGAAATAGATGTAAAACCCAATGAAGATATTACAAAGATTCTTCCCAATGATAACAACTTACATGTGGAAATAGATTTGCCAAAAGAAATATATGCACCAATTAAACAAGGTGATAAGTTAGGTGATATAAAAGTATATTCATATGATAATTTAGTTTATGAAAGTGATTTATATTCTAATGAAACAATAAATAGATCATTTATTGCATTTATATTAACTAATGTTTATTGGTTTGTGATTGATTATAAAACTATACTTGTGATAGGTTTGTTGTTATTAATACTTTTGATTGTACTATTAAAACTTATTTATGAGATTAAGGTAAATAATAGAAAGTTTAAAAAGAAAAAATAATTTATTAAAGTTGTATTGTTTAAACTTTAAGAGTATAATGCAAAAGTTGTAAAGGAGAATAACATGGATTATCAAAAAATTATTAATATCGCAGTAATAGCCCATGTAGACGCAGGTAAATCAACACTTGTTAATGCATTTCTAGCACAAAGTCATGTGTTTAAAGATAATGAAACAATAGTAGATTGTGTAATGGATAGTAATGATCTTGAAAGAGAAAGAGGAATTACCATTTATTCCAAAAACTGTTCTGTCACATATCATGATTATAAAATTAATATAGTAGATACACCAGGTCACGCAGATTTTTCAAGTGAAGTTGAAAGAATTATTAAAACAGTAGATACAGTTATCCTACTTGTTGATTCAAGTGAGGGACCTATGCCTCAAACAAGATTTGTTTTACAAAAATCTTTAGAAATAGGATTAAAACCAATTTTATTAATAAATAAAATTGATAAAAAAGATAAAAGAGCAGCTGAAGTTGTAGATGAAGTTTATGATTTGTTTTTAGAACTTAACGCGAGTGATGAACAATTAGACTTCCCTATATTGTATGGTGTTGCTAGAGAAGGTATTGTTAGATATAACGCAGATGATACAAATGAGGATATTATTCCTTTATTTGAAACAATATTGAGTCATACTCAAGCATATCCAAACCTAATCGAAGAACCTGTTCAAATGCAAATATCAGCATTAGCGTATGATGATTACATTGGCAGACTTGGTATTGGTAGAGTGTATTCAGGAACTTTAAAAGAAGCAACACAATATACCGTATGTGATCCAGATCAAAAAAATAAAAAATCAAAAGTTAATCAAGTATTTGTTTATAAAGGTTTAAGTAAGGTCGCAGTACCAGAAGCACAATGTGGTGAAATAGTAATGATAGCAGGTATTCCTGATATTTCTATTGGAGATACCATTTGTAGTGTAGACACATTAAACCCTATGCCTATGCTTACTATTGAAGAACCAACATTGTCAATGAACTTCATGGTAAATTCATCTCCATTTGCTGGACAATCAGGAAAATATGTAACTAGTAGAAATATAAAAGAAAGATTAGAAAAAGAACTAGAAGTAAATGTAGGACTTAAAGTAGAACCAACAGATTCTACTGATAGCTTTAAAGTTTCTGGTAGAGGGGAACTTCATCTAACTATTCTATTAGAAAATATGAGAAGAGAAGGATATGAAGTTGCAGTAAGTAAACCTGAGGTTATCTACCAAAAGATTAAAGGTGTACTACATGAACCAATTGAAGAAGTTATATGTTCAGTACCTACTCAATATTCTGGGGCTATTATTTCAAAACTGAACCTTAGAAAAGGTATGATGGTTAATATTGTTGATGAAGGATTATACTCAAGAATTGAATATTTAGTACCAACTAGAGGCTTGTTAGGATATAGATCAGAATTTATTAATGATACACATGGTGAAGGTACAATGGTTAGAAGATTCCATGATTATGAACCATATAAAGGTGATATAACACAAAGAGAAAACGGAGTATTAGTTTCTACTGAAAATGGTACTGCAATGACTTATGCTTTATGGAATATTCAAGAAAGAGGACAATTGTTTATTTCTCCTCAAACTCCAGTTTATATAGGTATGATTATTGGTATGGCATCTAGAAACTTAGATATGGATGTAAACCCAATTAAAAATAAAAAAATGACTGCAATTAGGTCTACTGGAAACGATGAAGCAATGAAATTAGTACCTCCAAAAATTATGAGTTTAGAGGAAGCTATAGAATTCATTAATGATGATGAGTTAGTTGAAATAACTCCAAGCGATATTAGATTAAGAAAAAAATACTTAACAAACTTAGAAAGAAAACAGTATCTAAGAACATTAAATAAAGCTGACTAAATAAAAAAAGGGCATTGAATAAATGCTCTTTTTGAATTGTCCCCTAAGTATAATTATACACCATAAAAAAATTAAAAAATAGACCTATCTTTTTTATTTATCTGTTGTATATTATAAGTACAAAGAAGAAGTTAGAAGAATAATATAATACTAAAATAGGTTGATGTTTTCATTACCACATTAACAATAAAAAGTAGGTAGTATTATAAAGATAATATAATTCATAAAATTTATTATCTATAAATAATATTACAATTCAATAACTTCAAGAAAACGATTAAAATTAGCTGAGGTGAAATAGGTTAGTTTTAAGAAGATGAAGATCTTCAAGGAGGTTAAATAGAATGGAACCAGGAAATATAGTGGAGAGAAATAAATAAGTGGTAGCTTGTTTATTTCAGATAATTAATTTGTTCGAAGTACAACAAGTGTTATTCTATATGTTTGCTGATATAAGAAAGGCTAAAAATATATAATCAGAAACAATATATATTCTAGTAATATTCTAGTAATCGAACAAGTACATTATGTTAATATATATCGATGAGAATCGACAAATAAATTAAATGATAATGATCTAAAAAATTATCGTATGAAATAAGTGATCTAGTTGTAAAAAATAGGAAATAATAAAAAATAATAGAATAAAAAATAATAAGGAATTGATTACAAACGAATAATGAGACAAAATAATTGTACGATAATAAAAAAAGATCATATCGATAAAGGGAGACTCGCATAAAAAAGTGAGTCTCTTTATTTTAGAGTGTAGAAATATTGAATATATAGTGGTAAACTATTACTAGTTA
>CAYQNJ010000004.1:0-126051 GCA_964418835.1 uncultured Erysipelotrichaceae bacterium
CTTAAAACACTGGAGAAAATACTGCGGAAATACAAACAAATAATACAGAAATGATTGAAGAAGGTAAATCTGTTGATAAACCAGTTGATACCACTTTAACTGAAGAAAAACCAAAAGAGGCAGAAAATGCCTCTGTTAATAATGTGAGTAATGAAGTTACTACAGGATTAGCTCCAACTGAATCACCAGTTCCTTTAGAGAAACAGGAGTCAGCCGAGACTACACAAGAAAGTCCAAGTCCAACTCCTGAAATTAAAGAAACAGAAGAAACTCAAGAATCTCCTAATACTGAATCTACTTACAGTTTAGGAATTAACATAAAATCAAATGAATTATCATTATCTAATGTAGGCTATACATTATTCATTAAAGATACAAATAGTGAATACACAATTAAACAAGGTGAAGAACTTTTTAGTGACGCTAATGGCAATATATCTTTTAGCGATTTAAAACCCGGGGAATATAAATTAGTCGAATCAACTAATTTAGAAGGTTATACTGCTTTTAATGAAGTTACATTTACTTTAGACAAGGATGGAAAGTATATATTTTCAGATAATCCTACATTAAATAACGATGTATATATAATAAATAAATCATTATTATCTTCTGAGGAAATCAGTTTTAGAAACGTTGAAGAAGCTGTACAAACAATAAGTGTTCCAAGTAGTACTAACTTTATTAAATTAGATGACTCAAATGCGGTAGTTAATAATCCTGATAATTTTCCTATCGGAAGAATTGGAGCTTTAAACTTTGCTGTTAGATTTATGGTTTCCCCAAAAGATATACCAGATGAATTAAGAAATGATGTAGCGATAGTAATAACTACACCAAAAGATTTTGAAATTACAAATCTTCCTAGTATTGCAGGGACAACATTTAGTAAAAAGAAAAATGCTGATGGTACATATACTGTTACAGGTAAACTTGAAAATGGTATTACTTCAGTAATGGTCGGACAATTATATATTAAACAAAACTCAAAAGATTTAATTAATAATTTGCCAGAGTCTCAAGGTTTACATGAATTTAAAATGCAATTGTTCACAAATTATGGTAGCGATAACCAACAGTTTGTAGTGACAGAAAAGACACAAGATAAAGATTATATAGAAGCTTTTACATTAAAATCGAACAATAAAACACCAGAGTATACAATTACTAGTGTTTCAAATGATTATGAATGGATGCCTGGAGATATATCTTGGCAATATATTGGTAGAGCATATAGTTATCAAGCATATTTACCAGGTTCAAAAAAAGTAAGTGCTGCAGATGATGCAATCGGTGTTGCATCACAAACAGCTATATCTAATGATACTTATAAAGGTTTTGAATTATCGATAAAGAAAAGTGAAGGGTTTATCATTGATAATACTTTAATAGATTTAGTAATGCCTAAAGAAAATGAAATATTTTCTACTGAAGCCAAAGGTATTAGATCAGTTAAATTTATTACAGATGATGGATTAGTGTATACGTTTGCGTCAGCTAGTACAGATAGACAAGGAACTCAAACACCAGAACAGATTATTAATGGTGCTACAATTACAAATTCTTACACACCTGACTATACAAACTATAGAGAAGCAATAACAAATAGTGGAATATCATTTGCGGATTTATTATATAAAGCGGGTACTTTTAAAGTTATTTATTCTCCGTTTACTTACCATAATAGGTTGTATCAAGGAGATTGGAATAACACAACATATACTGCAGATAGCGGTCCTTTAGTATCTTACAAAGGTTTTGATGGAACACCTATAAGTGTAGAAGGAGATCCTTTAGTATTTAAGTTTGTTCAAGGTGATCAAGAAATAAAACTACTTTCTAATACTTCTGACCTTGCAAAAGTTGTAGGTGGAGGTGCTCCAATTACTCAACTTGCCCAATATACAACTGCTACTCCAGATTATAATGATAGTGCACTAATATATAGTGTTAATAGATTTAATGATAGAGTTAGAAATTTTGTTATACAAGACAATGTTTTATTGAGCTATGACTATACAGAAGAGTTAAATCCTTCTTATTTAGAACAAATTGCAGCAACAAAAGAATTTGGATTTACCTATAGAATTTTCATTACTGATGCAACAACTGGACAAGTTTCTAGAATAGAAACAATTGTTAATGAAGAAGATTTTAGTAATGGTTATACAGCACAAACAATCGATGGTGTTACTGAAATTGTGTTAGATGGTAGTACAACTACCCAATGGACAATAAAAGATGAAGATGTAAATAACAAACTATTCGTATCGAGAATTGAAGTGTCAAAAAGAGAGTTAGAGTATAACCAAAAAATGAATCAAGATAACCATTATACTGGATACTTGTTTGCATATAAACTAAGAGCATATCATGCAAGATTATCAGATGGTACTGATATACCAAATGATTTTAATGCTAAGGTTCATAAAGAGTTAACATCAGATCAAATTCAAGCACAAAATGGTGGTCCGTTCGAAATGGATTACACTGTAGTTACTACACATTTTACTGATGATATTGAAATATTTAATGTTCTTCCAAACAACTATTCAATTGGAGACATGGAAATAAATAGACATACCGATACTGGTCTGTATACTCAATACAATGTAAGAAAAACAACAAAAACAATGGATTACAATCTTAATTTAGAAGGTAAAACAATTCAATTTGGTGAAGAAGGATATAATCCGGTAATTACTGAATTATCTGGTGATGGTGTAACTATTATTGATAGAGTTGATAGAAGTACTCAAAGATTATTAGGTGTATGGTTTAATGATGTTTACTATGATTTAAAAGAAAATGGTGTAAATAGTGAAGAATTCTTAATTGATGGAAATACACAAATATCTTATACAACTGAAGTTGTAACAAAGACAACAACTCATGATTCAAATTCCAGTTATGTTGGTAAACTTTACAATTTACCAAAGATTTTTGAAAAATTAGGTATTCCATATGCTACTGGAATAGTTGTTGCGCATGAAATGATTAATGAATGGATTGTAAATGATAAAATACTTAATACTACAAGTAGTTTATATATAAATAAAGTAGAACCAGGTTATTTGAATTTTGATAATGTAATAGGAAAATCAAGCGATGATTTACCTAAACGATTAAAAATAGATGGAAAATTATTCTGTGCATATAGTGACTATATAAATGAAGCTGTAAATGGTAATGAACCAACTGATATAAATGGTGGAACAAACCATGGTTCTAACAAAACTTTAGCCATTAATTCGGCTACATTAATAAATGGTTCATACCCTAGTTCCATATCAATTTTAGATGAAGATTATTATGTAAATCCATTTTCAAGATATGTAGATAATCGAGGAAAGAAAATTACTAGTAATGCTGGTGGATCTTTATTACCTGAAAGTGATAGAATATCAAATACAATTGAACAATCTGGTACAAATCATGAAATGGAATTAACAAGAGTAGTTATTCCAAGTTTAAGTAGCAATAAAATACAGATGAATTATCAAAATGCTGTACTTGATTTTGAAGGTACAGATCCAAAGCTTCTTTCCCTTACTAACAGTATTTCAGTAGACATTAAAGGTTGGGTACATTACTATGATGTTATTTTAGAATACACATTAAATGATGGAACTAATCATGTTGTTGAAACAGCGTTTAAGGATGCATGGGGAAGCTTTACTTCAGGAAGAATATACTTGACGATTCCTGAGGTTGATATAGCAAACGGAAAGTATGTTACTGCTCTTAAAATTAAATTCCCAAATGATAATAACTGGGGTAATAATACACAAAAATGGCTTGCTGGAACTGTAACTAATCATAGTATTCCAAATATAGGATTAGGGATGTCTTTAGAATCTATACCTAGTGTATATCCAGGAACTAATATTAAAGTTGGTTCTGTAAGCGATAATGAAAGTACAAGTGAATATGATAAGTTGACAGTAAAAGCTAAGTTGAGTTTTGAAGATTTATTTGGAAAGAGCATGACCACAAAAGGAATAAAAACTTACTTAGAGCTGTGGTTACGACATTTACAAATCCAGATGATCCTTATTCAGTAACAGGAACAAGTAATAGAATTAAAGAAAATAGTGTTGAAATAGATACACTTGTAAAAGATGTACAATATTCAGCTACTAGTGTTAATCAAGGTAGTTCATTAAATGCATCAGTTAAACTTACGTATGTTCCAACATTTGCGACGGAAAACTTATTTAAATCAAATAATGTTAAACTAAGACCAGTTTATTATTTAAAAGTTGATAAGAATTTTAGAGTTGATGTAAATAGTGTTACTACTCTAGATGGAAAACCAATGCCTGAAGGAATTATATTTAATTATGTAGAACCAGGAACTGATGAAAATGAATCAGGAAGTGATGATTATGGATATATTGTTGTTTCTTATGAAAATGTAGATAGAGATGAATATAATCCTTTAGTTGGAAGCTATATTAAAACTGAGAGTGGATTAAGTGCTTGGATTAGTACATATAGGGATTCATTTAAATTTACATTTACAGCACAATATAACTCAAAACCAATAAATACACCAGTTATCACAGATATCTGGATGGATTTACCATCAGATTCTGGAAGATTACCTGATAACAATACAAATACAATTAGTTCTGATACTGCTAACAGCATGAATCAGTTAAAAGATAATGCTCCATTATCTAGTGCTGTAGGTAACTTAGAATATGCAAAAAATACTAACAATGATGCTTTTGCAGAAATGTTATATGTTCAAGAAACAAAAATGATTAAAATACAAGAACAAGCTATACAAGGTGTCTTACCTTATGTAGTTTCTACTAATCCTTATGTGGAGTCTACTAAATTGGTTGAAAGTAAAGACCTATATGATATAGAAAATATATTCAATGAAAAACTATTTATGACAGGAGATGAAACTACTCTTACTAAGAATTGGGAAGTATATATACCGGTTACTAAGAAGGGTGATTCATACAGTTATATTTATGCTGGACAAACTAAAACAAGTAGACCAAATGATTTTAGTATGGATTTAATAAGGTTTAATACAGAAGACCTAGAAAAGAAAACATTGGATTATAATATATATTTCACTACTGATGAAAACCCTGGTAAAGAAGGGTATACAAATGCTAAAGAAGCAACTTGGATAGATACAGAAAAGTGGAAAGAAAACATACCAGATGATTTATCAACTATCACTATGGTTAAGTTAACTGTAAGTGAATTAATAGCTAAAGAAAAAGTATATTTTGATGTGAAGTTTAAATTAAATGAACATAAATCTGTTATAGGAAAACAAGAAAACCAAACAGTTGGTTATGCGAATTACGAAAAAGTGGGTGAATTGGTATTTGGAGATAACGGGCAAAACTTTGTCCCAGAGTCTTATATCCTTACAGATATGAGTGTTACTGGGTTTGTATGGGAAGAAAATGATTATAATTCTACATACGATCAAGAAACAAAAGTACCAAATGTAGAAGTGATATTAAAAGATTTAGAAGGAAATGTAGTAAATCAAGGTAAACAAATAAAAACAAATACTAGTGGAGTTTATAAGTTAGTAATGCCAAATGATGGTCCATGGGACATAGAAATGGTAGTACCTAATGGTAAGAAACTAGTTAATAAGGATGTTAATGGTAATAAACTAATTGATTCATCTTTTGATAGAACTACAAATATTGCAAGTGTTGATTTCACTGCTGATGCAAATAAAAAACAATATGAACTTAAAAATGTTAATGGTGGTATTTATGTTAAACCTGTAATAACACTTAATCCATTAAATGGAATGGTTCATGTAAATGAACAATTAGTTGCTACAGCTACAATTTCTAATCAAGCACCAGATGGTTCAATTGTAGAATTTGGACCTTATGATGAAGCTACAATTGCTACAAGTGTAGATAACAAAGATAATACTTTAACTTCTACAGGAATTAGTACTGGTATTACTAAAGGAAAAGGTAAAGTTGCCGATGGTTATGGTGGATTTGAAGAATTAGGCTTTACAATAACTACTTATAGTAATGTGATTTATGATGCTAATACTGGGTCTCGTGTCATAATTATGACAACGGCAGATAGTAACGATGGCGACTGGATTTCAAGCCCTCTACTTTAAGAACAAAATATGGAATGGGGTGCTTTTTAGACTAGTTGTTGAAAAATCAAATAGGGAAATTGCAAAGAAAATAAAATATAAATTTTGAATTAAAGAGGCTTTTGGCGTGTATTTCCATTTTATAGAAAGGCGGTAATATACAAGTGGATAGTATAGAAAAGAATAAACTTACGATACCAATTTATCTTAATACTAAAATTGTGTTTGATATGTTGGCAACAATTGAGGATGGTTTTGCTGAGGTTAAGAATGTTCAAACTTCAAAAAACAAAAATAGAGAAGGTGAAGTAGAAGCAAATATTGGAACAAATAACCTCTTTGCATTTTTGAATGTAGGAGTTCGTGGAAAGCATAAAGGCAATTCAAGTGATGGAGAAACTGTTGTTGAAGAAAGAACACATACTCCTGTTTCTTTGTTTCAAAATCTAAAAGGGCAATTAGACAATGCTAAGTTAATCAACCGAGACATTACAAATTTGAACATTGGTGATTTTGTAGAAGTACAAGGAACTCTAAAAAATAATCCAGTTATTGATATGTTGTCTGGACTTAAGGAACTTATGGCATTGGCGAACCTATTTACGGATAACAAGCCTAAGAGTAATCAAAGTAAAAAAGACAAACTGATGGCTGATAACAAGTTCTATGCTCAGGTAAACGGTTTGATTAAAGGTCTGCAAGAAGATGGAAAGAAAGATATAATTTGCGAAGCAAATGGGACGAGCATCATTCTTCCAACAGATGAGAATTATTTTCTAAATAATAATATGAGTGAAGTTACTGATGGAAACTATAAAACATTAGGTAAGGTTATTCAAATCTTTTTGGAAGAAGGTGAGATTAGCTTACTTAGAAATACTGTTTTCTCTAAACTTCAATTAGATAAAATGAAGGAATTTCAAGATGTATTTTCTGATCCTTCATTAAGTCAGTTTGTTGGTGAAGGTGGTATTAAGGCAGTTATAAGTTCACCAGTTATTATGATTATACCAATTGCTATATATATTTAACTTTGTCATATTCATAAGAGCTTTATTAAATGAAATACTTCTTTAAAATTTCTGATTATAGCATTAACAGTACACCTGAATGACTAGAAACTTAGTATCTGCAAGTGTTGATATCACGAGATGACTTTACGGTGGGTCTCGTGTCATAATTATGACAACGGCAGATAGTAACGATGGGTACTAGGTTTCAGCTTCTCTACTAGGATAACAAAATAGAGATGAATGTGATGTTTAGGTAAATAAATAAAAATATAAAAATTGAAGAATAAAAATCAATATTTTTGAAGGAAAGAAAATAATGTTTGGAAATAAAAAAGAAGTAGAAAAAAGATTTATAAAAAAATCAGATGATACTGTAGGACTAATTACACTTTATACAGTTGTAGACGTTAAAACAGGTGTAAATTATCTAATAACATTGAGTGTACAAGGAGTATCTATAACGCCTTTATATGATGAAAATGGAGATCTTCTTGTAGATGTAGAAGATTAAAAAATGGAATTTGTGGAGGTAATTATTTGGGAGAAAATAGACCTGACTTTAAAGACATAAAATCATTTGAAGAATTTAATAGATATTCTTGGTATCGAGAAGAACTTTCACAAATTTTTAGATCTCTTGCATTAGAGTACAAAGTCACAAAACAGGAACTGAATTATGTCATAGAGCAATATTTTAAGGGAAATAGAATAGAGAAGTCTTTGAGGAAAGGAAAGAAAAATCTGACAGAGGCTTTAACCTTAGATACTCCCTTACTTGAATGTGGATTTACTCTTAACCAAAGATTTCGCGACTATTTTTCAGTTGTGACAGGTGTAAGTCCCTTCAAATTTAACGCGGATATGGCAACCGTTTGGAGAAATGCTCATTACTGATATACAAGAATGCTAATAATATAACTTCATATTGAATCTCGAATAATACAACTTAATGGTTCACTAGTTGTAATCTATAATTTTTGAAAATGATTAGGATTTTCAGCTAGAGCATTTTATTGGACACAATTGTTCTAAAAAACACACTAATTAAGGGGGATATAAATGAATAATAGGTTAAGACTTCTACTTCAAAAATAATAAGTATTATAAAAACATAGGAGGAAGAATGAATCTAAATATAGATATCACAGGGATAATATTAGAAACAGAACATCTAATATTACGACCTTTTGAGAAAAATGATTTAAATGATTTTAATGAATATGCGAGGGTTCCTGGTGTAGGTGAGATGGCGGGTTGGATCCATCATCAATCCATTGAAGAATCAGGAAAAATTTTAGAGATGTTCATTTATGGCAAAAATACTTTTGCGATTCTTGATAAAATCTCTGGGAAAGTAATAGGTTCTTTTGGTATTGAAAAGTATGATGAAAAGTTAGTAGGAGAAGAATTTAAAAATCTAAAGTGTATAGAAATAGGTTATGTTCTTAGTAAAGATTTTTGGGGACGTGGCTATATGACAGAAGCTGGTCTTGCAGTATTAAAATATTGTTATGAAGTTCTAAGTTTGGACGCTGTATTTTGTGGATACTTTAAAAGAAATACTCAATCAATGAGAGTGACTGAAAAATTGGGTTTTAAGTATTTGTTAGATCATATTACTACCACTAGGTATGAAACAGAAGAAGATGCAATATTAACAGTATTGTACAGATCTGAGTGGGAAAATGAAAAGAACGTACAGTTTAATTTTAGGTAAGACATATCATCTGGGTCTCGTGTCATAATTGTGTTAACGGCAAATAGTAACGATGGATACAGGACTTAAGACCTGCTACAAAAAATTAAATTAGAATTTGTGGAGGTGAATAGCATTGGAATTATTGATTGTATATTATTCGTATTCAGGTATTACAAGAAGATTGGCAGAAGATATTGCCTTGATTACAGATGGAGAATTGAGAGAATTAAAACCACAAAAACCTTATTCATTTTCATATAATACAGCTGTAAAAGAGGTAAGGTATGAAATTGAAAATAAACACTGTCCATCACTTACAGAAGGGGCGGAACCTGTTGGAGAAGCTGAGGTGATTTTTATAGGTTCTCCAAACTGGCTTAAAACTTTTGCTCCTCCTGTATTGACATTTTTGAAGACCGTTGATTTAAGTGAGAAAATTATCATCCCATTCTGCACTCATGGTGGTGGAGGGTTTGGGAGAATGATGCAAGATTATAAAAATGAATGTAATAATTCGATCATAAAAGAAGGATTAGCTTTAGAGGGGGATTACAGTTTTGATGAGCTTCAAAACTGGCTAAATAATAATCTATAAATCCTAGTTTGTTTAACTAACAATCCACCAGAAGTAGCAGAAAGTTAGATGCTAAAACCATTGGTATAGCTTTATGATCTAACTCCCGGCAGCGGTACACCTTTAGTTGATAATAATAAATATTATCCATCTGATGATGAAAATACAGATAAAGCTAATGTATTAGCTGATACTGGAATAAATAAAACAGGTTATTTATTTGATGGTTGGACTACAACTACCGATGGAAGTGGAACAGTTTATAAACAAGGTGACTCCTTAAAAGTTGGTAATGTAAAAGAAGATACAGTTCTATATGCAAAATGGAAACCTATAAATTATAGTATTACATTTGATAAGAATACTATATCTACAAATGGTGTAGGATTATATGGTAATGTTGATGGAACAATGGATGATCAAACATTTACGTATGATCAAAATGAAAAACTTACAAAAAATGAATATTCAATTGCCGGTTATAAGTTTAATGGATGGAATACATCTAAAGATGGTAAGGGAACTTCATATAGTGATGAAGCAGATATATTGAATATGTCATCAACAAACAATTCAAATATAAAATTATATGCACAATGGCTACCTAATGAATATACTGTTAAATATGATAATAACAGTACATACAACAAAGATGTAAATGGTAATGAACTTTTATCAAATGAATTTAGTAATAATGTAGAACCATCAATACATACATTTAATGTTGCTAAAAATCTTAATAACAATGAATTCACATTAACTGGATATCATTTTATGGGATGGAATACTAAAGAAGATGGAACAGGTACACCATTTACAAACAAACAATCAGTTATTAATTTAACTACAGAAGATAAGGGTGAAGTTACTGTATTTGCTATGTGGGAAATTGACAAGTATAAGGTAGAGTTTATGGACCTTGATTATACAGTTTTAGATACCCAACAAATTGAGTATAAGAGTAGTGCTACAGCGATTGATGATCCAATTAAAGATGATTTAGAATTTGCAGGATGGGAAATTGTTGGTGGAGATAATACTTTATATACAAAAGAAGATCTAGATAAAATGCCAATATTATCAAATACTCAATTTCACGCAGTATATAAAAATATAGAATTAATTAATATTGACTTTAGTAAAGTTTGGAATGATGAGGATGATTTATATCAAGTAAGACCAAATTCAATCTTTATTCAATTATATAAAGATGGAGTAGCTTCTGGTAATCCAATAGAATATTTTGGAAAAGATGGAAAATGGGAATTTGTAATTACTTCATTACCTGAAACATATCATAATAAGAAAATAGAATATACTATTTCAGAAATAAAAGTTAATGGTTATGATGAAGCAATAATTGAACAAACAAATGAAAGAGAATTTATTGTTACAAATAATTTAAATGAAGAATTCTCTAAACAAAAAGTAACTTATGATGTAGTTTTAAATAAATTAATTGAAGGAACAAAACCTGGAACCATAGCTAAGTTCGATTTTGAAATGATAGGAATTGATAATGAAAAATTAGTTGATGGAAAGGCAATAGGAAGTATTGAAGGTGAAGGAAGCTTAGATCTCATAAGTATAGAATTTGATACTACTGAGATAAATAAAAAATATGTATTTAATATTTCAGAAATAAAAGGAAATGTTAAAGGATATACATATGACTATAGAGTTTTTGAGTTAATTATAGAAATAAAAACTGAAAAAGGTACTGGAAAACTACTTGCAGAAGCTTTTATTGATGAAATAAAAGAAGGAAATATAACCTTCATAAATCATTTTAGACATGTACCTGATAGTATGATTGTAAATAAAGATCCAGGTAGAACATGCCAAGATGATGGTTATCCAGTAGGATACTATTGGGATGATGCTAAACAAGCATGTGTAATAAATAAATACAGTGTGCCTAAAACAGCCACTAACAATCAAATGATATTATTTGTAATAATGTTAATGTTAAGTGGGGCGTCATTAGTTTATATTAATACATTAAAAAGAAGAGATAAAAGAATAAATAAAGAATAAATTCTTTATTAAAAGATTTTTATACTAAATCTTGAATTCTTAACAAATCTTAAGGTTATTTAATAAAAAAAGGTGTAAAATAATAAAGTAAGCATATAGCATTTTTCATACATTCCCCAATGTTAAACTATATGCTCTTTTATTATGAAGAAAAGCTATCACTTCATTATGAGTGATAGCTTTTAAATATTAAATACATCTCTAATTAAATAAATTATCATAGTTACTGAAATAGCACTAGTCACCATTGATACATATGATGATATATTGTTGTTATCTTTTTTATAAATATAAATACTATATATAAACAATAAGACATAACATAACAATGGTATAAATATATTATTTATGTAAAATAATCCTAATATTCCTCTTATAAATAAAGAGGTGAGTGATAATAGTATTAATATATAAATACTCATATTAACCTATATTCTGTTTCTAAAGAATTCTATAAGATTATCTTGAACTTCTTTATTGTAGATCGATCCTAAATGTATAGATGGTTTAGTTTTACCATGGAAATCAGTTCCTATAGATTTTAAGATATTTAGTTTATCTGCTAAATCATTATAGAACTTTATATCATCTTCATTGTGGTATGAACTATATACTTCAATACCACTAACACCAGCATCAACCATATAATTAATTGTATCGATATCTCTTTTTACAGTTATTGATGGATGTGCAATAATTGAAACACCACCAGCATCAATAATAGTCTTATTAGCTTCATCAAAACTAATAAACTCTATTGGTACATAACATGGTTTTCCCTGAGAAAAGTAGTCCCAATAGAAGTTTACATAAGGGTTATCACTTCTACTACCACCTTCTCTATATGGTTTTAATACTTCATTATCATCATTTCTTTTATCATGTAATGCAGTTTCCGCAATACTTTCTCCAGTTACTATACCTTCAAATCCTTCTATGTAAGCTTTGTTTTCATCAAACTCTAAACCTAGTTTAAATGCTGCTTCTATCATTGATTTTGCACGTGCTTGTTCTGCTTTAAGAACCTTTTCTTCTATTTCATAAAACGGTGTTATATCACCTTTAAAATCATATCCGAGTAAATGTAGGTTTATACCATTGATTGTACAATCTATTTCTATTCCAGAATAAACCTTAATACCATACTCTTCAGATAGTTTAATAGCTTCTAAACTACCTTTTATTGAATTGTGATCCGCAATAGATATGTATTTGTATCCTGCATCTTTACATAATTTTAGTAATTGCTTTGGCGTATATTCTCCATCAGAACTGTATGTTGAATGCATATGTAAATCAATTATCTGTGTCATAAAATACCTCCGTAATTATTATATCAATTATAAAAGAAATGAAGTTTCAATAACTTCATTTCTTAGATTTTTTTACTTTTTTCTTTTTATTTTCTTTCTTTGATTTTGCTTTTGTTTCTTTATCTTCTTTTTTTGTTTTAACTATTGGTTGAGTAGTTTCTAAGTCATAGTTATATTCTTCTAATAGTTTTTGTCTATAACCTTCAAATCTTTCTAAGGTTTCTTTAGTAACTGTTGGATATTTAGGGTCCATTTCTTCTAGTGTTTTCACAACTATTTCAGAAACTACATATCTCATATACCATTTTTTATCAGCTGGAACTATATACCATGGAGAATCTTCTGTAGAAGTCGCATTTATTGCATCTTCAAATGCTTGTTGGTATTTATCCCAATAAACTCTTTCGTCAAAGTCACTATCAGAGAACTTCCAATTCTTTTCAGGTTCTTCTATTCTTGATAAAAATCTTTCTGCTTGTTCTTTCTTTGATACATTTAAGAATATTTTAATTATTCTTACACTATTGTTATAAAGGTATTCTTCAAAGTTTCTTATATCTTTATATCTATTTTCAATAATTTTACTTTCATCTATTCTATCTGCTTTAGCTTGAAATTTATAAAGTTCTTTTACCTTACCTATCAATACATCTTCATAATGGCTTCTATTGAATATAGTGATTTCACCTTTTTCTGGAACTACATTATGTACTCTCCATAAATAATCATGTGCTAAATCATTAGAACTAGGAGCTTTAAAAGGTTTTTCATGTACACCTTGAGGTGCTAAAGCTTTTAATACTTCTCTTATAGTGCCATCTTTTCCAGCCGCATCCATAGCTTGAAAAGCAATAATTAAACCTTCTTTTTTATCCGCATATAGTTTTTGTTGGTATTCATATATTTTTTCAATGTTTGCTTGTGTTAATGCTAGAGCTTGTTCTTTGTCATCACATAGATAATTATCATCAGTTTTATGATCTTTTAATACAAAGCTATTTAGTTTACTTATTTTGTATTTACTAGTCATTCTTTTCCTCTTTTCTAGAAAGTCGTTTATATCTAGCTATTAGTTGTTCTTGAGAAATATAAGGAGTACCTTCACTTTCAATCTTATGATATTCACCATCGCTTAATATTTCTCTTATTTTTCTATTGTCTTTAAGTACCATAGACATAGATGTTCTTATATCTCTTTTTATTAGTGGATCTATTATCCTAACTGCAACTTCTACTCTTCTTTCTGTGTTTCTTGTCATAAAGTCTGCAGAAGAGATATACATACTTTCATTTCTACCTTTACCAAAGATATATACTCTAGTATGTTCTAAGAATTGTCCAACTACACTAAATATTCTTATATTTTCAGTATAACCCTTAACTTGTGGAATTAAACAACAAATGCCTCTAACAACCATTGTAATAGAAACTCCTGCATTTGATGCTTCTTTTAATCTTTCAATGATATCAATATCCGTGATTGAATTAATCTTTATAAAGATATAACCATTCTCACCTTTTTCAATTTCTTTATCTATTAGTTTTATAACTGTTTGTTTTAATGTGTTAGGAGCGACTATTAAATTATCATATGTATAATCTAAATCTTCTAACAACATAGCTTTAAAGAAATCATCCGCATCATTACCTATAGTGTAATTATTAGTTAGAAGTTGGAAATCAGTATATTGTTTTGCGGTAGATTCATTAAAGTTACCTGTGCCAATTTGAGTATAGAAACTTACACCGTTTTTTTCTTTTCTAGTTATTAGACATATCTTTGAATGAACTTTAAATTCTTCAAATCCATATACTATTCTACATCCAGCTTCTTCAAGTGCTTGAGACCAATTGATATTGTTTTGTTCATCAAATCTAGCACGTAATTCAATTAATACTGTTACATTTATTCCATTTTCGGCAGCTCTACATAGATATTCTATTAATCTAGATCTTCTAGATAATCTATAGATAGTTATGTGAATAGAAGTAACGTTACTATCTTCACCTGCTTCTTTAAGTAAATCTAAGAAGGGTTTCATACTTTGATAAGGATAGTGAAGTAGTACATCCTTTTCTTTTATTTGATCAAACATACTTCTATTTGGATTTAATTTATTTGTATTAGCTGGAATAAACTTAGGATAAGTAAACTTTGAAGTAACGCTTTCAGGAAGTTTTTTATTTAAATAAAAATCATAATTCATCTTTAATGGTGCTTTATTCACAAATATTTTTGTGGAATCTATATTTAAATATGAATATAAAAGATTTAATAAACCAATAGATACTTTATTTGATATCTCACATCTAACAATATTCAATCTTTTTCTTTTTTTAAGAAGTAATTCCATTGCTTGTCTAAGGTCTTTGCTTAATTCATAATCTTCATCATCTGGAGATATGTCCGCATTCCTAGTGATTGTAAGCTTTGTTTTTTCTATTATTTTATAGTTTTTAAATATTTTATCAGCGTAATGCATAAATACATCTTCAATTAAGATATACCTACTATTTTCTCCAGGTAAAAATATTACTGGAGGTAATGTATTAGGAATACTAACTAAACCACATATCTCTTTTGTTTTTTTCATCATTCTAGTTATTACAACTACTTCTTTAGATGAAAGGAAGGGGAAAGGGTGAACTTTATCTATTATTTGAGGAGAAACAATGGGAAATATTGTTTCTTTGAAGTAATAGTGTATAAAGTTCTTTTCACTTTTCTTTAATTGGTTATATTTAACTTCTTTTATTCCATTACTACCAAGTTCTTTTTTAACACTTTTATATGTGTCATTTAACTGTGTATAGTACTCTTTTACTGTTTCATATATTTTATCTATTTGTTCTTGGTTTGATAATCCTGATCTATAATCAATTTTTTGTAATGGCATTTGTAGTAGATGAAATAAGCTACCTACTCTAATCATGAAGAACTCATCTAAATTACTACAAAAAATAGAAATGAATTTAAGTCTTTCTAGTAAAGGTACTGTTTCATCCATTGCTTCTTGTAAAACTCTTTGATTAAATTTTAACCAAGATAAATCCCTATTTTGTGTGAATCCCTGGTCATAAATCATTTTATCCATATTTTCCCTCTAACCTTGTTTTATTTTTTCTGCTAAATAACCTTCTCTAACACCATAATCACTTATATATACTCTTTTAGAATCGTAAATTTTTGCGATTGCTTCTAATATTATCATCCCTGTAGTAATAGTATGAATTCTATCAGGTTTAGTTTTTAATACATTCGATATAAATAACATGTAATCTTTTCTATCTAATAGATTATGTAAATCTTCTACAGAGTAACCATTACTTTTTATTTTAGTAAGTCTTTCTTGTAGTCTTAAGGAAGCTCTTATGGTTCCTCCTACTCCACAAATATTGTCACAATTTATATTATCTATTACAGGTAATGCTCTTAATTGTTCAGTGAAGTATTCAAATATTTTTTCCTCTTCTTCTTTAGTTGGAATTAATTTTGATACAAATTTAATATATGAATTTAAAGATCCAAGTTCTAATGAAAAACTGTGAATTATTTTTTTATTCTTAAAGAAAACTAATTCAGTAGATCCTCCACCAATATCCACATATAAACCTTCTTTTAATGTAACACTTTGTACAGCTCCAAAATAACCATAGCTTGCTTCTTGATCTTCAGATAGAAGCTCTATTTTCATGTCAGTAGCTTTTACAACTTTTTTAATTACACTTTTTGAATTGTTAATGTTTCTTAAAGATGCTGTCGCAAAGGTATAAACATTGTTTTGTTTTAAACCTTTTAATATTAATTTGTAGTCATTTAATACCTCAATTAATATATCAATACCTTCCTGTGTTAGATTATTATCTTTATCAATATAACTAACTAAACCTGCAACAGTTTTCTTGTTCATTAAGGCTTCTACTTTGCCTCTTACATATTTATAAAATGATAATCTAATTGTATTTGAACCTATATCAATAACTGCATACATAAACAATAACTCCTTTTAATTATTGTATCGTATTTAAAGATAAATTGTATAAAGTAAGTGTTAATTAGTTGATAATTTAATTATATATTTATATAAATAGATAAAATATTGAAGTATTTGTTATTTAATATAGATTTAACATAATAACTTGAATTATTTGATAATTTAAATAGAATATAGATTATATAAAGGAGAATCAGATATGTATAAATTAGATGATAGCTTTTATTTAAGAGTTAAGGAAAAAATGCAAGGTGTGTGGGGAAAGATATTTTTAGTACAGATAATCATTTCAATTATTGTTGGAATGGTAGAATCATCAGGATCAATAGGTGAAACTATATCAAGTTTATCTAATATAGACACTTTTGTTCAAACAGGGGTTACAATTGAATCGAAAATGTTCTCTTTACCTGCAGCACTTGTAACAATAGTAACAAGTATACTTACAGTTGCGTTATATATGGAAATATATAAATATATAAAAACTAATAAGTTTGAGCTTGTAGGAATATTTAGCAATATTGCTGAAAATCCAGTTAAAGTTATAGTTGTAGGAGCCATTAAAGGTTTAGTTCAAGTAGTACTTGGCTTGATTCCTTTTGCTGGAGCATTTATTTCGATTATAATTGATTTTGGATTTACATATGTTGGTTATTTATTATTGGAAAGACCAGATAAAGATTATTTAGAATATTTTAAGGATAGTTGGAAACTAACAACTGGAAAGAAAATAGATTTATTTAAAATTGTTTTACATTATTTCTTAATTTCTTTAATTGGGCTTGGATTAATGTTATTAGGGGTTATAACACTATTATTCTCAGTTGGAATGGACAGTGGGGCATTTCAATCAATTAGTATATTAATCATCATTGTGGGTGCAATTATAGCGATTGTAATAGCAATTCGAAATGCTCCATATGTACATCTTGCTAATGCATTATACTTTGATGAACATATGCAATATGAAGGAGTAGACTTAAAAAGCCTTTAAAAAAGGCTTTTTTACTGGCTTTATATTTTTTCTTTGATAAGATATGGGTTGAAGGGTAGGTTTTATAGTGTTTAGGAAAGATTCAAATTTTTATTTACGTGTTGATAAACAAATGGAAGGTCATTGGAGAACTTTGTTTTTTTGGATTCTGGTTATTAATATTGTAAGTATATCCATCAATACTCATTCTGATGTAATACGAACAGTGAATTATTTAAATGATTTGATATTTACTGGTTTCAATCAACAAAAGCTAATAGATTATTTAATGGTTAAGAATAGTTTTAATTTAATTTCTTCTATTATCGGTTTAATTACAAGTATATTAACTTTAGTATTAAATATGGAGATATTAGATTTTGTAAGAACTGGTAGGTTTGAAATAGAGAATATTGTAAAGTATATAAAAAATAATCCATTACAAGTTCTTGGTGTAAGTGTTATTTTATATGTATTACCAATAATTACTGGATATATTCCTATAGTAGGGAGTCTAATATATTATGTTTTATATTATGGTTTTTCCTATGTGTCATACTTAGTGTTAATTACACCAAAGAATACTCCTATAACTTTGTTTAAGAATAGTTGGAAATTGACAGATGGCAATAAGATTGAATTAGTTAATAAGGTTATTCATTATTATGGAATAGTTTGGGTTGGATATATATTAGCTGGCTTTGGTTTATTGATAGTAATTCTAGGTTCTATTACAGATTTCACATTAAATAATATTTGTAAGTTTGGGTTAGTTACTATGTTATTTGGGATAATATGGGCTGTATACTTTAGGATAAAGAATACTCCATATTTATATCTAGCTAGTGCAATGTACTTTAAAGAACATATGAATTATAAAGATAAAAGGCTATAAGCCTTTTTATATGATAGAATCATTAAGGCAATACATTAATATTAAGTAAAAGGCTTACTTTATTTAGTTTATTGTCTTTAATTTATCTTGATTTTACATTAAAATAGATACGTGGAGAGTACAAATATGAAATATGCAATTATTATGGCTGCGGGTAAGGGCACAAGGATGCAATCTGATTTACCTAAGGTTATGCACAAAGTATGTCAAACCACTATGATTGAGCATTTAGTTGATACCGCAAAAGAGGCAGGAGCTAAAAATATTGTTTCAATAGTTGGATATGGACATGAGATTATAGAGAAGTTTATGGATGGCAAATGTGAGTTTGCGCTTCAAGAACCACAACTTGGTACAGGGCATGCGGTAATGCAGGCTAAACAGTTAGAGGGTTTAAAGGGAAAGACTTTAGTTATTAATGGAGATACACCTTGTTTAAATTCTGAAACACTTGCATCATTGTATGATGAATTAGAAGATTCAAGCATGGTTGTACTTACAGCTATTCCTGATGATGCTAGTGCTTATGGAAGAATTGTAAAAAGTTCAGAAGGTTATTTAGAAAAGATTGTTGAATTTAAAGATGCTAATGAAGAAGAAAGAAAAATCAATGAAATAAATACTGGTATATATGGATTTGACAATGAAGTTTTATTTGAATCTTTAAAGGAAATTAAAAATGATAATGCTCAAAAGGAATATTATATTACTGATTTAGTTGAGATTATCAAAAATAAAGGTAAAAAAGTTAAGGCAGTTTTAGCTAAGAATAGTGAAGAAGTTGCTGGTATTAATGATAGAGTTGAACTTGCTAGGGCTAATAAGTACTTACAAAGAGTTATCAATGAAAAACTTATGAAGTCTGGGGTTACTATTATTGATCCGGAAAATACTTATATATCTAAAAATGTAAAGATTGATAGGGATGTAATTATTTATCCAAATGTTTACATTGAAGGAAATAGTGAGATTGGTAGTAATACTAAAATATTACCTCAATCATTTATTTCTAATAGTAAGATAGGCAAGAATAATGTAATTGATTCTAGTCATATTATAGATAGTGAAGTTAAAGATTTTTGTACTGTTGGTCCTTATGCACATTTTAGAATGCATAGTGTTATTGATGATCATACAAGGATTGGAAACTTTGTGGAATTTAAGAATACACATTTTGGTGAACTAAGCAGATGTGCTCATCTAACTTATTTAGGTGATAGTGATGTTGGAAAAGATGTGAATATAGGTTGTGGTGTTGTGACTGTTAATTATGATGGTAAACACAAATTTAGAACTACAATAAAAGATGGTGCTTTTGTTGGAAGTAACGTTAACTTAATCGCACCAATTACAGTTGGTAAAGATGCATTAGTTGCTGCTGGTACAACAGCTAATCATGATATTGATGATGGGGATATGGCAATAGCAAGAGTTAAACAAGAGATTAAACCAGGCTATGGCTTTAAATATAAAAATAAGGGAGAATAGAATTTATTATGAACAGTGAAACAGTAATATTTGCATTGACTTCAAATGTGGACTTGGCTAATGAAATTTGTAAGTTTTTGAACCTACCATTAGGTAATGTGGAAATATTCCATTTTGCGGATGGTGAAATCTTAATTCAACCTCAAGAGTCAGTGAGAGGAAGAAAAGTTTATATTATTCAATCAACTTGTGCACCTGTAACAGAAAGATTAATGGAATTATTAGTTTGTGTAGATGCATGTAAAAGAGCGAGTGCTGGAGAAATAAATCTAGTTGTTCCTTATTTTGGCTATGCTAGACAAGATAGAAAATCTAAGCCTAGACAGCCTATTACAGCTAAGTTAGTAGCAAACTTATTAGAAACAGCAGGAGCTAATAGATTGATTACAATTGATTTACACGCTTCTCAAATCCAAGGGTTCTTTGATATTCCAATGGATGATTTGACAGCAGTTCCAATGCTTGGGCAATATTTTAAAACTATGGGATTTGATCCTAACGATGTAGTGGTTGTTTCACCAGACCATGGTGGTACTACAAGAGCTAGAAACTTGGCTAATAAACTAGATGCACCTATTGCAATTATTGATAAAAGAAGACCGAGACCAAATGTTGTTGAAGCTCAAAACATCATTGGTGATATAAAGGATAAAATATGTATTGTTGTTGATGATATTTGTGATACTGGAGGATCTTTAGTTGCTGGTTGTGAGATGTTACAACAAAAAGGTGCTAGAGAAATATATGCTGCTATTACTCATGGAGTGTTTTCTAAGGATGCGATTAATATTATTGAACAATCACCAATTAAACAAATGATTGTTACAAACACAATTCCTTTATCTCCTGAACAAATCAAACAAACAACAAAAATTAAACAATTATCAGTAGGATACATGTTAGCTAAAACTATTGAAGCAATTCAATATAATAACTCAGTTGCACATGTATATGATTTATTTGGAAATTAAGTCTCTTAGGAGACTTTTTTTTACTAAATCTTTAGATAAAGAAAAACATACATATAATTGTAAGAATATTAATAATTTAGTGATTAGTATTGCTTTTATATTGGAGTAATCTTTTACATACATCTTACCGAAACTTAAGATTAATAATAGTTTATGGATGATACAATAAGCAATAAAGAAGAGGAGTTATATAAATGAATAGAAATATTATATTTGAGGAAGATACGATTCAAACTACAATCTCTAACTCTATTGTTAAATATATTGGAATAGGTATATTTACATTATTGTTTATTAACTCTGTGATTTGCATTTATAGTTTAATAAAGATGTATTTATAATGAGTTAAAGTAATAATCAAAAAACACTATCTTAAATAGTGTTTTTTAGTCTTTTTAATTTACTTATAGGATTTTCTACATAATCAATATCACATTTAATTAATAGATTAATGAAGTGTTCTAAATGGTTTTCATCTGAATTATATAACTCGTATTCTACTTCGTAGTCTACTATTTTGTTGTATTCATTTGCGTCCATACATAGTTCACCATATTCATCTTTATAAATATGTCTTATTGTTCTAAGAGTTCCTATTTGGTGTAATTCATCTTTTATTTCTAAACTATCTAGAACTTCTTTTATTTTTGGGTCATTTATATTTAAAGAATTTATCTCAAATTCATGTTCTAGTTTACCATTTAAAAGACTTTCTTTAAGAGTAAATATATATTTATTGTCTACTTCTCTTATTCTTATAGAAAACCCTCTTTGGTATAAGGATGGGTTTGAATCATAATAATAATTAATTTGATCTAATTTTTCTATAGGTTTATATTGTGATTTTAGTTTTTGTAATTCTTCTTTTGTAACTAACATTTTGTATTCAACTTCTAATTTAGTATTACTCATATTATTTCTCCGCTATTAATATAGTTTAAGTAATAAATCATTTCTTTACAATAAATTTAATTTTTATCTAGTTTAAGATATAATAAACCTATGAAAAGATTTGAAACTGTAGTTAGATTTGATGAGTCTTCTAAGGACATTAATGAGTACATTATTAAAACATTAACTGATAATGGTTATTTTTATGATGAAACTAATTCAGAAATAGTAATTGTTATTGGTGGGGATGGTACATTTTTAGAGGCTGTACATGATAATTTAGATAGACTATCTAAAGTAAGTTTTTATGGTATACATACTGGTACTTTAGGTTTCTTTACAGATTATAAATCTGATCAAATTGATGAGTTTTTAAATGATCTTATTAATAAAGAACCTTTTATTAGAGAGTATCAATTACTTGAAGTTAATGTGGATGGTATTGATACTTATTATGCGGTTAATGAAATGAGAATTGAGAATGTGGTTAGAACTCAGATGTTAGATATATTTGTTAATGGGGAAGAGTTTGAGACATATAGAGGTACTGGAATGTGTGTATGCACACAATTAGGTAGTACTGCATATAATAGGTCTTTAAAAGGTGCGGTAATACAAGATGGTTTACCTCTAATACAAATGAGTGAGATTGCTGGTATTCATCATAGTGCTTATAGATCTTTGGGTGTTCCAATTGTAATGAGAGAAGATTCAAAGATAACTTTTGAGTCAGATAGTTTTAATGATGCATTTTTATGTATTGATGCATATTTTTATAAGTTAGATGGTAATCATAAAGTGTCTGTAGAACTTGGTAAAAAGAAAATTAAGTTCCTTAGGTTTAAGGATGTTTCATATTTTAAAAAGCTTCAAACTTTGTTTTAGTTATTTGAAGTGAACATATATTGATGTTAGAATTATTCACGAGGTAATCATATGAGATTATGGCGTTCATTTTTTGAAATTCTTCAATTTCCATTAAAAGTGGTATTCTTAGGAATATTCGCTTATGGAATTGGAAATATATTAATAAATCCTGCATTTTCATCACTTTTTGTAATAAAGAATGATGTAGTTATTTTAATTGCGGAGTTGTTAATGAGGATCGGAAGCTTAATTATAATTAATAGTCCACTAATATTTCTTTTAAGAAGTGTTAATAGAAGAACTAATGGTGGTGTTACTATAATGGCTGGTTTCATTGGTTATTTAACATTTTTAGTTGTGACAATGTTATTTGCGAGTAAATCATTACCAAGTACTGCTTTTTCATCAATACTTGGTATTAGTTTTACATCAAATACCATTCAAAGACTTAGTGGTTTAAATTATCCTCTTCAAACAGGTATTGTTGGAGTTGTAATAGTTACATTCTTGACTAGAATTTCATATAGTCAATCAAGAAATAAGTCTAGTTATGGTTTCTTAGCATTTTTAGATAAAGATATATATGCGGTTATTATAAATATTATTTACTGTAGTATATTTGGTATTTTAATAGCTATGTTATATACACCATTTTATGATATGGTTCAAAAAATAATTACATTCATTTCTAAAGACATTACTAATCCAATGAGTTTGTTTACTTATGGAGTTACAGAAAGAGTAATGAATACTTTCCATGTGTCAAACTTAATTAGAAATCCATTCTGGTTTCAAGCTACTGGAGGAACGTGGGCTAATTTAGTTGGTGAAAGTATTGCGGGTGATGTTAATATTTGGACTACTTCTCTAGCTGCGAACCAATTACAATTAAGTGCTGGTAAGTTTATTACTCCTTACTATGTGTTAAATATATTTGCGATACCTGGAATGATTTGGGGATTGTTCTCGGTATATACTGATAAATTTGAAAAAAGAAGGTTAATGATGTTTTTTATCATTGCTAGTTTAATATCTATATTTAGTGGTACATTATACCCATTAGAAATATTGTTGTTAATAATGGCACCACTGTTGTATTTATTTCATATTTTATTTACTGGTGGTTTATTTGCGGCTTTTCAAGTTCTGGGAGTTTCTTTAGGGTTTAATTATTCTGGAACTAATACAGTAGTTGCTATGCCAGGAACATTGTTAGAATTTATTACTTATATAAAAAATCCTAATTTATCTAATACAATTAGATTAATTATGATAGTAGGAGTTATTAGTGCAATTATTTATTTTTTCTTTACTAGGTTTTATTTTGGTCATTTGGCTGTGGATTTATTTAATACAGGTAATACAAAAAGACTAGTTGAAGGAACGATAGATGCGATTGGTGGAACCAGTAATATAAAAATGATTAATACTTCTATAATTAAACTTTCAATTCAAGTGTTTGATCCTACATTAATTGATGGGAATAAACTAATGAGTTTAGGAGCAACTAAAGTTACAGAGACAAAGGCTGGATTAGCTATTCATTATGGTGCTGCTAGTACAATTGTTGGTAGAGCACTTAAGAAGAGTTTAAGGGACACACTAAGGAGTGAGTAGGAGGCTAATATGGATGATAGTATAAAAAAGAAATTGATTGTTGTTGGAGTACTTTCACTGTTGATAATGATGGGTGTATTATATTTATTGTTGGGCAATCCAAAAAAAGAAGTTATAGAGCCAGCTCCAAGTATAGAGCCTACCATTGAACCTACAATAGCACCTACACCTGAGCCAACACCAACTCCTGTGGTGATTGATATAGATAGTGATGCTAGTATAAATAAAGTAGTTAACAAAGAGAGGTTAGTTTTAGATACTTATGTGCCTGAACTTACAGAAGTGGAAGGTGGAAAACAACTAAGACCTGAAGCAGCTCAAGCTTATAATGAGATGGTAGAAGCCGCAAAAGCTGAAGGGGTTAACTTGGTAGTAATTAGTGCTTATAGATCATATAAGGAGCAAAGATCTTTATGGTTTACATATGAAGAAAAGTATGGAAGAAAGTATGCAAATAGAATGGATGCGACTCCAGGAGCGAGTGAGCATCAATTAGGTTTAGCATTAGATTTGGGCAGTAGTGATGGTAAGTGTAAACTTTATGAATGCTTTAAGAATACTGCTACAGGTAAATGGTTATATGATAATGCCTATAAGTATGGATTTATATTAAGATATCCAGAAGGTAAGGAAAGTATTACGGGTGTTATGTATACTCCTTGGCACTATAGATATATTGGGAAAGATGAAGCTAAGAAGGTATTTGATTCTGGGCAAACATTAGAAGAATTTTATGGATTAAAGTAGTACAATTAGTACTACTTTTTTTGTTTGTTCTTTAACAAATTTGACCAATATATTTATTGTGGTATAATCTTTTCATGTTAAAAATTAATATAAAAAAGATTATTACGTTAGTAATAGGGATAGCTTTATTTACAGCATTGGCTGGATTTAATGTGGAAGAGTTTACTATTGATCATTTTGATAGTTATGAAAAAGAGTTTATGACTGAAGAAATGGATGTTTGTTTTAATATAAGTGCCAAGACATATATGCCTTATACTGCAATAACAAAAAAGACATCTCCTCAGTATAAATATATACATGAACAAATGACTATAGATGAAACAACTGGAATGATATATGACAATGAAGGATTCATTGGGGCTGCTTTAGCAAGTGGCTTTGGTAAGGTTGGTTCTAGATACTACTTCACATTAGATAGCGGTATTGTGCTACCCATAGTTAAGGTAGATGCAAAACCTGATATATATACTAATGGTTGTGCCGCAAATAGTGGTCACATTATTGAATTTGTAATTGATGCTAAAAAAGCAGGTGAATACTTTGGAGTAGGTCCTACAGGGCTTGTGAACTATGGTAACTTCAACAATGATGAAAGGTTTGAAGGAGTTATTGTTAAAATAGAAAAAGTACTTGATGAGAAGCTTGAATCAAAAGTTACATATGTATCTCATGAAGAAGAAGTTGGAATCAAAGGAGAAGACATTGATTCTGAATTAGAAATCTATGGAGGATATTAAGAAACTACGTTGGTGGTTTCTTTTTTTGTCTTATTATTTTACCTTTTCAAATCTATCAGTGATATACAAATCAAAAAAAAGACATATTATTTATGTCTATTTTACTATTTCATATGGCCAGTTCATTATTCCGCCAAAGTCATATAAGTTTGTATAACCAAGCTTTTCTAATTTAACTGCGGCTTGATGACTTCTAGCACCACTTCTACAATAAATTAATATTTTTGCGTCTTTATCTGGTAGAAAACTAGGCATTGTATTTCCTATTGAACTAACATCTAGATTAATCGCATTTTTGATATGACCTTCTTTAAATTCATCTTTTGTTCTTACATCTAAAATAATAACTTCTTCACTTTGCATAATATCATATGCACTTTTCGCATCAATTACAGTGATATTTTCACTAGATGACTTTGAACATCCCATCAACATTGATAATAAACCCATAATAATAACCATCCTTTTCATATATTTACCTCAGGTAATACTTTAATGTAAATATTATATAAAATCTATTAAAATGACTATAAGTCATTTAATTGTTTAGGTAAAATAAAGGTTGTATAATTAAGGTCGAGGTATAGTAAATGGATAAGATAATTATAAAAGGCGCAAAAGAAAATAACCTTAAAAATATAGATTTAGAAATCCCTAGAAATAAACTGGTTATTATGACTGGTGTTTCAGGTTCTGGTAAGACTTCTCTTGCTTTTGACACAATATATGCTGAAGGTCAAAGAAGGTATGTGGAATCTCTTAGTGCTTATGCTAGGATGTTTTTAGGTGGAGTAGAAAAACCTAATGTTGAATTAATTGAAGGATTAAGTCCTTCTATTTCTATTGATCAAAAAACTACACATAGTAATCCTAGAAGTACTGTAGGTACTGTTACAGAGATATATGATTATTTAAGACTATTATACGCAAGGGTAGGTATTCCTTATTGTCCTCATCATAATATACCTATTACTGCACAAACAATTACACAGATGATAGATAGAATAATGGAATTGGAAGATAAAACTAGACTTGAAATAATGGCACCTGTAATAAAAGATAAGAAAGGTACACAAAAGGATTTAATTTCAAAGTTAATAAAAGATGGGTATATAAGGGCTAGAGTAGATGGAGAAGTTAAGTTACTAGAAGAAGTTGAAGACTTAGAAAAAAATGTTAAACATAGTATTGATGTAGTTGTGGATAGGGTTATTAAAAGTGATAATTCTAGAAGTAGACTACATGATTCATTAGAAACTGCTTTGAATTTAGGTAATGGTAATGCAATAGTCCACGCAAAAGGAGAAGACATATTGTTTTCTAGTAATTTTGCTTGTCCTATTTGTGGTTTTTCTGTGCCTAACTTAGAGCCTAGATTATTTTCATTTAATGCTCCATTAGGTGCTTGTGAAGAGTGTAAAGGGCTTGGGGTTACAATGGAGGTTGATATAGATTTATTAATAGAAGATTATGATAAATCTATAAGACAAGGTGGAATTAGATATTATAAAAATATAGTTGATAAAGAAAATATAGAATGGCAAAACTTTAAAACTCTATGTGATTATTATGGTATTGATTTAAATAAACCTTTAAAGGATTTTACTAAGAAGGAAATGGATATTATTTTATATGGTTCAAAAGAACCTATTAAGTATACTATAACTACTTCTAGTGGTAATTCTTATAATAAAAATGATTATATTGAGGGTGTTAAGAACCTTATAGAAAGAAGGTTTGTGGAGACTACTTCTAATATGACTAAGGATTGGTATCAGTCTTTTATGATGGAAAGTCCTTGTCCTGTTTGTCATGGTAGAAGATTAAATGAAGTTGCATTAAGTGTTAGAGTTGGTGATAAAAACATTTATGAATTTACTACAATGTCTATTAAAGAAGCTATTATATGGATGAATGAATTAAAACTTTCTGAAATGAATATGACAATCGCGGATTTAATATTAAAAGAAATAAAGAGTAGATTAAACTTCTTAAAAAATGTTGGTTTAGATTATCTTACAATGGATAGATTAGCTGGGACATTAAGTGGCGGAGAAGCACAAAGAATTAGATTAGCTACTCAAATTGGTTCTAGTTTAACTGGTGTTTTATATGTTTTAGATGAACCTAGTATTGGTTTACATCAAAGGGATAATTCAAAGTTAATAGCGACTCTTAAAAACATGAGAGATATGGGTAATAGTGTTATAGTTGTTGAACATGATGAAGAGACAATGATTGAGTCAGACTACATTATAGATATTGGTCCTGGTGCTGGTTTACATGGAGGAGAAGTTGTGGCTAAGGGTACTCCTGAAGAAGTTATGAATGATGATAATTCTATTACTGGTAAGTATTTAAGTGGAAAACTTATGATTGATACTCCAAGTGATAGAAGAAAAGGTAACGGTAAATTTATTGAAGTAATTGGCGCTAGTGAAAATAATTTAAAGAATTTAACTGTAAAGTTTCCTTTAGGTAAGTTTGTGGTGGTTACTGGTGTTAGTGGTAGTGGTAAGAGTACTTTAGTTAATGAAATATTCTGTAAGGCTATCCAACAATCTCTTGGTAGAAAAAGAATAAAACCAGGTAAGTTTAAAAAGATAAAAGGCTTAGAGAATATTGATAAGGTTGTTGAGATAAGTCAAGATCCTATTGGTAGAACTCCTAGAAGTAACCCTGTAACGTATACAGGTGTGTTTGATGATATTAGAGATTTATTTGCGATGGCTCCAGAGTCTAAGATTAGAGGTTATGATAAGGGTAGATTCTCGTTTAATGTTAGAGGTGGCAGATGTGAAGCGTGTCAAGGTGATGGTGTTAAGAGGATTAGTATGAACTTTCTACCTGATGTTTATGTACCTTGTGAGGTGTGTCATGGTAAAAGATATAATGAAGAAACATTACAAGTCACATATAAGGGTAAGAATATTAGTGACATTCTAGAAATGACAATTGAAGAAGCATTGATGTTCTTTTCTCCTATTATTAAAATCAAAGATAAAATACAAACAATTCATGATGTTGGATTGGATTATATTAAGTTAGGTCAATCTAGCACTACATTAAGTGGTGGTGAGGCACAAAGAGTTAAACTAGCCTCTGAACTTCAAAAGAAGGCTACAGGGAAAACTGTTTATATTTTGGATGAGCCTACAACTGGATTGCATGCGCACGATGTAAAAAGATTATTAGCGGTATTACAGAGAATAGTGGATAATGGAGATACTGTTTTGGTTATTGAACATAACCTAGATGTTATAAAGAATGCGGATTATATTATTGATTTAGGACCTGAAGGTGGGGATGAAGGTGGTACTATTATAGGTGTAGGGACACCTGAAGAAATAGCTGAAAATAAAAACAGTTATACAGGTTATTATGTGAAGAAAGCACTAGAGAGGGAATTTCAATGTCTGAGAAATATGAAGGAAAAGTAACGATTAAAGAAATTAAAGAATTCTTTGATTATGAACAACTTACAGGAGATGAAAAATCTTTAGATAGATGGGTTGTTGTGCCTGATGTTAATAGGCCTGGACTAGAACTTAGTGGTTATACAAAACTTACTGAACCTAGAAGAGTTGTAATAATTGGTAATAAGGAACAAGAATATATTAGTGAGATGAGTGAAGAACTTCAAAAAGAAAGATTTCAACTTATTACTGATGCTTTAACTCCTTGTATTATTATTACTAGAAACTTTGATTGTCCTCCATTGTTAAAAGAAATTGCAGAAAATTTAAATTTCCCGATTTTTAAAACAAGTCATCCTACTTATAGAGTCATGGTTGATTTAATAACTTTACTAGATGAAAAACTAGCTCCTAAAGATTCATTACATGGTGTTTTAATGTCTGTGTATGGTGTTGGTGTTTTAATTACTGGTGAAAGTGGTATGGGTAAATCAGAAATTGCTTTAGAACTTATTAAAAGAGGTCATGTTTTAATTTCTGATGATAGGGTTGATATTAAAAGAATACATAATGTGATCAAAGGTCATTCTCCTGAACTTCTTGAAGGTATGTTAGAGATTAGAGGTATAGGTATTATCGATGTGGCTAAGATGTTTGGGGCAAGTGCATTATTAAAGGTATTTAATGTAAACTTCATTATTAACTTAGAGAAGTTTAATGATAAATCTGATTATATGAGAGTTGGTAATGAGGATACTCAATATAAAACTATTTTAGGTTTAGATATACCTACAATTACATTACCTGTAAAAGAGGGAAGATCTATGGCGGTAATAGTTGAATCAGCGGTTACTAATTATAGATTAAGAGAAGAAGGGTTTAATAGTGCGAAAGAATTTGAGAAAAGAGTACTTGAGTATATTCATGTGGAGAATGAAAAACGTAAGGAGGAAAACTAATGCAGTTTTTTCCTGATTCAAGAACGTTTATTTCAATTGGTGTTTTTAAGATTACATATTATGCTTTAGGTTATTTGTTTGGTGGAATGTTTGCATATTATTTTGCGAGTAAGGATATGAAAAACAATGGATACAAACAAGATACAGTTGATGATATCTTCTTTGGTTCATTTATCAGTGGATTACTTGGCGCAAGGATTTGGTATGTTTTATTTTCTAATCTTTCTTATTATTTAAGTGATCCTATAAAGATATTGTTTATATTTGAAGGTGGTTTAGCTATTCAAGGTGGTATCTTTGGTGGATTATTGTATGGACTTTATTACACTAGAAAACATAAGATGTCTTTTTTAAGGACAGTTGATGCGTTTTTGCCTAATATGCTTATTGCACAAACTATTGGAAGATGGGGTAACTTCGCAAATCAAGAAGCTTATGGAAATGTTGTAAGTGAAGCGTTTTATAATAATTTCCCTAGTTTTATAAAGGATGGGATGTTTATTGATGGAGCTTATAGACAACCAACTTTCTTATGGGAGAGTGTATTTAATCTAGTTGGTTTTATTATAATTAGGTACATTTATAGAAAATTTAATAGAAACAAACGTGGTGATTTATCTTATATGTATTTTTTATGGTATGGAATTACTAGGTTCTTTGTGGAAGGGTTTAGAAGTGATAGTTTAATGTTTATGGGTCTAAGGATGGCTCAATTAATATCTTTATTATTTGTGGTTATAGGAATACTAGGAATCTTTGGAGTATTTGAAAGATTTATAAAGAAGGAAAAGCCTGTGATGTTGTTTGATTTAGATGGTACTTTATTAAACACCGCTCCTGCAATAATAGAAACTTATAGATATTTATTTAGTAAGTATAAGAAGGATGAAGTATTTGATAGAAAAAAGGAATTAGAAGTTCAAGGACCTCCATTAGCTACAATGTTTAAAAAATATTTCCCTAATGAAGATACAGATGCTTTAATACAAGAATATAGGGATTATAACTTTAAGATTCATGAAGAGTTTGTAAGACCTATGGATAATGCGGAAGCACTTTTAAGGAAATTAAAAGAAGAAGGGTATAAGATAGGTGTTGTTTCTACAAAACTTAAGGATTCAGTTGAAATGGGACTTAAGATGTTTAATTTAGATAGTTATGTGGATGTGGTGGTTGGATATGATAGTGTAAAAAACAATAAACCAGATCCAGAAGGATTGTTGTTAGCTTGTAAGTTATTAAATCATACACAGGATGAATGTATTTATGTGGGTGATGCAAATACTGATATTATGGCCGCAAAAAATGCTGGTGTTTATTCTATTGGCTATGTTTTTGATGAAGATAGAAAACAGGCAATTGTGGACAGTAAACCTAATGTAATTATTGAAAATTTAATAAATGTTGTAGATGTTTTGAAAGAAGGTAATAAATCATGGACAAAAGATATGATGTAATTGTAATTGGGGCAGGACCTGCTGGAATGACAGCGGCTATTTATGCAAAGCGTGCTGGACTTGAGGTAGCAATGCTTGAAAATAGTGCACCTGGTGGAAAGATGGTAAAGACTTTTGAAATTCAAAACTATCCAAGTTTTATTAATGTGAATGGTGCAGATTTATCTTATAAGATGTATGAACAAACACAGGCTTTAGGTGTTGAATACTTATATGGTGATGTAATTGATATTGAAGATGGTGAAGTTAAAACAGTAAAGTGTGATGATGGAAATGAGTATAAAGCATCTTCAGTTATTGTGGCGACTGGCACTAAGGAAAGATTATTAAATATACCAGGTGAGATTAAGTATACTAGTAGAGGTGTTTCTTATTGTGCGGTTTGTGATGGAGCATTCTTTAAGGATAAAACAGTTGTGGTTATTGGTGGAGGTAATTCTGCATTAGAAGAATCTTTATATTTAACTCAATTTGTAAAGAAGTTATATATTGTAATTAGAAGAGATGTCTTTAGAGGGGAAGAGTATACACAAGAAAAAGTGTTAGCTAACCCGAAAATAGAAGTAATAAAAAAACATATTCCAATTGAAATAATTGGAGATGATAAGGTTACATCTATCGTATTAGAAAATGTGGATACTAAGGAAAGAACTACAATAGAAACACAGGGTGTTTTCCCTTATATTGGTGCAGATGCAAATACAGCATTTGTACAATCATTAGGAATTACTGATTTAACAGGTTATATTGTAGTAAATGATAATATGGAAACAAGTGTTAAGGGTATCTATGGTGCAGGGGATTGTAATGTGAAAACCCTTAGACAAATAGTTACAGCTACAAGTGATGGTGCTATTGCGGCACAAAATGCATTTCATTATGTAAAGGGGTAATTTATGGCTAAATTAGTATTTAATGGTGATTTTAATGGAACTTATCAAGTTAGAAACCAAAAATTAGTATTAGATAAAGAAGATGGTTTAAGACCATATGATTTAACATATGGTGCAATAGCTGGATGTTTGTATTCAACATTCTTGAATATTTTAGAACTTAATGATTTAAATGTTGATGAAACAGAAATAGTTATTAATGGTAGAAAAAGAACTACTATACCTACTACAGTGGAGTATATTAATATTCATTTCTTTGTGAAAACTAGTGATAACAAGAAGAAAATCAGTGATTGTTTTTATGAGTCATTAGACGCATGTAGTATGATTGTTACATTTAGACATGTAGCAGAAATTGAATCAAATATTTCATTTGAATTATAAAACCTCTTAAGAGGTTTTTTTGTTTTATATAGGATAAATTATATTTATTAAATTGGAAGATATGATATTTGAACATTGTTAGACTTAAAAACTATATCCAAGTATTTTTTCATGGAGAAACATTTAATGTTGAAATTAATTAATTAAACAAATAAAAGTTAAATATACTATTGGATATTATTATGGTATAAAAGTCATTAACCTAATAGATTGGTTATTAGAATAAAAAAGATGTAACTCTTTAATTAGAATTACATCTTTATTTTTATTTTTTATTTTGCAGCTTTTATAGCAGCTTCCATTGCAGGAAGTATAGTTTCTACAGTAATAGTAGCACTTGTTGCTAAGTCTTCTTCTTGTAAAGCAGCTGGGTGAGAAGGATCTTTTTCATATGTTTTAGTAGCTAAGATTTCTTCTGCATTTTTACCATTAAAGAATTCAGATAAAGCAATTGCTTGTTCATTCCATTCTTTGCCTATTGGTGATGCAGCCTTCATACCATAAGCATCTTTAATTTCTAGCTTTGTTCCAACTTCAAACTCTGTGTTTTTAATTGTTCCATCTAATTCAAAATCTGTTTGAGCCATAGCCATATCAATTACGTTTGCTTTAACAACACCGTTGTCATCAGTAGCAACACCAGCAATTGTTATTTCAAATAATGTTGATGGTTTTTCTCCACCTGATTTAGAACGTTTTGAGTTTGTTTGTAATCCTAAACCAACTTTAGTTGCTCCCTCAACTTCAACAGCATAAGATTTTGCAGAAGTGATTGCTTTTGAGAAACCTGTTAAATCAAATGTTGCTCCACTTAATAAGTCAGCATCTTTGTCAGTTATTGCAACTGCAAGTTCTTCTACAGTTTTACCAACTGCATAAGCTTCTAATGCATCAACTTGTTCATACCATTCTTTACCAATACCTGAAGCAACCTTCATTCCATAATCATCTTTAAGTTCTGTTTTACTTGGATATAGAACTGTTTTGAAATTTTCTGGTAGATTCATTTCTTTATCAAATTCTATGCTTGCTTGAACAACATCGTAGTCTAATGAAACAATCTTGTAATCAGCATCAAAGCCGATTGCAACAATGTCAGCGTCAACTTTACCTGTAGCATTTTTTTCTTCAGTTGCTGCAGTAGATCCTTCAACAGTTACGTATTGACCAACACCAAAGTATTTGATTCCTGTTTCAACAACATCAGTTGTTTCAGTTGTTTCGGTAGTTTCAACTGTTTCTTCAGTTGTTGCTGTAGGAGTACTTTGACAACCAACTAATGTAATTGCGCAAAGTAAAATTAATAATTTTTTTTCATCTTTCTTTCCTCCGAGTTAGTATTATAGCATAAATAATAAATTAACAAACCTTAAGATTAATTATGTTTGATGATACACCAATAGGCGTGGTAGAATAACTTTGAGGTAATAGATTATGGAAAAGAAACGTGTATTGCTTATTAGTGGTATGTCTGGTGCTGGTAAATCTAGTGCGATGTCTGTATTAGAAGATATGGGATATCATTGTATAGATAGTTTTCCAGTACAACTACTTACATTACTTACAGATTTAATACAAAATAGCACAGATGTTAGATATAACTTTACTGCTTTAGCAACTTCTGCGGCTGATTTTATAGATTTTATTAGAGCGTTTAAGAATACTGAACTTGATGTTAGGGTTTTATTTTTAGATGCTTCTAATGATGTTTTATTACATAGATATAAGAGTACAAGAAGGACTCATCCTTTATTATTAAGTAACTTATCTAATTCTCTAGATGAAGCTATTCAAATGGAAAGGGAAATGTTTATTAATTATAAAGATCCTGCATTTCTTACTATTGATACTACTTTCTTAGATTTTAAAGAATTAAAAGGAAAGATTGAAAAGTATTTTGCAAAGTCTGAAGTTCCTGTATTTACTATTAGTTTTATTTCTTTTGGTTATAAACATGGAGTTCCTTTAGATGCTGATTTAATGTTTGATGTTAGGTTTCTTCCAAATCCATATTGGGATGTAAAACTAAGACCTTATTCAGGTGATGATAAACCTGTATATGATTTTGTGATGGAAAAACCTCAGACAAAAGCTTATGTAAAGAAACTAACTGACTTCTTAGATTATTCATTTGAACAATATGTACAAGAAGGAAAGAATCATTTTACAGTGGCTATAGGTTGTACAGGTGGTCAACATAGATCTGTGTCAATAACTAATTATTTATATGATTATTATAAGGATAAATATAATTCATTTAAGGACCATAGAGATAAAGTAGGTATTGATGATGGCAAATAAGAAGGTTGTAGTAATTGGTGGTGGACATGGTCAATCTACTATATTACGTGGAATAAAAGAGATAGAAGATATTGATATAAGTGCTATAGTTACCGTTGCGGATGATGGAGGTTCTACAGGTAGATTAAGAAGACGTTTTCATATACCTGCAATGGGTGATATTAGAAACGTTTTAATATCTTTAGCTGAGAATGAATCATTACTTTCTACTTTAATGGATTATAGATTTGAAGTAATGAAAGAGGATGAACAAGATTTAGATGTGGAAGGTCATAACTTAGGTAATCTAATATTAACTGCGATGACAAATTCTACAGGTAGTTTTATGGATGCGATTACTACAATTAGTAAGGTTTTAAATGTGAAGGGTACTATCATTCCTTCATCATTACAAGTAATTACTTTGTATGCGATTATGGAAGATGGCACAATTGTTCAAGGTGAGGCTAATATTCCTAATTTTAATAATAAAATTAGTAAGGTATTTTATGATAGGAAAGTGTATGCGACTCCTTTAGCAATTAAAGCTATTTTAGAAGCTGATTTAATTATTTATGGAATTGGATCTTTATATACTAGTATTCTTCCTAATTTAATTATTGAGGATATAGATGATGCTTTAAAGGCTACTAAGGCTAAAAAGGTTTATTTCTGTAATATAATGAGTCAACCGGGTGAAACAGATGGATATACATTAGAAGACCATGTGGAAGCTTTAAATAAACATGGAGCATTTATAGATAAGGTTATAATGGCTAATGATGTTATACCTAAAGATCTGTTGGTTAAATATTCTTTAGAGGGTAGTACAATTGTAAAACCTACGTATTTACATCATGATTATGATTTAGTTTTTGAACCTTTATTAGAGTTTAAGGATAATTTTATTAGGCATGATTCAAAGAAGATAAAAGAAGTAGTAGAAAAACTACTTAAATAGGAGGTGTTATTTTGTCTTTTACAAGTGATGTAAAACATGAGATAGCTCAAATAGATTTAAAGGATTGTTGTAAGAGAGCTGAGCTTTCAGCTTTAATTCAATTATGTTCAACACTAAATATTTCTAATAATGGTATATCTTTATTAGTTAAAACAGAGAATGCGACTATAGCTAAAAGAATATGGTTGTTGTTAAAAGATTTGTATAATGTAGATACTCAATTATCTGTAATGAAGAAGATGAACTTAAAGAAGAATAATATCTATAATATTAGGATTTTAGAGAAGAGTAAGGATATATTGATTGATTTAGGGTTGTATAGTAAAAGAGGATTTTTGGATGCCCCTTTAATGAAGATAGTTAATAATGAGTGTTGTGCTAAGTCATATTTAGCTGGTGCTTTTATGGCAACTGGTAGTGTTAATGCACCAACTCGTCCCAATTATCATTTAGAAATCACAGCAGCATCAAAAAAACATGTGGATTTCTTAATTAAATTAATGGAGAGGTTTAATCTTCCTGCAAAGGTTATAATAAGAAGGTCTTCACATGTAGTTTACTTAAAGGCTGCAGATAAGATTGCGGATTTTTTAAAGGTTATTGGTGCATTTAATGCATTACTTAAATTTGAAGATATTAGGATTAGTAGGGATTTTACTAATAGTTTGAGAAGGCTTGATAATTGTGAAGTTGCAAATGAGATGAAGACAATAAAAGCCGCAAGGTCTCAATTAGATGATATTAAAATTATAGAAGACTCAGGGATGCTTGATACTTTGGATTCTAAACTTAAAGATATAATTAAGTTGAGAAAAGAAAACCCTGAAGTAAGTTTAATAGAATTAAGTAAGAAATATGAAGAACAAACTGGTATTATTATGAGTAAATCAGGTATAAAACATAGATTAACAAAGATTAAAGAAATTGCTTCAAAGCTAGTTTAGGAGAATTGTATGAGAAATGGTTATAGTTTCCTTTATTTATTAATATTCTTTATGTTTATAAGTATGATTATTAGGGTATTTTGGCCAGTGATTTTAGTTTTATTAATTGTCATAATTATTTATTATTTATATATTAGATATAAAATTACAAAAGAAATTAATAAACAAGCACAACAGATAAATGAAAATTATGAATATAACTCTTGGGCTGATCAAGCTGAGAATATAAAAGAAAAAGATGTAATTGATGTAGAATATACAGAACGCAAGGAGAATGAATGAAAAGGGCTGATTCTAATTTAACTAATAATATTAAGGAAGTATGGTTAGCTTGTTTTCCTAATGAGAATAAGCGTTTTATAGATTACTTCTTTAATTCTGTTTTTATTCCTGAAAATACTATTGTGCATATAGAGGATAGTAAGGCTGTTTCTTGTGTTAGTAGGGTTTTTAGTGAAGTGATGATTAATGGAAGAGTTTTAAAGACTTCAACTATTATAGGAGCTGCGACTTTACCACGATATCAAGGAAGAGGGTATATTAAAAATATTATTTCTACTATGTGTTCTCATATGGATCATAGTGAACTTATTAGTTTTGCGACAACTAAGAATCCTGATTTGCTGGAAAACTTTGGGTTTAGAACTATTTATAGAAGAAATAAATATGAAATTACAAGAGACCATGTTCAAAGGATTACTAATGATGGATGTGTGTTTGATCCTAGTTCTTCAGATATGCTTAGCTTATATTCAACTTTTATGAAAAGGTTTAATGGTTATAAGGTTAGAACATTAGATGACTTTGATAAGTATAAAAAAGGTATTAATGATCAAGGTGGAAAGGTTATTGGTTATTATGAGAATGGTGATATTAGAGGTTATGCTAGTTATACCATTGATAGTAAGGTGTTAAATATTGAAGAGTGTATTTATTTAGATACAATGAGTTTGTTTAAAATTTTAAATGTGGCTCTTCAACAAAGACATATTGTTAACTTGTATGTAAGTGAATATGAAGAGCTTAATCCTTTATTTGAAGAAGCAAGACATGAAATAGTGGATTATAAGATGGCTAGGTTAAATAATAAAGAATTATATAATAGATTATATAATTCTAATGTAGTAGTAATTGATGAGGTGTTTATGAATAATAAAAAACCTCCGTACTGTAGTGAAGAGTTTTAAAACAAATTTAACCAAAGTTTTAAAAAATAATGTATTTTTGAGTTCATTTAATAACAGGTTATTTATTACGTGTTATAATATAACTAACTACATAGTAGTTATGTTTAAGATTGTACAAAAACTTGTCATGTGCAATATTATTGGCTTGAATAAAGGGTTTTGAAGGTTTAATAAATACTTCACAATTGACACGTTGCAGATATAATCTTATAATTTTATTGCATCATAAGGAGGTCATAAAATGGCAGATGTAAAAGTAGCAATTAATGGTTTCGGACGAATTGGACGTTTAGCGTTCAGACAAATGTTTGGTGTTGAGGGATATGATATCGTAGCTATTAACGATTTAACAGATCCAAAAATGCTTGCTCATTTATTAAAATATGATTCAGCTCAAGGTAGATATGCTGGTCATGAAGTTGTCGCTGGTGAAGATACAATTACAGTTGATGGCGAAGAAATTAAAATCTATAAAGAAGCAGATGCTTCTAAACTTCCTTGGGGAGAATTAGATGTAGATGTAGTGTTAGAATGTACAGGTTTCTATACTTCTAAAGCAAAAGCTGAAGCTCATATCACAGCTGGTGCTAAAAAAGTAGTTATCTCAGCTCCTGCTGGAAATGATCTTCCAACAGTTGTTTATGGAGTTAACGAAGGAATTCTTAAAGCTGGAGATACAATCATTTCTGCAGCATCTTGTACAACAAACTGCTTAGCTCCTATGGCTAATACATTAAACAAATTTGCTCCTATCGTTAGTGGTATCATGACTACAGTTCATGCTTACACAGGAGATCAAATGGTTCTTGATGGACCTCACCGTAAAGGTGATTTAAGACGTGCTCGTGCAGCAGCAGTTAATATCGTTCCTAACTCAACAGGAGCAGCTAAAGCTATTGGTTTAGTTATTCCTGAATTAAACGGTAAACTAATTGGTTCAGCACAACGTGTTCCAGTTCCTACAGGATCTTCTACAATTCTAATTTCTGTAGTTAAAGGAAAAGATATTACAGTTGATGCAGTTAATACAGCGATGAAAGCAGCTTCTGATGATTCATTTGGATATACTGAAGAACCACTAGTATCTAGTGATATTATTGGTGAAACTCATGGTTCAATCTTTGATGCAACTCAAACAATGGTTACTAAGGTTGATGATGATACTTACCAAGTTCAAACAGTAGCATGGTATGACAATGAAAATAGTTATACTAGCCAAATGGTTAAAACAATTAAATATTTCGCAAAAATTTAATTAATAAAGAAAATGAAAAGATGAGGTCATATACTTCATCTTTTTTTATGGTTTTTTAATATTTTGAATCTAGATTTTCTTTATATGTAAACTAATGGATAACTTCTTTAAATCTTTGATTTGCTTTATAGCTGTTTTTATCTTTTTTTAAACTGAAAAGTTTATTTTATTTTAAATTGTAATAATAATTTTTTATCCTCTTTGCTAACTCTAAAACTATCTCTACATTTTTGAATTCCTTTGTTTATAGTAAACTTATTAAGTTTATGATTTTCTAAATAATTAAGTGTTTTTTCTCTTTGTTTTATAAAGCATTCACATAATAACCATGCATTCATCATATTTACATAATAATGTTCTTCATCGGTAAACTTATCTAATTGTTCATATATTTTATCTATATAATCTTCATTTTTAATAAAATCAAATAATATATACATTCCAATTCTTCTTACAAAAGGCAATTTACTTTTTGAGTATTCAAGAGACATTTTAAAGTATTCCTTTTCGTTGTTTTTAACATTAAACTTCAAAATATCACAAGTAGCCCAATTATCAGCTTTCTTACTATATATATCTAAATAATGTTTTACAGATTTAAAATCTTTAATCTTATTAATTAAATAACCATTAATAACTGTATTTTCATAGTATTCCCAAATCATTAAATCAATAAATTCTGTAAAGTTTCCTTTTGCGATTTTAGTAGAGATTTCCTTCATTTGAGGATTACTCATACATAGTAAAGGTAAATCAGTTTTTAAAATGTTTTTAGACCATTCTAATTTTTTGTGGTTTGTAAAAGTTCTTAAATAATCTTGAAATTCTTGAATATCATTCTTTGACCAATTATCTCTATTAAGCTCCATAAATATCTCCTATAATAATATATTATCACTTTAAATATATTATATAAGTTTACTAAATATAAAATTTTTATCGAAAATTATTACCACTTTAATAAAAAGTGCTACTCATTAATGGTTTATTTTGGTATGATAACTAAAATAGGGGATCGGGGAATATGCGAAAAAATAACATCTTTAAAACATCATTAGCAATATTATTGTTGAGTACAGTACTTTTTTCTAATGTTTTTGCTATATCAGCTGAAAATTTAAACCCAACAACATCAGATCCAGTGATAACTGATGATTCCAATACTACTACACCACTACCTACTGAAACACCAATAGTAGTTACTCAAGTACCCGAGACAACATTAGAACCAACACCGGAAGTTACACCAACACCGGAAGTTATACCTATACCAGAAGCGACACCGGAAGTAACACCAGAAGGTTTACAAAATGCTACACCACAAATGAGTATGCTTGCTCCTATGGCGGCAAATGCGGTATATGAAAAGATAACTTATAATATTTCAATAGAAAATATAGTGAATGAAGTAGCTGGTATTGCAGTTGTTACTCCAGAAACATTTAATTTTTTAATAACAGATGCAAATGCAGTAGAAACAAGATTAAGTGTTGTTGGAAATAATTCAGTTAGTACTACTTTAGAATTTAGTGATGTTGGCACATATACTTATCAAATAACTAATGTTGTTGGCAGTAATCCTAATTATGTTTATGATCTAAACACTTATAATCTAGAAGTAATAGTAGAAGATGTTGAAGGTGTATTAACACCAACAACTAAAATAATAAAAACAAATAATAATGTTGATCCAGTAGAAACTACAGAAGTTACAAGTATTGAATTTGTGAATAACTATGATCCTGAACCAATACCTGCAGAAGCACTAAGTATTAAAAACTGGGCATTACCAGATAGTCCAAGTTTACAATATTATGATTTGGTGAATGATACAAAGGGTAGTTTTTTAGTATCTTTCTTACCTCCTAAAAATATGAATGACATATTTTAGAGGTTGATTCTATCGCTTATGGTGCAATATTTTCAACTAAACCAGAATCTGGAATAAATCCAAATATAGTACAATCTGAATGGGGTAATCCAGAACATACAAAGATATTAATTAAATTAAAGCCTTTAGTAGAAGGACAAGCAGTAGAAATACAATTTCAATTAAAAGATATTATTCTATCTCAAACAATTGCGGAAAAGTGGATGGATAGTGGATTAACTCCAACCAATCTAAAAGCAAAAATATTTAATTATGCTGGAACAAATATTTTTGATTATGCATCTTCACCAGCATTACTTGAAACAACATATGGTAACTTCTTACCAAAAATAGGAACAAATCCAGCGATAACTAATGTTGCTACATATGATGCAACTCTTCCTCCAAGTGGAGGACCAGCTGATAGGTTATTAAGTGGAGCAGGAGCGTATCTATCTAATAATGGATATTTCTTTACTGTAGCAGGTGGAACTCGTACAAAAGAATCAACTTTTACATATAACTTTGGAAGTGTTGGAAGCAACTATCCTCTAACAGAACTTAAAAACATAAAGATATATGTACCAGGTAATAACGACAACTTAAAATTAAATAGTATTAAACCTGTCACAACAACATTAGGTCTTGGTTTAAGTTTTGCGACAAAACTTGCACCAGACTACAACATGTTTTGGGATAATATGAATATCAGCGAAAGATTAGTAGATGACAATGGAAATGCATACTATAATCTAACACCTAAAACTAGATTGTTTAACTTAGGTATTTTGGGTAAACCTGAAGTTTTATTAAGTTCGTTTGTACCAGAATTTAGATTGATTGATACAACAATAGATTTACCTTTTGAAACAAATAAAATACATTTATCAGAATCTGATAACCTAGAAATTACATATAATGAAGTAACTAGTACAAATACTCCAATAGAAAAAACTTATTCTAATAAAGGTGCTGTTATAAGAACTTTAATGAGAGATGAAGCTCAACTTTTCTATGCTTATAATGGAGCTAGATATAAAGATTTAGAAATTCAATCAAATTTAAATGTAATTATGGGTTCATATCACTATGGAGAAAGATTTAATTCATTTACATATAAATATTCATTAGATCCAAAAACACCAGATATCGAACTATTACCTAGTTATAGAGATAAATATCTTCAAGTTTATGATTTTCCATTTGCAATACAACCTTCAAGTATGCAAATAACAAAATCTGGATATATTGGAGTAGGACATCACTTACAAAAACAATATATACAAGCTATTAGCGTTACTTATACTTTAACTGATGGAACTGTTAAAACTGCGACTGATGCGGAAATAGCCGCAATTAATAATTATCAATCATATAAAACTGGTACTATACCTAGAGTAAACTTTGTTGGTATCACTGAAAGTAATCCTGTTAAAAAGGTAGAAATACTATGGGATGATTTTGGAGACTATGATTATTATGGTTATCCATTTGGGGATTATGGTTATAACTCTTTCAATATTAATAGAGCAACTGGAAAAGTGGCATCTGTAACAGGTGGAAACCAAAATGATCCATATTATGGAACAGCAATAAATTTTGATTATTATGTAAGTAAATATAAAGATCCAAGTTTAACAGAACTTCATCTTAATTACGATATGGTTCAAGTACAACTACATGGTTCAACTGAATCACCTTCAACATTAACTGATGAGTATAATCCAGATTTCTTGTGGTTTAGACTTGTACCGGAGATTGATCCTGAACTATATGGAACAAAGGAAAGCAACATATATAGAGCTTTTTATCCAGGCTTATTAGATAACACAAGTTTATATACTATGGGTTCAATAGGATTTGATGTAGGTAAACGTGGAGAAAAGAAAGATATATTAGTTAATCCAGTAATTGATTTAGAAACTAAATTACAATTAATACCAACTGATCCAACTTATAAAAAGTCACAAGTATATATTGATACTGTTTGGACTAACTATATGACTGGAATGACTGAAGTACAGGCAATTTCATTTCTTTCAGGTGGATTTATTGGAACTCCAGGTCTATCAAATTGGACATTTAAATATTCAACAAATCAAAGAACAGATGTTGAATATCAAGTTGGAACATTAACAACAGATACATTTATACAATTACCGCTTCAAGCAGGTGAGGCATTCACAAAATTAGAATTATATTACACAGGTGATTATAATGCTGCTCACCCAAGTGATGGCGGTAAGAATGGTCTTGATAGTGATTCAGATATTTATTTGGAATTAATGAAAGACATCCTTCTAAAGGCTTATAACGTAAATCCAATTACAAATGAACCAATTTATATAACAGACTATGAAACAAGTGCTGTAGTTCTTACAGGAGTAGCAAAGTGGGATAACTTTGACCCTAGAACTGGTCAAATTAAAAACATGTTATCAGGTAGTGCTGGATATCATGGAGTAACTTGGGATAGAAATCATCCACATGCATTCTTATATACAACACAAGATTATCTAATTACAGAAAGAAGACCTGTAACAATAGATACAAAAACATTCCCACAAACAACATTGAATGATAACTATATATCAATATATCAAGGTGAAACAGCTACTCAAACTTTAGATTTTTCACACTACATTAAAGTTGGTACGACTTATTCAAACAACCCAAATTATTCTTCACCAGGAAAACCTAGTGATTCTTGGATAAAGAGTAGTTATGAAGAAAATGTATCAGTTGCCGGTACTGGAAATGATGTAACAAAAGGATCATATCCTTGGGAAGTTGCGGAAAAGGCTTATATTGAACTTGCTGATAATGAAATGGTTTTTGAACCAGCAAACTCAACGTTCTATGGTGTACCATTAAATGATCCTAATGTTACATATGAGTATGTAACATTAAACGGAAGAAAATTTATAAAAGTAGGATTTGTAGAAGGTTATGATAGAGGTAAGATTCAACCAACATCTAATCCAAATATCTATTCAACAATGGCAGATGGAAGAATAGTTACACATAATAATGACGTTATTTATGAAAATGTTAACTTATCTGGACCTATTCAAATATCATTTACTGCAGTTCCAGGCTCAAGAACTGGTGATCACTATCCAATTGGAGATATGTATCTAGACTTTAGTGATGCGGTAGATAAGTATAACGCACATGAACTTAGTAGTTTAGTAGATGGTTCAATAGATGGAATTACAAACTACACTATCAAAGATGCTGTTGTGGATAGTTTAGGATTATCATCAACCACAACAACTGAGCCAAAACTTTTAAAATATGATTTTAGGCAAACAAGTGATACACCATATAAAATAAATGTACTTCGTGCAAGTGATGTTGGAAGTGATATTACTCCAGGTAAGAACGATGGAGAATACGATTTTGTAAACAAAGATATATCATTTAAAACTCATGAAGCTAATGATCTTAATCAATTAGTAAGCATGACTTCTTCAATAAGCGCACCTACTTTTGGAATGACAACATATGTAAAACTTCCAAAAGAAGGGCAAGTTACAAAATACAATGATGAAAATAGTGTTCTACAAACAAAAGTTAGTGATTACACAATAAACATAGATGCAGTACCTGAAATTTATCAAAGTGTTGGATTAAAGGATGATGTAGTAATTAAGTATTTCTATACTTATGATGCTAATTATGATCCACCAATTAATGTAAAAGCTGATAAAACAGATATTGCAGATAATGCAGTATATACTGAAATTCCACCAGCAACACCTGAAGAGTTTAAAAAGGTAACTGGAATTAAAATATATGTAAGTGAATTACCTGCAGAAAGTGCAATCACATTTAAACTAGATCTATCAACACCAACTAAGAATACACTTAATGATATCTATGCTTATTCAAGTGGAACATTTAGTTACTTTGGTGATGTAGGAATGACTCAAATAGATGTAGGTAGATTAACCTTAAACACATGGGAATATCAAACTTATGACTTAGTTAAAGGCAATATATTCTGGGATACATACAATGAAAATGGACTTCAAGGATTAACTGAAGCTGATGGTTCTCTAGAAGAATTACCAATAGAGAATATTAAAGTAAAACTTTATGATAAAAACGATGTTTTAATAGATGAAACATTAACTGATTCTAATGGTAACTATTTATTAAGATCTTATATATTAGATGAAGGACAATATGTTGTTATAGAAACACCTGATGGAAGTAAACTTACAAAACAAAGTGATGTTGATTTCCAAGAAAGTTTAATTGACTCTGACTTTGATAGAGAATCTAATAAATTAGTACTCCCTCAAGCAACTCCTTTAGGATTTAAAAATGTAAGTGCTGGAATTGTAAAATTACCAGAAATACAAGCTCCAGATATTGAAATAATTCTAGGAAGAGAAACTGAAAAAGAATATAAAGCAACATTAATTGATTATTTAGGAATGGATATTACAGATGATTTAGATGCATATAAATTAGAATACAATTTATCTAATGATGAAAGTATTGCGACTGTACTTGAAAAAACAGTCACAAACAATAACAATTACAGGTGTTAAATATGGAACTACAACAGCTACTGTAAAAGTTAAAAATACATTAGGTGATTATGTAGAGAAAACATTTAATATCATAGTAAAAGATCAAAGATATAAAGTTGAACATTATGTAAGACAAGTAGGTAATGGAAACAACGTTGGAGAATTTAAACATTTAGTTGAAGATGACTCTATTGTAAGTAGTATTTCTATAGGAGAAAAACCAACAGATGGAGTTACTCCAAATACATATACTGGATTTATTTATGATAATACTAAATATCTAGATTCTGCTACAGCTGAAACATCTACTCAATTAGTTGTAAAAGAAGATGGAAGTCTAGTAGTTAGACTTTATTATGAAAAGGAAATGATAGATATTTCAGGTACAAAAACTTGGAGTAACATGGAAGTTTATCATGATAGGGAATTACCTCAAGCAATAATCAATATTTATAGAAGTGTAAATGGAGTTGAAGAAACAACACCAATCATTTCTAAGACAGTAAGTGATAAACTAGGTAATGTTTATCAAGCTTCTGTATTTAAATATGATAATGATTTAAATGAATATAGTTATAGATTTGTGGAAGAAGAATTACCATACTTTATAAGTACACAAAATGGTAATGACTTTGAAAATAAATATGATCCTATTCCAACAACATCAAATCTACCAGTAATAAATAAAGCTTTATCAGGAGTAAATGATCCTCATGAAGAAACATTTAAATTTAAACTAGAACCAATAGGAGATGCACCAGCACCATTAGTAAATGAGTTTGAAATTACAGGTGAGGGTAGTGTTGAAACTAGTAGTGTCGAGTTTAAGTTTGGTGGAAGTAAGGCTGCGCCAATATTCTATCAATATAAGATTACAGAAATAGATTTACCAAACAGTTATATTAATGAAGAAGAAATAATTGTTACAGTAGAAGTAATAGATTCTGATGGAAATGTGAAGGCAAGAGTAGCTAAGATAGAAAATAGTGGAACTACTACAAATTCAGTCATATTCACTAATGAATATAAACCAGATCCAATAACTTATGAATTGAGTATTGATAAGATAATTGAAGGAAATGAAACAGTTAAAGATGAAACATTTACCTTTAATATAGTCGATAAAGAAGGTAAGATTACAACCGCAAGTATTTCTGGTGAAGGTAATGTAGTAAGTACACTAGAGTTTAAGGAAGCTGGAGAATATACATTTACAATAACTGAGGTAAAAGGAAGTCATATAGCATATACATATGATGAAAGTAAATTTGTTCTAACAGTAATAGTTACTGATACAGATGGTGTATTAAGCTTAATTAGTGAAATAACTAAAGAAATACCAATTGAGGTTACTGATCCTGAAGGTGAACCAGGTATAGTTGAAGATATACCTGTGGAATATGAGGTTGTGGAAAGTGTAGACTTTACAAATATATACACTCCAAAACCTGTAAGAATAGACCCACCAGTAGAAAAAGAAATAATTGGTAATCCAAATAATAAACAAACATTCACATTTATTATGAAGGCAGATGATCCTACTTATCCAATGCCTGAAGGAAGTGTTGAAGGTGAAAAAGAAATGAGTATAGATGGTGCTGGAAGTGTTGAATTTGGTTGGATAGAATATACTGAAACAGGCACATACACTTATTCAATTTCAGAAAAACAAGAAGTTGTTACTGGATATACTTATGATGAGGAAGTATATACAGTTACTGTGATAGTTAGTGATGATGGTAATGGATATTTAAAGGCTGAAAGAATTATTGAAAATTCTAGTAAGGTAGTTAAGGATGTCGCTTTATTTATAAATGAATATAAAGCTCCTAATACTCCAATAATAAACAAGCCAGAAGAAAAACCTGTTATATATCAAGTACCTAATACATCTAGCAATAATGATATAATGACTTGGTTTATCATGATATTTATATCAATCAGTGGTTTATTAGTTATTAGAAAAAAGAGATTTTTCTAAAAAAGGCTGTTAGTTACTATAAAGTAATCTAACAGCTTTTTGTTTAATATTTGTAATTGTTATTTATCATTTAAGTTATAATGTAAGTATACTTGTAAGCTATGTTTGCCTATTAACAATAAAACAAGTAAAATATTAGTATTAAAAGTGAGGATTAATATGTCTAATCAATTTCCAAATAAATTAATTACTCTAAGAAAACACTTTAATTATTCCCAACAAGACATTGCGGAAATAATGGGAGTGCCTGTTTCAGAATACATGAAGTGGGAAAATGGAAGTAAGCTATGTTCAATGTCACAATTGCTTAGACTAGCAAATACTTTTAAAGTTAGCTTAGATGAATTATTTGATAACTCATTAGAGGTTACTCTGCCTAATATTGCCTTAGATGATAGTATAGAAATACCATTTCAAAACAAACTTCAAAACACTACTCAAATACCTGTAGTAAATGAGTATACAAGTGATATATTTCCTATACAAGAAGATATAATACAAAATACTCAAACTTCTGGTTTAGATAAAACTATGGTTACTAGAATTATTGGTGATAATACTTTAGAAGTAGTTGAACCAGAAGAAACAATGGTTATTAAAAAGCCAAAACAAGTAGTTGAAACTAAAAAAGAAGACGTAAAGAAAAATAAGAATTTACCAATAATTATTGCAGGAATAGTAGGTGTTTTATTACTAGGTGTTGTTGGTTTTTATGTTTTAAATATGAATAATAAAAATAATATAAATGATATTAGTAATACAAATAGATTAGTAGCCGCAAAAGAATATAGTGCTTATTTATCTAGTGAAGGAACAATAGTAACTCATGGTAATAAACCTGACACAAAAGATTTTTTAAGTGTGATTCAATTAAGTGCTAGAGGTAATACAATGCTTGGATTAAATAAAGATGGAAGTGTTGTATGTAGCGGTGTTAATTGCGATGTTAGTGAGTGGGAAAATATTAAAATGATTTCCGCAAGTAATACAACATCTTTAGGTTTAACTGATGAAAACAAGGTTCTTTGTGTAGGAAGTAATTGTAATGTGGACTCATGGGAAAATGTTAGCTTTATACATGCGAGTGATTTTGGGACTTATGGAATAAGTGAAGGTAAGGTTTTATATTCTGGAACACAAAATATTGAAGGTAAAATATCTTCTTTAAGTGGGATTAAGGAACTTACAACATCTTCTAATTACTTAGTTACGTTAAGTAATTCAGGACAAGTAAATGTAATATCTTTAACTAATTTAGAAGGTTTAATTACTAATACTTGGAATAATATAACTCAAATAAGTGCTGGAAGTGACTTTGTGGCAGGACTTGGATCTGATGGAAGAGTTAATATAGTTGGTAATGAAACTATATTAGAAGAAGTTGGACAATGGTCAAACATAAAATATATTGCGTCTTATGATAACTATATAATTGGAATAAACAATAACAACCTTATGTTAGGTGCTGGTGATAATACATATAACCAATATGAAAACAACAATGTTTCACCTTCGCCAACCATAGAAACTTCTACCAAATTAAGTAAGGTAGGAAATATAAAATTCTCTGAAAATAATAAAGTTTTACAAGTTGTTTGGGATAAAGTGGAAAATGCGGACTTCTATCAAGTTTCTGTAAATGTGGCTGGAAATTACACAGTTAAAACTCTTACTAATTCTCTTACAATAGATTCAAATAAACTTACAAGCAATACAAACTATATGGTTAGTATTGTGGCTAATTCAAATGATCCAACTAAGTATGAATCTAGTGATGCTAGTGTTGTAAATTATCAATATATAGGTGCTACACCTACTCCTGAAGTAGTTCAATATACAGTTATATTCTATGATTATGATGGTAAGACTGTATTAAGTGAACAAAAGGTTGATAGTGGAAATAATGCGATAGCTCCAGTTGATCCTTCAAGACAAGGATATACATTCATGGGTTGGAAAGGTGATTATTTTAATATTACTAAAGATACTAAAATATATGCGACTTATGATAAAATACAAGCTAAAACTTATAAGATTACATTTAATGATGTAGATGGCAAGAATATAACTTCTATGACATTAGAAGAGGGAAGTGCAGTAACTCCACCAACAATGCAAGGTAAAACAAATTCCAAGGTGTCTTGGAATCCTCAGTTAGAACCAACTGCGACTAGGGATATTACATATACAGCTGTTTATGTATGTACTATTATTGATGCTAATGGAAATTTACTAACACCTGATGCTAGTGGTAACTGTAATTGTCCTGAAGGTACTACTCTTACTGATGGTGTGTGTAAGGTGGTAGAAACTACACCAGCACCTACAGGAGGTTAATATGAGTGAATACATGATTAATGATAAGACTTGGTATTATCTAAAGAATAATCAAAAAGAAGGACCTTTTACTGAGAATGAGATTATAAAATTAATCCAACATCAAATAATTAATGGTGATGATTATATATGGATGTTAGATTTAAATGATTGGGTATTATTAAAGAATTCATTGTTTAGTTTATATATGCCAAATGATTTGTAATTTTATTTAGTATTATGTTATTTTATAGTAGAAACTAGATAATGAAATAGTAATTAGTATAACTCTATAGAGAGAATCTGTTTGGTGAAAAGATTTGTGTAAAGCTAATGAATGCATCATTATGGGAATAATTGAATCAAAGTAAATTATTACGTTACTCGCGTTAAGAGGTTAAGAAGTAAGAAAAGTGGAACCACGCTAAGGCGTCTTTTTATCAGACGTCTTTTTTATTGGAGGAAAGATATGATTACACTATATAACAGCAAGAGTTTAAAGATTGAAGAGTTTAAGAGTATAGAACCATGTTTGGTTAAAATGTATGTTTGTGGGCCTACAGTGTACAATTACGCTCATATTGGTAATGCTAGACCTATTATTGTTTTTGATACACTAAGGCGTTTATTTGAGGCTGAGGGATATAAGGTTAAGTTTGTGTCTAACTATACTGATGTGGATGATAAGATAATTAAAAAAGCTATTGAAGAGAATGTGGATGAATCTACTATTGCACAAAGATATATAGATGCTTATGAAAAGGTAAGAAATGATTTAAATACTATTGAATTAGACGCTAAACCTAGAGTTACTGAAACAATGAAAGATATTATCGAGTTTATTGATAAGATGGTAAAAAGTGGTAATGCGTATGAAATAGATGGTGATGTTTATTTTAGAGTTAAAAGTATTAAGGATTATGGATCTATATCTAATCAAAACTTAGAAGATTTACAAGCTGGTGCTAGAATTGAAGAGAATGACAAAAAGGAATCTCCTTTTGATTTTGCATTGTGGAAAAAAACAGATGATGGTATTAAATGGGATTCTCCATGGGGATTAGGAAGACCTGGTTGGCATACTGAATGTGTTGTAATGATTGAGGATAATTTTAATGGAATGATAGATATTCATGGTGGTGGTATTGATTTGAAGTTTCCCCATCACGAAAATGAAGCTGCACAAAACATGGCTGTTCATCATAATCATATTGCTAACTATTGGGTTCATAATGCGATGATAAATATTGAGGGTGATAAGATGAGTAAATCACTTGGTAATGTGACTTGGGCTCAAGATGTAATAAATAAATTGGGTGCTTCTTTAACAAGGTGGTTTGTTTTATCTGTACATTATAGAAAAGAATTAAACTTTAGTGATGAAGCAATTGAAACATCAAGAAAAGAGTTAGATAAAATACTTCAAGCTTTAAAGAGTGCTAGAGTAAAAGTATCTTTAAATAATATTGATTTTGTAGATGAAAAAGATGAAGAAAGTTATAGAAGTTTCTTAGATGCGATGGATGATGATTTAAATACTCCTAATGCGTATACAGTAATATATGATACAGTTAAAAAATTAAATAGTTCTTTAAGAGTTAAAGATATTGTTTATAGTGATTTAATTAAACTTATTAATAGTATTGAAGCTATGCTAGATGTATTAGGTATTGAATATATTAAGTATCAACTAGATGATGAACAAAAACAGTTATTTTATAACTGGAACAATGCAAAGGCTGAAAAGAATTTTGAACTTGCGGATAAGTATAGAACTCAATTAATAGAGAAGGAGTTATTATAATGAACAGCAATGAAATGAGTGGAGGAACATTAGCTTATTTAGGTGATGCAATATGGTCGTTTTTAGTAAGAGAATATTTGATTCAAAAAGGATATAGTAGACCAGATGACTTACAAAAACTTAGTGTAAAATATGTAAGTGCTAAAGCTCAAGCTGCGATATTTATTGAACTTTTAGAAGGTAGTTTCTTTACTAATTCTGAAATTGAAATATATAAAAGAGGAAGAAATTATAAAAGTGGTACTACTCCAAAGAATACAGATGTTCAAATATATAGGATTTCTACAGGTTTTGAAGCTTTAATTGGTTATTGGCATGTGGAGAATCAAAAGGAAAGAATAGCACAACTTTGGGAAGAGGTTAAAACCATGATGGAGGTATAATATGGCACAATATGTCTACGGGAAGAATGTTGTAAAAAGATTACTTGAGGATAAGTCTAAGATCTATGAAATTTATTTGAGTATTGATGATGAGTATATTAATAAACTAGCAAAAAAATCTAATATTAAACTTATAAAGATGGATAAAAAGAAGTTAGATAAACTTGTGAATAGTACAAATCATCAAGGGGTAATTGCGAAGATTGATGAATATAAGACTACAGATCTAAATGATATCTTAAGTAGTGTTCCTAGAAATGAAAAAGGATTAATAATTGTGTTAGATGAAATAGAAGATCCTCATAATCTAGGTGCTATCCTTAGAAGTGCTGACTGTGTTGGTGTTCATGGAGTTATTATTAAAAAGAATAACGCTGTTGGGTTAACTCCTACAGTTGCTAAAGTGTCTGCAGGTGCTATTAACACGGTAAAAGTTGCAAGTGTTACAAATATATCAACAACCTTAAAACAACTTAAAGATGAGGGTTATTGGGTTGTTGGTACAGATATGGAGAATGCTCAGGATTATAGGGCATTAAAGTATGATACTAATATTGTTTTGGTTATTGGAAATGAAGGAAAAGGTATATCTCCTTTAGTTAAAAAACAATGTGACTTTATGGTTAAATTACCTATGGTTGGTAAGATTACTTCTTTGAATGCTTCTGTAGCTAGTGGTATTTTACTTTATGAAATTTACAACAAGAGATTCCCATTAGGGGAGTGATTAATTTGCATAATGCTTTTGAACTTGTTTACATGATCCAACAAAAGGATGAATATGCTTCTAATGAGTTATTTAATCAATATAGATTATTGGTTAATAAACTTGTAAGTGATACAATTCATTCTTATCCAACTTTGTCATTTTATAAGGAAGATATCCAACAAGAGTCTTATGTGACATTAATGGATACAGTTAATACTTATAGGGATGATCAAAATGCGTCATTTAAAACATTCTTGTATGTTTGTGTTCTTAGAAAGATTAAATCAATGTTGAGGCATTACTTATGTCAAAAGAATATAGCTAATGTTTATGCAGTTTCATTAGATGATTATATTAATGAAGAAAGTAACATATATACTATTGAATTAAATAAAAATCCAGATAGATTAAGTGAACCTGAATATAGATTTAATTATAATGAGGCAGTAACAAGGGTTAATGATGTATATAGAAATATGAATGATAAGGATAAACTAATATTAGATATGAGTTTAAAAAGTGTAAGTTATGAAGATGCATCAAAATTACTTAATTGTTCTAAGAAGAAATATGATAATTTAGTTCAAAAAGTAAGAAGAAACATAAAGAATGCAGTATATGAATGAAGATATTCTTCATTCTTTTATATTGTTGACTATTTATCATTATTTATGGTAAAGTGGTTAAGCAATGAAAAGGAGTTGTTTTAATCGTGGCAAAGGATACAAAAATAATATTGACATGTACCGAGTGCTTATCACGTAATTACAGTACTAGTGAAAACAAAAATAGTAGTAAAAGACTTGAGTTAAATAAGTTCTGTAAGAAATGTGGAAAACATACCTTACACAAAGCAACTAAATAGGAGGACTATTTTATGTTGAAATGGTTTAGTATAAGTGGAATAAGTAAAGAAGCTAAGAGAGTTCGTTGGCCAAAGACAAAAGATTTAATTTCAGATTCTGTAGAAGTTATTATATTTACAGTAGCTTTCATGTTGTTTTTTACTGCATGTGAATTTGTAATAGCGAATTTATTAAGATTAGCAGGAATAGGTGTATAATATGAGTGAATATATTAAGGCACAAGAAGAGAGCGAAAAGCGCTGGTATGTAGTTAATACATATGCAGGTCATGAAAATAGAGTAAAGGATAACCTTGAAAAACGTGTTGAATCAATGGGTATTCAAGATTATCTATTTAGAATATTAGTTGCTGAAGAATCAGAAATTGAAATCAAAAATGGTAAACAAGTGGAAAAAATGAAAAATTTATTCCCTGGTTATTTATTTGTGGAAATGATAATGACTGATGATGCTTGGTATGTAGTTAGAAACACACCAGGGGTTACAGGATTTATTGGATCTTCAGGTGGAGGGGCTAAACCTTTCCCAGTTTCACCAGATGAAATTGAATCTATTCTAAGAAGAATTGGTCAAAGTGATAAGAAGATTGTTGTGGATTTTACTATTGGAGATTCAGTAAAAATACTTACAGGACCTTTTGCAGGTATGGTTGGTAGAGTTGATAATATGAATGATCAAACACAAGTAGCTTCTGTATTAACTTTATTATTTGGTAGAGAAACACCTACTGATATTAGTTACAATGATTTAGCAAAAGAAGTTGAATAAGTCGCAAATTATTGCGACTTTTTTAGTGTATTTGAAAAGATAATTAAATTTTCATATGTTAGAATATTTCTATAGTGGAGGATATTTTATGGAAGTTAAACATATTTTATTAAATAGACACAGTACAAGAAAGTTCACAGATGAAAAAATAAAAGATGAAGAATTAGATTTAATTATCAGCGCGGGTTTAAATGCGCCTTCAGGAAGAAATACACAAGACACAAAGATAGTGGTAGTTAATAATAAAGAATTAAGAGATAAATTAAGTAAGATGAACATCGATGTATTACCTCATCCTGTAAGTGATCCATTTCATGGGGGACAAACACTTCTTTTAGTGTTAGCTCCTAAATCTAACCATACAGGTGTTCAAGATGGTAGTGCTGTTATGACAATGTTACAAAGTGAAGCTTATATATTGGGTGTAGGTTCATGTTGGATAAATCGTTTAAAAGAAATGATGGAAACTGAGTATGGACAAGAACTATTAAGTGAGTGGGGTATACCTGATTATCAAGGTATTGCTATATGCGTATTAGGTTATCCAAAGGAAAAGGGATATCCAAAGAAGATTAAAGACAATAGAGTTATTAAAGCAAATTAAAAGGTTGGCTAAATGCCAACCATTTTTAATATTGCTAATAAGAGTACTGCTATTCCATTGTTTATGAAGTGGTATAGCATTGATGCAATAATTGTTTTATGTTTATCGTATATTTTAGCCATAAATAAAGCCATTATAATATACACAGATATATATAAGAAATCTATAATACTACCAGTTATAACACTACTTATAACATGAAATAAACCGAATAAGAATGAACTAATAAAATATGCAAAGTTTTTATTTTTAGGATATATAGTTCTAAATATCGCAGCTCTAAATACTAATTCTTCTATAATAGGAGCTGCAATAACTGCCATAAAGTTATATGCTAGTGATAATTCAACAATTAGTTTTTCTATTGCATTTTGATTATCACTTTTTGATCCAATAAAAGTTAACCCAACATTTATTACAAAGTTAATTACATACATTATTAAATATAATTTAAATGCATCTTTAGTAATTTCTTTCCAGTTTTCTTTAAATTTTTTAAAGTCAACTTTTAACATGTCTTTACACATATAGACAAATATCAATACTCCAATTATTTGGAATATTAATGATGTAACATCCATTGTTATATCTTTTGGAAAACCTAATGCTTGTAATACTGGTACTATTGCATAAGGTAATGATGATAGTATTACTTGATATCCGACGATATAAAACGTTATTACAGCAATTACTTGAGTTTTTGTTAGTCTAGACCATTCCATAGAAGTACCTCTTCAAAGTATTTTAGCATGTATCATATTTTTTATAAACAAATTCTATTCGTATCTTAATGCTTCAATAGGGTCTAGGTTTGCGGCTTTATTTGCAGGGTAGTATCCAAAGAATACACCTATTGCCATAGAGAAGGTTACTGCAATTATAGCAGCCTGTATTGATGGAGATGATGAATATCCCATCATTTTAGAACCTATAGCGCCTATTATAATTCCAAAGAATATTCCTATTAAACCTCCAATACCTGAAACAAATATTGATTCGATAATGAATTGTAATCTTATTGTAGAACCTTTAGCACCTAATGCCATTCTTATACCAATTTCTCTTGTTCTTTCTGTAACAGATACCATCATAATATTCATGATACCTATACCACCAACAAGTAATGAAATTGCGGCTATAGCACTTATTCCTAGTTTTAGTTTGTTCATCAAGTCATTTTGTGAGTTTATCATGCTTGTTAAACCAAATGTAGTGATTTGGAAGGAATCGTTGTGTGTATAGTAACTAGATAAATATGTATTAGTATCTAGTTGTAATTTTTAACATCTATTTCTTCTTTAGGTACAACCTTAAATCCTTGGAAATAAGGTTGTTTTCTATTAAATTTTAGTGCAGTTGTATATGGTATTAAAGCGTTTGTGGCTGTATTTTTATCTGTATATGCATTTGTTTTGAATTTATAAACACCTACTATATATAGATTTAGTATTTTTTTGTTTACTTCTATTTCAAATGTTTTTCCTAATGCTTGATTATTATCATATTTGTTTCCAAAGTATTCCTTTACAAATTTATCACTTACAACAACATTAGAAGATTTGTTTTCTATATCATTATTTTCTATAAAGTTACCTGTTAACATTTCTAGTTTATTGAAATCTTTATAACCATTATTAACTCCAGAAACATTTATATTTGATTTAAATCTTTTGTTTTTTGGTGTTACTTGTCCTATAGATTCTTCTAATGAGAGTGCTTGAATTTGGTTTGAGAAAGCTTTTTCATAACCTATAATGATATCCTTTGATAACATATCATTTTCATTCATTTCTCTTCCAACTTCTTCTGGTTCGCTAAACTCACCAGTATTTTCATTAAATGTTGGACCATTTTTTTGTGATACGTATATTTCTATATTTCTAGCACCATATCCTTGCATTTCTTTATTTACACCACTGGCAATACTATCACCAATGGTCACAATAGCGATAACAGAACCTATACCTATGATAATACCTAACATTGTTAGAAATGATCGTAGTTTATTTGCTTTAATGCTGTTTAAGGCTATTAAAATATTTTCAATTAACATGTTTAATCTCCTGTCTAACATCATCAACGATATTACCATCCTTTAGTGTAATGATTCTTGGACATTCTTTCGCAAGTTCCATGCTATGTGTTATTAATACAATAGTTTTACCTTGTTTTTGGTTTAAAGAATGGAATAAATTCATTACTGATCTTGATGTTTGCGAATCTAGGGCACCAGTAGGTTCATCAGCTAGTATGATAGAAGTATCATTAGCGAGCGCTCTTGCGATTGCGACTCTTTGTTTTTGTCCTCCTGATAATTCATTTGGATCATGTGTCATTCTATTTTCCATACCAACTAGTGTTAATAATTCTTTTGCACGTAATGTTCTTTTTGATTGAGATATACCCTTATATAACATTGGTAGTTCTACATTTTTTAATGCACTTGTTCTAGAGATAAGGTTAAAGTTTTGAAATACAAAACCTATGTTTTTATTTCTTATTTCACTCATCTGATTTTTTGATGCCTTATTAACATCAAGAGAATCTAATACATATTCACCATGAGTTGGTTTATCTAAAGCTCCAATTATATTCATTAAGGTAGATTTACCACTTCCACTTTCTCCAACTATAGCCACAAACTCATGTTTGTATATTGTTAGGTTTATATTGTGTAGTATTTCTAGTTCATTTGGTTTACCTATATTGTATGTTTTTATAATGTTTTCTAGTTGTATTACAGGAGTCATATTAGAATCCTCCACTATTGTTTATACTTTCTTCAGCTTGAGCCTTTAGTGAGTCCCAATCAGCATTAGCTAGAACTTCTAGTCCTTCTTTAACTTCTGGTCCACTTATTTCAATGAATAAATCAGTAGTATCTCCTTTTGTAATCTTAATTTCTTTTAGTTTTCCATCAGTTCCTTTAGTAATTATGTATGATCCATCATCTTTTTCTAGTACAGCATCAATAGGGATGGATATTACATCTTTCTTAGAAAATAAGATTATTTCTGCTTTTGCTTTTGTGCCGATGAATAGTTTTTCTGATTCAGGTAAGCTTATATCCACATCGAAGTCACCTTCAGCTGATGCGGTTGGAGAGATTCTTGTTAGAGTTCCTTCAAAGACATCTGTGCTTGCTTCTGTAGTTACTTTTACTTTTTGTCCAACTGATATTTTAGTAATATCATAGTCTTGTACTTTTGCGGAAATCATTAGTTTGCTTGTTGATTGTATAGTTGCGATTGTTCCACTTGGTACACTACCAACATTTACTTTAAGTTCTGTAACTTTGCCATCTGATTCAGCTTTTAATATAGTTCCTGCTAGTTTTTCGTTTAGTTCTTTTAAACCAGATGACGCATTGTAATCTTTTATCTTTTTATACGCTTCATTTATGCTGTCATTTAAAGAAGAAATGTTGTTGTCTATTTCACCTAATGCAGTGTTTTTATCAGATATAGATGAGTTATATGCATTTTCAGCTTCTTGTCTTTCACTTTCTAGAGAAGTTTTCTTAGAAAGTGCATCATTAAGCTTAGTGTTAATGATTTCATAATCATATAGAGATTGAGCACTAGCAAGTTCTTCTTGTTTGGATTTTAAATTTTCTTGTGCTTTTTTATAATTATCTTCAGCCTTAGTTACTTTATCTTTTGATTCGGTTTTTTCTATGGAAGAATTAAATGCTATTTCTTCATTTTTTTTTCTTGTCTCATATGTTACATCATCTTCACCATCTATTCTAGCTGTTGGAACATAAACAAAAGCATTATCCCTAGTTATTTCACTTTGCCAAACTTGATATGCATTTTGAGATGCTTTTTCCGCTTCACTCATTGCATCTATAGATGGCTTAATTTGTCCTTCCACTGTATTCTTTTCACTTACTGCACTATTATATGCATTTTTTGCATTATTAAGCTCACCATTTTTTTGATCTAAAACTTGTTTAGCTTTGTTAATGGTGTTATTCTTATCGGTTTCTGTATTCTTTCTACTTTCATACATATTGTTTTTTTGTTTAATTAACTTATCATATGCATCTTGTAATAAAGACTTTTCATTAGAAGTTTCTTTTGATTTGTCAGCTATTTCTCTTTGTATATCAGTACTATCAAGCTTTGCGATAATATCACCTTTTTTTACTTGATCTCCTACTTTTACATTAACTTCAATTACTTTAGAAGTTAGATTAGTACTAACACTAGATACTTCATTACTTTGTATAGTACCCTTTATATTTACAGAACTATAAAGTTCTCCTTTTGATAGAACTATTGTTCTTTGAGTTTCATCTACTACTTCTTCTGATTTTACAGTAGGTTTTTTAGTGAAAATAAAACCTACAATAGCTAAAGGTATTATTAATAAAGAAATTAATAATTTTTTCTTGTTTGTTTTTATAAAATTAAAAATGCCACTTAATATATTTTTCATACTCTTCTCCTTGTTTCTCATAAAGTATAAATAAATAATCTTAAGTGACACTTTAGTTAAACTTAATTTTCATTAAGATTTATAATAAAATTTGTTTTGTAGTAACCCTTTTGGTCTGATAGTAGGTTTATGGTAAAGCCATGAGCTTCAACAATTCTTTTAACTATTGATAAACCTAATCCAGAACCTCCAAGATTTCTTGCGGAATCACCCTTAGTGAAAGGTTTAAATAAATCTGAAGAGGTATCTCCATTAATTAATGAACCACTATTTGATATAACAATCTTAGTATCATCCACAAATACCTTGATAGAAGTCCCTTCTCCACCATACTTAATTGCATTATTAATAATGTTATCAAGAACTCTATTAAATTGTTGGGCATCTATTTTTTTGATTATTTTATCTTCTGGTATATGAATTATTAAATCTATGTTTTTAGATTCTAATTCATCATATTTACTAGCTATAAAGTTTCTAACTAACTCAGCAACATCTAATTTTTCAAAACTATAAATGAATGCAGGGTGTTCTAACTTACTAAATTCTGTAAAGTTATTTACAAGGTCATTTAAATAACCTGATTTATCATATATTAATTGACTCTTTTTAATTATCTCATCATCTTTTACAACACCATCTACAATAGCTTTAGAATAACCTTGAATAACTGTTATAGGTGTTTTTAAATCATGAGAGATACTAGCAAGCATTAATTGTCTATCTGTTTGAAACTGTTGGTTTTCTTTTTCAGTTTCATCTAGCTTTTGAGTCATGTTTTTAAAGTTATGTGTTATTTCTTCTAATTCTAATATTCCATTAACTTCTAGGTCTGTTTTGACTCTACCATCTGCGTATTGAGTTATTGCCTTACTTAGTTTATCTAATGGCTTATTTATTTTTTTATTTAATAACAATACTAATAATAAGGAGCCTAATATATATATAACTACATAAGTCGCATATAAAACATTATTCAAAAACATAAATGTTGAATTGCTGTCTTCATACTTTAAAACAAAACCTACTAAGGTGTATGTTTCATTATTTCTTTGAAATTCTTGTTTAATTAAAAACTCTTGGGAATCTATGAAGAATTCATTTACTTTACTAATTGTCTCCTTATTGAAGTTAATAGGTGCATAAGGATCGTTACTAGATAGTACATTGAAGTTACTGTCTAGTATGTAATACTCATTATTTATACCATCTTCCATATCCATTAATAAAAATTGATTATCTCTTAATTGGAAAAGTGAGTAATTAAACACATCCTCAGTAAACATTTTATGTATTTCATCTTGTGTGTAATTATGAGTATCTCTTGATGAATAAATTGTATTTAAATCAGAATCAAGAATATCAAAGTAACCTCTACTTCCAAATATATTATTTACAGGGATATCCCTATATTCTCCACTTTCAAGTTTGTTTATATATTTTGTTAAATCTTCATCTTTTGACCATATGTTATCCGCAACTATACCCATCACAAAATTACCAAAGAATGCTAAAAAGAAGAAATAAATAATTGAAAATACTCCTAAGTAGTGAATGAATACATAAATAAGTTTTCTGGAATTTTTAGTTTTTTTCAATTTTATATCCTAACCCTCTGATTGTTTTGATGTATTGGGGATTCTTTGGATCATCCTCTATCTTTTCTCTTAATCTTGATATATGTACCATCATTGTATTATCATCTGTTTGAAAATAATCTCCAATTATATTTTCGTATATTTGAACCTTTGTAAATATTTTTCCAGGTTCTTTCATAAGCATCATTAATATTTTTAATTCTGTAGGTGTTAGATTCAGCATTTCATTGTTTTTATATATAGTAAAGGACTCTGTATTTAATGTTAGATCTTTTACCTTATAAATAGTTTTAGATTCTTCAGTATTAAAATCATAGTTTCTTCTTATCATGGCTTTAACTCTTGCTACAAGTTCTAAAGGATTAAATGGTTTACTAATATAATCATCAGCACCTATGTTTAATCCTATAATCTTATCAACATCCTGGTTTTTTGCACTAAGTATTAATATAGGCACCTTACTTTCTTCTCTAATTTTTTTTGTTAGTTCATAACCGTTTAATTTAGGCATCATTATATCAAATATACATACATGAATTTCATTGTTTTTAAATAGATTATATGCGTCTTCTCCATTTTCAGACACAAAGATAGTATATTCTTCATTCTCTAAATATAGTTTAAGAATATCAATTATATCTTTGTCATCTTCAGCAATTAAAATATTTGTACTCATAGTAATACCTCCATAATTAATTATAAACATATTTATATGAATTTATTCTTAAAGATTGTTAAGGTTGGTCTTGTTTAGTGTTATAGAATAATTTAAGATGTATGTATAAATAATATAGATAGGGGAATGTATTTTGTGGGAAAAAATAAATTTTATTTGTTTAAAACTATTTCAATTACAATAATATCATTGTTTTTGTTTGTAAGTTTTTTAATGTGTATGCACAAGACATACAACCAGATAATACAGAACCTACAGTTGAAGAAACTCCTATAGTAGAAGATATTCCTGTAGAGGAAGAAATACCTTTAGTGGATGATACAAATGTAATAGAAGAAGTAATTGAAGAACCAGTGGTAGATGACACAGTTAGTGAATCTATAGTAGAAGAAATAGAAGTTGTGGAAGAGACTCTTAATGAAGCACCAATGATGAAAATGATGCTTGCCCCAATTGGTTCTATTGAAGTATATAGTTTTGATGAATTAAAAAATGCAGTAGTTAATGCTGGGACATCACCCACAACAATAATCATTAAAGAAAGTATCACATTTAGTGAAACTATAAATATAAATGCTAATCAAAACATTACAACAGTTGGTCCTTCAGAGAATGTTGAACCAATACTTTCAAGTGAAATAGTATTACCAAATCTAAATGATCCTATGAGTACTAAAGAACAGTTAGTAAGTGATGCAACTACTCAAGGTGACATAGTAATCGAAAAAACTAATCTAACTACAAATCCAGTTGTAAAACCAAGTATTACTTTAAATAAAGCTTTAGCTTTTACTAAGGAAATGTTTAATGTGTTAGAAGGTGGAAACCTAATAATAGGAAGTAGTGAAAGAGATTCTATTTTCTTTGATGGGACAGAAGCTGATGGTAGTAATACTAATACAGGAAAGTTTATTAATGTATTAGGCAACCTAACAATAAATGGTGGAACTTTTGCGAATGCTAATATAGTAAAAATGGCATATAGTGCTCCAATCACAGTTTCAAAAACTGGAGTTTTAACTATGAATGCTGGAAGAATTACAAGCAATAAAGTAAACAATGGTGAAAGCATTGAAATATCAGGTGGAGGAGTTAGAGTTAGTGCTGGTGGTACTTTTATATTGAACAATGGAAGTATTGATAATAATACAGCTTCAGCTGGTGGAATAAGTGTTGGAGATATTGGGGCTGATAGTGCTAATGGCAAAACCAATATGATAATGAATGGTGGAATTATTTCTAGTAATTCTTCATCGGGGCCAATAAATGCTGGTGGAGGAATCCAAATCTTTCCTGGATCAGACTTTGAAATGAATGATGGAATAATTAGTGACAACTATGGAAACACTGGTGGTGGAATATTTATTAGTGACCAATATGTGACTGGGTATAATGGAATTGATTATTCAAACACATACTCAACTCCATATGAAAAGTATATAGAAGTTAATGGTACAACCATGAATATGAATGGTGGTTTAATATATAAAAACACTTCATATAGTGGTGGTGGAATATTTGTGTCTACCAGTGAAGTGAAATTAAATGATGGGTATTTATTGGATAACTATGCCTACAACATGGGTGGAGCTATTTATGTGTCTATAGTTCCTTATGTATTTGAATTAGAAAATGCTTTAGTAAGTGAAAACACTGCGTATGTATCATCTTTTATATATCAATTTCCAGGAGGATCTGGAGGGGGTTTTTGGAACTGTCCTAGTGGTGTAGTAGATTATCAAGACTTTGGTTCAGTTTATGTATTTAATAACTTTATTACTGCAGGAGGTAGTGGAGAAGATATTTTTGCGTATGAAAAATTAAAAAACTATAAATTAAATGGACAAGTTATAGGTGATTAATTCTTCACTACAATTTCAGTTATTACAAAAGAAGGAAATGTTTTAACTTATACAAGTGATAGCACCATTCCAGAAAACTTAAGAGAAACAGATGAGTTTGTGAGTTTAAAAACTGTTTATAATGATGCAATAGTTGATGAGGCATGGAGAAACTCTAGAGTGTTTATTATGGGAAATAATGCTCAAAAGGGTGGAGGAATAGCTTTTAATGCGGATATAGTATTCCCTGGTAATCCTAAAGATTATAAGTTAAGTGTTGAAAAGATATGGGATACAAGTGTTGAGAGTATACCTGAAAGTATTAAAGTAAACTTGTTTATTGGTGATTCAAAATATGATGATGCTATATTAAGTAATGATAATAATTGGAAACACACTTTTATAAATCTACCTTTTTCAAAAGAAGAGTTAGATGCTAAAGGGATATCTTATGTAATAGAAGAAGAGAATTTAAGTAATTATAAGGTAGTAAGTGAATTTAATTATGTGGATGATTATAATCAAACCTTTACTCTTACAAACTATAATTATCATCAAATAGAAGTAGAAAAGAAATGGAATCAAAGTATTACAAATATTCCAACAAGTATAAAAATATATTTGCTAAAAGATGGTGAAAGAGTTAAAGATGGTGATGGTAATGATAGATTCTTAGAATTAAGTAACGATAATAATTGGACTGGGGTATTTGATAATCTTGATCCAATATCATTAACATTAAATGGTATTGATAGCTATTCAATTGAGGAAGAAAGTTTAGATTACATATTACAAATCACAAAAGATAATACTTCTAATATTAGTTTTACAATTGGTAGATTAGAAATTACTAATGATTATGGAACAATATATTCTCAATATCCTTCAAGTGAACCAACTACTAATATAGATATAAATGTTTATTTAAATGGTGAATTGGTTGATACACAAACTCAAATAATTAACAGAATTGGAAGTAATACTTTAGAAGTTCAATTTAGTGATATTTCATTACCACAAAGTACTATTCCTATTAAAGTAAATTATGTTTTAAATAATGGAGAACCATTTCCTTTAGATCAAACAAGTTATGATATAAATATTACTGGTGATGAAACAAATGGATATCAAATAAATATACCTAAATTAAGTGATGAAGGTGATTTAACTGAATTAATTTATCTAGATAGTTTATTAATTGATAATAAATATAAACTAATTGGTGAAAACTTTAATACTATTAATCATCAATTAGATTTAATAAAGATATGGAATGCTAAAGAAAATGAGATTCCAAATGAGTTAAATGTAGAAGTATATAAGAATAATGAATTATATAAAACAGTTTTATTAAACAAAGAAAATAATTGGAAAGAAAGTTTAATAGACCTTCCTGGATATCAAGGTGAAGAACAGTTTGAATATAGAGTTGTAGAAGAAAAACTAATAGGATTTAAAGAAACTATTGAAATGAATAAAGGTATCTTGATTAAAAATTTAAATTCTACTATTAATATGATAATTGATAACCAGACCATCAGTTCAAAACAGTATGATTCAACTACTCAAATATTAAGTGATCCTTTATTAAATAATATTTTGAATAGTAATTATAGATATGTTTTAAGTGATAATGATGAAATAGAAATAATTAAAGATGGAGGTTTATATACAATAAATATTCCAAAAAAATTTGAAGTTGTAGAAATCATTAGTTTCACTATAACAAATGAAAAAGAAACACCTATTACTCCACAACCAACTCCTACAATAACACCAACACCAATAAAACATGAACCACCTTTAACAAGCTCAAAATCTAATTTAAGCATGTATTTAACTATAACTATTGTTTCATTAGTTACTTTATATAAATTAAATAAAAAAAGATTTGTAAAGAGTAAATAGATTGTATAAATATAAAATTAGTTCATATAATATTTACATATATGGAGGTATATATGAACTTAGAAGATATTCTTAATCAATTAGGCGAAGTCAGAGCAGAAGAATTCAAAATGGCATTTCAATTCTCAAAGAAAGAGGAACAAGAAGCACTACTTAATAGTGGTCTTGATGCTTTTACACAATATTCATTAATTATGGCTACACAAGGTAGTTGTAGTGCAAATGGTTTAAGTGATAGAGTTTTAGTTTCTTTGATAGATTATATTAAAAAGAATAACCTTACTTCTTCAAAGATAAGCAAGATTATAGAGTTAGTCACAACACAAAATGTAAAAATAGAAGAACTTGATAAATATATTCAAAATTAACACATAATAATTATTATTATGTGTTTTTTTGTTTTACTTTAAAACTAATTATAATTATAATGTTAAAAAGGAAAAAGATATTATGAGATATATAGTTACGGGTTGTAGTAATGGTATTGGAAGATGTATTACTTATATGTTTTTAAGAAATGGTCATGAAGTATATGGAGTTGATATGGATGATAGAGGTAAATCTATAGAAGATGTTAATGACAAATTCTTTTTTTATAAAGCAAATATAGGAGATAAAAAAGAATTAGAAGGCTTTGTGAAGAGTATTGAATATATAAGGTTTGATGGAATTATTAATAATGCTGGTTTTAGTAAGGGTGGTTTAGATAATTGTTCTTATGAAGATTTTAACTATGTATTAAGTGTTGGTTTAAGTGCACCTTTTTATTTAGTTAAGTTATTAAAGGATAATTTAAATATTGGTTCTAGTATTGTTAATATAGCATCTACTAGAGCGTTGATGTCTGAAAGAAATTCAGAAAGCTATGCGGCTATCAAGGGCGGCATTGTGGCTTTAACTCATGCTTTAAGTATTACCCTTAGAGGTAAGGCTAGAGTTAATTGTATTAGTCCAGGATGGATTGATGTTTCTAACTACAGTGAAAAACCTAAGTATGAAGCATCTTATCAAGATAAGATGCAACATCCGGTTGAAAGAATAGGTAAGGCAGAAGATATTGCTGAAATGGTTTTATTCTTATGTAGTGAAAAAGGTTCGTTTATAGATGGTCAAAATATTGTTATTGATGGTGGTATGAGTAAACAGATGATTTACCATGGTGATAACAATTGGAAATATGATGTGGAGGAATAGTTATGGATAAGTTAAATAAACTTCAAAATGAATTATGGGATTATGCAGAATTAGGTTTTAAGGAATATAAATCCGCTAAAGCGATGTGTGATTTTTTAGAAGAAGAAGGATTTGAGGTAAATAGAGGTATTTGTAATATGGATACTGCATTTGATGCGGTTTATGGTAGTGGTAGTCCTGTTATTGCAATACTTGCGGAATATGATGCTTTAGATGGTATGTCTCAAGAGGCAGATCAAGATGAATATAAACCTTTAAAAGACACAACTACAGGACAAGGTTGTGGACATCATTTATTAGGTGTTGGAGCTATAAATGCATTTTTAAGATTAAAAGAAATGATTGATGAAGAAAACCTTCAAGCTACTATTAAACTAGTGGGATGTCCTGCAGAAGAGGCTGGTAGCGGTAAGGCATATCTTGCTAGAGATGGTTATTTTGATGATGTGGATATTGCATTAACTTGGCATCCTTCTACTGTAAGTAGTGTTTCCACAGGTTCTCATCAAGCGTGTATTCAATGTTATTTTAGATTCCATGGTGTTTCTAGTCATGCGGCTGGTTCTCCTGAACTTGGTAGAAGTGCTTTAGATAGTGTTGAATTAATGAATATTGGAGTTAATTACTTAAGAGAACATATGGGTAGTGATGAAAGAATTCATTATGCGATTACTAATACTGGTGGTAGTGCACCTAATGTTGTTCAAGCTGAAGCTGAAGTTAGATATTTTGTAAGAAGTACTACAGGTCCAAAAGTAAAAAAACTCTATGATAGAGTTTGTGATGTTGCTAGAGGTTCAGCTTTAATGAATGGTACTAGTGTAGATATTATATTTGATGAAGGGTTAGTTAATATAATTCCTAATTTTACATTGGAAAAAGTATTTAGAGATTCTTTTATTAAACTAGGTGTTCCAGAGTATACAAAAGAAGAAAGAGAATATGCTTTAAAGTTTAAGAATACTTATGATATTAATATTGTATTAAATGATATTGATGAAAATGTAAAAGATAAGGCAAGGTTAATTAATAATATTAAAGAGAGTGAATTAAATGATTACTTTGTAGACAAGGAACATTCTAACGTATGTTATATGGGATCTAGTGATGTTGGTGATGTTAGTTGGGTAGTACCTACAGCACAAATCAATATGAATTGTTATAGCTATGGTGCAGGGGGTCATAGTTGGCAATGGGTTGCTCAAGGTAAATCTAGTATTGCTAGTAAAGGCGCAAGACATGCTGGTGAAATAATTGCAGATACTGCATTAACTTTAATAAAGAACCCAGAATTAATTAAACAAGCAAAACAAGAGTTAAAGGATAGATTAGGTGATGACAAATATGAATGTCTAATACCTAAGGATGTATTACCTCACGTTTATTAATAGAAAGGAAAAATATGAGTATAAAAATAGGAATAGTTGGTTATGGTAATTTAGGAAAAGGTGTAGAAGCTTCAATCTTAAAGAATAAAGATATGGAGTTAGTTGCGATATTTTCTAGAAGAAATCCAAAGGATATTAATAATGATAAAGTAGTTGAATATTCATCTATGAAGGATTATGTAGGTACGATTGATGTAATGTTGATGTGTGGAGGTTCTGCGACTGACATTTTACAACAAGGACCATATGTGGCTAGTATGTTTAATACGGTAGATGCATTTGATACACATAAAAAGATTAATGACTATATGAAACAATTGGATGAAATTGCTAAAGAAGCTAATACATTATGTATGGTTTCTACTGGTTGGGATCCAGGATTATTCTCTTTTCAAAGATTGTTGAGTAATGTTGTATTGCCTGATGGTGAATCTTATACTTTTTGGGGAAAAGGTGTTAGTCAAGGACATTCTGATGCGATTAGAAGAATAAAGGGAGTTGTTGATGCTAGACAATACACAGTGCCTAATGAGGAAGTTAAATCAAGGATACTTAATAAAGAGAAACTAACATTAACTACTTCTGATAAACATACTCGTTTATGTTATGTGGTAGTAGAAGAAGGCTATGATAAAGCATTAATTGAAAAAGAAATAAAGGAAATGCCTAATTATTTCTTGGATTATGAAACAACAGTTAATTTTGTTGATTTAGAAACCTTACAAAAAGAACATAAGGGATTACCTCATGGTGGTAATGTGATTAGATTGGGTGAAACATCTGATGAATGTAATCAAGTAATTGAATATGGTTTAAAGCTAGATTCAAATCCTGAATTTACAGGCAGTGTTATGGTTTCAAGTGCTAGAGCTGTATATAAACTTCATAAAGAAGGTAAATATGGTTCAATTATGATGATGGATGTTCCATTAACTTATTATAGTAATAAGGATAGAGAAGAAATAATCAAAGAATATATGTAAGATGTTTTCTACTAAAGTAGAGAACATCTTTTACTTGGTATATTATTATAGAGGTTTTTAGAAGATTAAGTTGACTAAGACTAAAGTTTGGTATATGATAAACAAGCCTAAAAAGGCAGTACAATGCGTGGGAGGAAAGCAACATTCCAATATACCACAGCACTGACAACAATATATAGGAGGTATGTCACGTGAAAAAAGTTGCAAAAGTAGCAAAGCTACAATTCATGGCTGGCGGTGCTAAACCAGGACCAGCTCTAGCGTCTGCGGGTATCAATATGCCCCAATTCTGTTCAGCTTTTAACGAAGCTACAAAAGATCGTGCAGGGGATTTAGTTCCAGTAATTATAACTGCATATGAAGACAAGACATTTGATTTTGTTTTAAAGACAACACCAGCTTCAATATTACTTAAAAAAGCTGCAGGTGTTTCTAAAGGTTCAGGTGCTCCAAACACTACAAAGGCTGGTAAAATCACAGTTGATCAATTAAGAGAAATTGCTGAATATAAAATGCCAGACTTAAATGCAAATTCAGTTGAAGCAGCAATGAAAATTGTGGCTGGAACTGCAAAGAACATGGGTATTAAAGTAGAAGGAATGGAGGACTAATTAATGGCTGGAAAGAAATACAGAGAAGCTGCTAAATTAGTTGACAGTAGTAAAACTTATAACTATGTAGAAGCAGTAGGTCTTGCAAAAAAGACAAATTATACAAAGTTTGATGCATCAGTTGAATTAAGTTTTCAATTGAATGTAGATCCACGTCAAGCTGATCAAAACATCAGAGGTGCTATGGTATTACCTAATGGTACTGGTAGAAGCCAAAAAGTATTGGTTATTACTCAAGGACCTAAGGAACAAGAAGCAATAGATGCTGGTGCAGATTTAGTTGGTGGAAAAGATATGTTAGATAAAATCAAAGGCGGATGGTTTGACTTTGATATTATCGTTGCTACACCTGATATGATGGGTGAACTTGGTAAATTAGGTAAATTATTAGGCCCTAAGGGATTAATGCCAAACCCTAAAACAGGTACAGTTACACCTAACGTTGCTAATGCTGTTAATGACATTAAAAAAGGTAAAGTAGAATACCGTGTTGATAAAGAAGGTAACATTAACGTTATGATTGGTAAATGTTCATTCACTGAAGAACAACTTGCTGAAAACTACAAAGCGTTATATGACGTAATTGTAAAAGCTCGTCCATCTGCAGTTAAGGGTGCTTTCATTAAAGGAATTACATTGTCTAACACAATGGGTCCTGGTATAAAAGTAACAATAGACTAATTAATATAAGATTCAAGTTTATACTTGGATCTTTTTTTAAGGTAATCTTAAGATATGAGTAATCTTATATTAATATAAATAGTACATAATATATCCAAGGAGGAAATATTATGGAAAAGATTATTACAGATGTATTAAGTGTTCTTAGTATTATCCTTGGTGTTTTGGTTTTTGGTAGAGACTACACAAATAATAATCAAATTAATACAAATAAATAAGAGGTAAATGCTTAAGCATCTACCTCTTTTGTGTGTTTGATAATTAAATGTGCTATTTTATCTGATTTTATAATGTATGATCCATGGTCTTCACCTTGTAGTATTTCTAATGTTGAATTTGGTATTGTTTGAGCAATCATTTTAGTGTGTGATTCTTTTACAACATCTTTACTACCAGCTAATACTACTGTAGGAGTGGTTATTGATTTAAGTTGTTCTTCACTAATTTGAGGTTGAGTTAACATTAATTTAAATGTTTCTTTTCTAGTAAAGAAATAAATAACTTTGAATAAATTTAATACCCAATCCTTAGCTCCACTTGGGTCAGTATTAGCACCTGATATAATTAATTGTTTTAAGTAATCTTTGTGATTAATAGCTATAAGTAATCCTATTATTCCACCATCACTAAAACCAAAGTAGTAAGGATCTTTTACATCTAATGTGATTAATAGCTGATATATCTTTTCTGCCATATCTTCATAACTGAAGGTATCTTCAGGATCACTTTTACCATGACCGGGACTATCGATTAAATAAACTGTAAAATATTTATGTAGTATTTTAGTTGCTTCTTTAAATATTGTGTGGTCTTCACCATTGCCATGTACCATTACTAAAGCAGGTCCTTCTCCAATCTTTTCGTAGAAGATTGCTTTGTTTTCTATATTAATATACATATCATCACCTCTTACTTAACCAAATCATACATAATTATATGATAAAATGAAAGTGATACTTGGTTTGGAGGATTTATTATGAATTTAAAAGATTTTATATGGTTAAGAGAACCAAATGAATTTAAAATTGAGGATAATAATTTAACTATCATATCTAAACCTTTTACTGACTTGTGGCAAAGAACCTACTATAATTTTCAAAATGATAATGCACCTGTATTACAAATAAGTACAAAAGAAAAGTATTTTTCATTTGCTGTAAAAACAGAGTTTGATAGTAAAAGAAGGTTTGATCAATGTGGTATTGTAATGTATTTAGATAGTGAGAATTGGTTGAAGGCTTCTATTGAATATGAAAATGAAGAGTTTCAAAGATTGGGTAGTGTAGTAACTAATAATGGATATTCTAATTGGGCTACTACAGATATACCCGCAAATATAAAATCTATGTGGTATAGATTAAGTAGAAGAGAATCTGATTATTGTATTGAAAGCTCGTATGATGGAATTAACTTTAAACAAATGAGAATTTGTCATATGTTTAAGGGTGATGAAGAAATAAAGTTTGGTATATACGCATGTTCACCTGAGGATTCTTCATTTAAGTCTGTATTTACAAACATAAAGCTAAGTGAATGCATGTGGAAATCTCATGAATAATAAACTTGACAAATATAATTATCTTGGTAAAATTAATACGTTATCAATATACCATAGACAGTAACGGCATATGCTTAATAATGTTACCGAGGTAGAAAGAACGTTTTATGAACTTTCAGCCCTTACTGTCTTAGTAGGGGCTTTATTTATGTGAGTATATTGTAAACAAGATGGAGGTGTAAAAATGAAAGACGTGACACTAAAAGCTAAAGAAGAACTAGTTAGTCATATACAAGACAAATTAAAAGATAGTTCATCTTCAGTTGTAGTTGAGTACCGCGGTCTAAGTGTTCAAAAAGTTACTGAACTTAGAAGACTTCTTAGAGAAGAAAACATCGAGTTTAAAGTATACAAAAACACAATGGTTACTAGAGCTGCTGAAAAAGCAGGACTAAATGACTTAAATGAATACTTAACTGGTCCAAACGCTATCGCATTCTCTGATGATGCAGTAGCACCAAGTCGTATCTTAGCTAAATTCGCTAAGAAGAATGACAAATTAGTACTTAAAGGTGGAGTTGTTGAAGGGAAAGTTGTTGATGCTACTACCCTAAAATCATTAGCTACATTACCTAACCGTGATGGTATGTTATCAATGTTGCTAAGTGTATTACAAGCACCAGTAAGAGGATTTGCATTAGCTGTTAAGGCTGTTGCTGATCAAAAAGGTGAAGGAACACCAGCTGAAGAACCAGTTGTTGAAGAAGCACCTGCTGCTGAAGAAGTAGCACCACAAGAAACAGCTGAAACTGCTGTAGAAGCTTAATTAGGAGGAAATTAATAATGGCTAAAATTACAAGTGAAGATATCTTAGCATATCTAGATGAAGCTACAATCCTTGAACTAAATGATTTAGTTAAGGCAATCGAAGAAAAATTCGGAGTTACTGCTGCTGCTCCTGTTGCTGTTGCTGCAGTTGCTGCTGAAGAAGACGCAGCTCCTACTGGACCAACTAGCGTTAATGTTGTATTAGCATCTGTTGGAGATAGTAAAGTTGGAGTTATCAAAGTTGTTAGAGAAGTTACTGGTTTAGGTTTAGTTGATGCTAAAGGTATCGTAGATAAAGCTCCAGTAGCAGTTAAAGAAAATGTACCTGTTGCTGAAGCAGAAGAAATCAAGAAAAAATTGATGGAAGCTGGAGCAACTGTTGAATTTAAATAATTCTAGTAAATTTTGTGAAAATTAAAAGCCGAATACACTTCGGCTTTTAGTCCATAAAGAAAGGGGCATTTTATGACACATTATTTTAGTGATAATACTGATTTGCCTCATAATTATAGAAGGATAGATTTTAATTTTAATAATTTAAATTTTATATTTAATAGTGATAGTGGAGTGTTTAGTAAGACTGAAGTGGATTATGGTACTTATGTTTTATTAAATGTTGTTAAAGATCAAGATATAAAAGGCAAGGTATTAGATTTAGGTTGTGGCTATGGTGTTGTGTCTATAGTACTTAGTAAGCTTTTTGATATAAAAGCTATAGGAGTGGATATCAATCCTAGAGCAGTTAATCTTTCTAAAGAGAATGCTAAATTGAATAAAGTAGATATTAATTATTTTGTTTCAGATGGATATTCTAATGTAGAAGATAAATTTGATGAAATATTAGTTAATCCACCTATTAGAGCAGGGAAACAAGTTATTTATAAGATGTTTAATGATTCTTATGATCATTTAAATACTAATGGTAATTTGTGGGTTGTTATAAGAAAACAACAAGGTGCTAATAGTGCGGTTAATGAAATAATGTCAAAATTTAATAATTGCCAAGTGATAGAAAAGAAAAAAGGTTTTTGGATACTTAAGGCTGTTAAGTATTGACAAATTGACTATCTTTTGGTAACATGATAAATTGCAATAAAGTCTAAATTAAATAGGGCATCATAAGCCCTTTTAGGCGTTTAAACAGGCATACGAAAGGATGGCGTAAATGGAAAAAAACAAAGCATACCACGTTGTGCAGCTAGGAAACAAGGCTTCAAGAAGAGATTACTCTAAGGTTAGTGGTGAATTAGAACTACCTGACTTAGTTGAAATTCAAACAGCTTCTTTTGATTGGCTTGCAAGTGAAGGAATTAAAGAAGTATTTGAAGATGTTTATCCTATCAGCAACTACGCTGGTAACATCCAATTGAAATTTGTAGACTACGAATTTGGGGAACCCAAATATAGCGTTAGTGAATGCAAATACAGAGAAACAAATTATGCGGCTCCATTAAAAGCAAAAATGGAACTAGTTATGATGGATCAAGATACTGGTGAAGTTATGACTAAATGGGAAGATGTTTTCTTAGGAGATTTTCCTTTGATGACAGATACTGGTACATTTATTATCAATGGTGCTGAGCGTGTAATCGTATCACAAATTGTAAGATCTCCAGGTGCGTATTTCGATATCATTTCTGAAGATAAGACTGGTAGAGATACATACACATCTGAACTTATTCCAAGTAGAGGTACTTGGTTAGAGTTTATGAGTGATTCAAAGAAACAAGCTTTAGGTAGAATCCTAAATGTTTCTATTGACCGTAAGCGTAAGGTATTAAGTACAATATTATTTAAAGCTATAGGTATGTCATTAAATCTTCAAAATGGTGAAGATGCTTTTGGCGTTGATGACATAAAGAAATTTTTAAAAGCATTAGATTTAGAAGTTTTTGAAGATACTATAGTCGAAGGTGAACCTAGAGAATATTTAAATCTTTATATGTTGCTTTATACTGCAATCTTTGGAAACTATGAAGAAATAAAGAACACTTTAGCTGCGGATAAAATTAAAACAAAAAATGAAGCTTTAATTAATGTTTATGAAAACCAAAGATCTGATGAAGTTCCTACTTTAGAAGGTTCTATAAGTTTAATGAACGCAAAGTTCTTTGATCATAGAAGGTATGATTTAACTAAGGCTGGAAGATATAAATTAAAGAAGAAATTAAGTGTTATTGATCGTATAGAAGAAAATACTTTAAAAGAAGATGTAGTTTCTGCAGAAGGTAAAGTAATCTATAAAAAAGGTAAGAAGATCAATAAAGAAGAAAGAAGTGTATTAAGAGAAGAATTTAATAAGGGTATTAATATGGATGCTTATCCATTTACTCATGAATTCTCTCATCCTGATATTATAAGTATTCCTACTACTTGGAAGAATTCATTAGTTGGTAGAATACTTGCGACAGATTTAGATGGTAAGAATGTTACTTTTGAACAAGGTACAGTATTAACTGAAGATGATGTTAAAGGTATTGCTAAAGAATTTGATACAGTAAGAATTTATTCAGGAATTATTGGTAAGGCTGTAGAAGTTAATAACAGTAATGTAAATGCTGTATTAAACTATGGTTCAAGATTATATGCAATTGGTAGAATTACTAATCTTAAAGGTGAAGATATCTTAAATGATGGTGAACTTGTTGTTGATAGATATATTCCTGATATGAGTGTTTTACCTATGACTAGTGCTAATCAAGAGCTTATTACTTCTTTAGCTACTAATGAAAAAGTAATTATTTACTTAGTTGGTGCTGCAGTTCAAGTTGCTTATATAGCTAGTGATGATGATTTAAATCATTCAATTAAAGTTATTGGTATTGACCCATTAAATGATAAGAAAACTATTACTACTTCTGATATGTATGCTTTATATAGCTATCAATTAAATATGCTTGATGGTGTTGGTGATGCAGATGATATCGACATGTTAGGTAATCGTAGAATTAGAACTGTTGGAGAACTTATTCAAAACCAATTTAGAATTGGTTTAAGTAGAATGGAAAGAGTTGTTAAGGAAAGAATGTCAATTGCTGAAATTAGTAATTTAACTCCAAAACAATTAACTAACATTAGACCTTTAAGTGCTGCAATAAAAGAATTCTTCTCTAGTTCTCAATTATCTCAATTTATGGACCAACAAAATCCATTAGCTGAACTTACAAATAAAAGACGTATTAGTGCATTAGGACCTGGTGGTTTGACTCGTGAAAGAGCGGGCTTTGAAGTTCGTGACGTTCACAACTCTCACTATGGTAGAATTTGTCCTATTGAAACTCCAGAAGGACCAAACATTGGACTTATTTCAAACTTAACTACTTATGCAAAAATAAATGAATATGGTTTTATTCAAACTCCTTATAGAGTTGTGGATAAAAAAGGATATGTGACAGATAAGGTAGTTTACTTGTCTGCGGATGAAGAAGCTGATTATGTTATTGCTCAAGCAAATGAAATCATTGATGGAAAACTTGTTAATGATAGAGTTGTTGCTAGAATTTCTGGAGATACAGTTATGGCTGATAAAGAAGAAGTTGAATTAGCTGACGTTTCTCCAAAACAAATTGTTTCTGTGGCTACTGCTTGTATTCCTTTCTTGGAAAATGATGACTGTACTCGAGCTTTAATGGGTGCGAATATGCAACGTCAAGCTGTACCATTATTAAATCCACAATCTCCATATGTTGGTACAGGTATCGAACATAGAATCGCAAGGGATGCTGGTAGTGGTTGTGTTGCTACTGGTGATGGAGTTGTTACATATGTTGATGCTAATAAAATAGTTGTACAAGAAGAAAAAGAAGAAAAAACTTATGATTTAATTAAGTTTAGAAAATCTAATGCTGGTACTTGTTTAAACCAAAAACCTATTATTACTAAGGGTGAAATGGTTAAAAAAGGTGATATCTTAGCTGATGGACCTTCTATGCAAGATGGTGAATTAGCGTTAGGTCAAAATGTTACTATCGCATTCATGACATGGCATGGTTATAACTATGAAGATGCCATTATCATGTCTGAAAGAATGGTTAAAGATGATGTTTATACATCAATTCATATAGAAGCTTATGATATTGAATGTCGTGAAACTAAACTAGGACCTGAAGAAATTACAAGAGATATTCCTAACGTATCTGAAAACGCTTGTCGTAACTTAGATATTAGAGGAATTGTAATGGTTGGGGCTGAAGTTAAGGAAGGAGATATCTTAGTTGGTAAGGTTACTCCAAAAGGACAATCAGAAGTTTCTCCAGAAGAAAAATTATTGCTTGCAATATTTGGTGAGAAGTCTAGAGAAGTTAGAGATAACTCATTAAAGGTACCTCATGGTGGTGCTGGTATTGTACAAAGTGTTAGAGTATTCAAACGTTCAGAAGGACATGAATTACCTCCAGGTGTTAATGAAGTTGTAAAAGTTTACATCGTTCAAAAACGTAAGATTTCTGAGGGTGATAAGATGGCTGGTAGACATGGTAATAAAGGGGTTATCTCTAAAATATTGCCTGTAGAAGATATGCCATACATGCCTGATGGAACACCTGTAGATATTATGTTAAATCCATTTGGGGTTCCTTCACGTATGAATATTGGACAAGTATTAGAAATCCATCTAGGTATGGCAGCAAAAGCTTTAGGCGTTAAATTTGCGACACCTGTATTTGATGGTATTACTAATGAAGAACTTGCGGATATCATGAAAGAAGCAAATATTTCTAGTGATGGTAAGCTAGTATTAAGAGATGGAAGAACCGGCGAAGATTATGATGAAAGAATCTCTGTTGGGGTTATGTATATGATTAAGCTTGCGCACATGGTTGATGATAAGCTACATGCAAGAGCTACTGGACCTTATAGTTTAGTTACTCAACAACCTTTAGGTGGTAAAGCACAAAATGGTGGTCAAAGATTTGGAGAAATGGAAGTTTGGGCATTAGAAGCATATGGTGCTGCACATACATTACAAGAAATCTTAACTATCAAATCAGATGATATACATGGTAGAACAAAGACTTATGAAGCAATTATTAAGGGTAAAGATATTCCTGAACCTGGAATTCCTGAAGCTTATAAGGTATTACAACATGAGTTACAAGCACTTGCGATTAACGTTAAGATTCTTGATGAAGATGGAAATGAAATCGACATGAAGAAGGTTGAGCAAGATGAAATAAAAGAAGAAACTGATGCGATTGAAACAATGAGTATTGAAGAAGATTTCGAAGGACTAGTACTAGTCAATGAGGATGAAGAAGAAATACCTGAACCAGCAGAAGTTGGCTTCGATGATGATATGGATTAAGGAGGGCAACTAAATGAATATAAATAAATTTGCGGCAATGCAGGTTGGTTTAGCTTCACCTGATCGTATCAAAGAATGGTCTCGTGGTGAGGTTAAAAAACCAGAAACAATCAACTATCGTTCTCAAAAACCTGAACGTGATGGATTGTTCTGTGAAAGAATTTTTGGTCCTACAAAGGATTGGGAATGCTATTGTGGTAAGTATAAAAAAGTTAGATATGGTGGAATCATTTGTGATAGATGTGGGGTTGAGGTAACAAAATCTAGCGTTCGTCGTGAAAGAATGGGTCATATTGAACTTGCTGCTCCTGTAGCTCACATTTGGTATTTAAGAGGTATCCCATCAAGAATGAGTTTGTTATTAAACATTACTCCTAAGCAATTAGAGGAAGTTGTGTATTTTGTTTCTTGGGTTGTTACTGATAAGGGTGATACTAAATTAGAGTACAAACAAATTCTTTCTGAAAGAGAGTATAGAGAAAATACTGCGATTTATGGTCCTGGTAGCTTTAAGGCTCAAACAGGTGCTGAAGCAGTTAAAACATTATTAGAACAAGTTGATGCTAAGGCTGAACAAGCTGTAATAATTAAGGAACTTGAGGGTGCTACTGGTGATAAACGTAAGAAACTTATTAAACGTTTAGAGACAGTTAATTCATTTGTTGATTCTGATAATCAACCTGAATGGATGGTACTTACAGTACTTCCTGTTATTCCACCTGATTTAAGACCTATGCTACAACTTGATGGTGGTAGATTTGCAACAAGTGATTTAAATGATTTATATAGAAGAGTTATAACTCGTAATAATCGTTTAAAGAAATTGTTAGAACTTGGTACTCCTGCTATTATCGTTCAAAATGAAAAGCGTATGCTTCAAGAAGCTGTTGATGCTTTAATTGATAATGGTAGAAGAAGTAAGCCTGTTACTGGAGCTGGTGGTAGAGCGCTTAAGTCTTTATCTCATAATTTAAAGGGTAAACAAGGTCGTTTTAGACAAAACTTACTTGGTAAGCGTGTAGACTTCTCTGGTAGAAGTGTTATCGCTGTTGGACCAGATTTAAAAATGTATGAATGTGGTATTCCTAGAGAGATGGCTATTCAACTTTACAAACCATTTGTAATAAATGAAATAGTTACTCAAGGAATTGCGTCTAATCCTAAAACAGCTGAAAAGCTTATTGATAGACAAGATTCTAGAGCTTGGGATTGTGTTGAAAAGGTTATTATGAACCACCCAGTATTCTTAAATAGAGCACCTACACTACATAGATTAGGTATTCAAGCGTTTAAACCTAAACTTGTTGAAGGTAGAGCTATAAGATTACATCCGTTAGTATGTACTGCGTTTAATGCTGACTTTGACGGAGACCAAATGGCGGTCCACTTACCATTAAGTGAAGAAGCAAGAGCTGAAGCAGAAATCTTAATGTTAGGATCTAATAACATACTAGGACCTAAAGATGGTAAACCTATCGTTACTCCTGGACAAGACATGGTTTTAGGTAATTTCTATTTGAATATGGAAGCTACTGCAGAAGAATTCTTCCATAAGGCTGATATGATTGAAGCTTTAGGTGATGAAGAGACTGCGAAGATTTGGAGAGGCTTTGGTGAAAGAGAAGGTCATGTATTTAAGAGTACTAATGAGGTACTTATGGCTTATCAAAATAGACTTGTACATTTACATACAAGAATTGCTATTGCTGCAAAATCTTTAAATAAAACATGTTTTACTGAAGAACAAAATAATTCTTATTTATTAACTACTGTTGGTAAGATTATATTCAATGAAATGTTCCCAAGTGACTTCCCTTATTTAAATAGAGTAAGTCCTGAGACATTGAAGAATACACCTGATAGTGATTTCTTACCTGTAGGAAGTAATATTAAAGAAGAAATCGCAAATAGACCTATAAGTCCTGAATTTAAGAAGAAGGATTTAGGTGCAGTTATTGCGGAAGTGTTTAAAAGATATAGAACTGAAGGTACTAGTGATATCTTGGATAAAATCAAAGACATGGGATTTGAGTATTCAACAGTTGCTGGTATGACAGTAGCGTTATCTGATATAAATGTTGCTCCAAATAAACAACAATATGTTGATACTGGTAAAGAGAAATCTTATGAGTTGAGATCTTTATTAGATAGAGGTTTATTAACTCCTAGAGAATGGGAAAGACACTTTACTTCGTTGTGGGATGGTGTTAAAAAAGACATTGGTCAAACTTTAATGAAATCATTACCTCGTATGAACCCTATCAATATGATGGCTGTTTCTGGTGCTAGAGGTAACGAGTCTCACTTTACTCAGTTAGCTGGTATGCGTGGATTAATGGCTCGTCCTACTCAATCAAAATCTAAAAAAGGTTATCAACCTTCTGTTATAGAAGTACCTATTTATTCTTGTTTCCGTGAAGGAATGACTGTGTCTGAGTTCTTTATTTCAACACATGGTGTTCGTAAAGGTCTAACAGATACTGCATTAAAAACAGCTGAATCTGGATATCTAACAAGACGTTTAGTTGACGTTGCACAAGATGTAATAGTTAATGAAGAGGATTGTGGAACTGAAAAAGGTTTCTTATTTCAAGATATTGTTGATAATAAAAACAATAGTATTATTGAAAAGTTTGAAGAGAGAATCATTGGTAGATATGCAATGGATGACATTGTAGATCCTAAGACTGGTGAAGTATTAGTTGCTGAGGGTGAATTTATTGATGAGTATTTAACTCAAAAAGTAGTCGATGCTGGTGTTAAAGAAGCTTACATTAGAAATGCATTTAGCTGTAATAGTCAAAATGGTGTTTGTAAGAAGTGCTATGGTAGAAACATGGCTACTGGTAAGATTGTTGAGACTGGTGAGGCTATTGGAATTATGGCTGCTCAATCTATTGGTGAGCCTGGTACTCAGTTAACCATGAGAACATTCCATACTGGTGGTGTTGCTTCTGGTAACGATGGGGATATTACTCAAGGTTTACCTCGTGTTGAAGAACTATTTGAAGCAAGAACTCCAAAACATGTAGCTGTATTGGCTAAGATTGATGGAGAAATTACTGAAATTGATGAACTTGAAAACGGTATGGGAATGAGAGTCGTAGTAAGTAATGAAAACGAGTCAATTGAACATAAGTGTAACTTAACTCAAACTATCCGTTCTTGGTTAAAGGTTGGATCAGTTGTAAAAGCTGGAGATAAACTTACTGAAGGACAAATCGCACCAAAAGAATTACTTGCGGTTGCAGGTATTGTGGAAGTGCAAAAATATATCTTGAAGGAAGTAAAGAAAGTTTATGCGGCTCAAGGTATTGATATTTCTGATAAACATATCGAAGTAATGATAAGACAAATGTTAAAGAAGGTTATCGTTACTGATGGTGGAGATACTGGATTAAGTATTGGACAAACATTAAGTATTAATAATATGACAAACATCAATATTGATATGCTTGATGAAGGTAAACGTCCTGCGAAGTTTGGTCCTACACTGCTTGGTATTTCTAAGGCATCTGTTGAGACAGATTCATTCTTATCAGCAGCGTCTTTCCAAGAAACTACAAAAGTGTTAACTGAAGCGGCTATTAAAGGTAAAGTGGATAATCTAAGTGGACTTAAGGAAAATGTTATCATTGGTAAATTAATTCCTGCAGGAACTGGTGCAAAAGAATTTGAAAGAGAATCTACTACTAGAATCCTTGAAAGAGCTGAAGAGTTAAAAGAGGAAAGAAGAGTTAGAATGCAAAAAGAAGAGTATACTCTTCCAGAAGAAGTTACTAATATCGATAGTGGTAAAGAAGTAGAAGAAACTACAGTAGTAGAAGAATAGATTAACCCTCCAAAATGGAGGGTTTTTAATTATTACATAACTCTCTTTAATATTTTATTATTTTATTTCCTCCTTTCTAAACAAAGAACACCAAACTCAAAATGAATTTCGTTTTAGTTATAATCATCCTTGGTTCGGAAGTACTGTTCTAATCAAAATTAATTATTATATTTATAAGCAAACAATTTTGTTAAGATATTGACAATCTATCATGTTTTAAACAATGTTATAATATTCTTCATATATATAAGGAGAATTTTTATGTTAGTACTTATTCATGGATTAGGACAAAGTTCAAATGATTGGAATGAAGTAATAAAAGGGTTGGATAATAAAAATGTTATTTGCCCTAATTTATCAGAATACATAGGCTCAAACAAACTAACTTATGAGTTATTATTAAATGAATTAACAAATAGACTAAATGAAATTGAAGAACCCATTGATTTATGTGGTTTATCATTAGGTGGTATTCTTGCATTAAACTATGCAATAAAGAATCCTTCAAAGATTAAGTCACTAGTACTTATAGGTGCTCAACTCAAAGTTTCAAAAAATCTTCTAAAATTACAAAACTTAATAATAAAGTTTGTACCTTCTTCATCTTTTAATAAAGTTGGTTTAAAAAAGAAAAATATTATCACTTTACATGACTCTATGATGGATATTGATATGAGTGATTTATTAAAAGATATCAAAGTAGAAACACTTGTTGTATGTGGTTCGAAGGACACCCAGTATAAAAAAGCATCTGAAGAACTTGCTATGAATATACCTAATTCCAGGTTATTAATTATAGATAATGTAGGACATGAAATTAATACAGAGAATCCCTTAGAATTATCTAAAGTATTAAATGAGTTTTATAATAATCTAAAATAAATCTTCACATAGATTTCATTTGATTCACATTATTATTCCGTTTTCTTTCAATATTATTTAATTATTAAAGGAGATACACAAATGAATAATAAAATTGGTAGAAATGAATCTGAGCACTTTGTGGATTATAGTCAATTGGTTGATTTAAAAAATGAACTTTCTAGTTCTTTAGAAAAAGATGTAAACTCTATTAATGGTAATACATATACTATTAGAAGTTTAATATTTAATAAAAAAGATACTAATAAAGGTAAGATAAATAGATTAGATGATAATGAAGTGTTTACAATAAAGATTTACAACAATGATTACTCATTAATTAAAGTAGAAAAGAAATATAAAAAGAATAATTTATTATTTAAAGATTATACTTATATTACTTTAAAAGAATGTAAAAAAATAATGAATAATGATATAAACTTTTTAAAGAGTTTAGGATCTACTTTGTTATTTGAATTATATACAAAGATATACTTCCAAAAACTATCACCATATAAAGTAATTGAAAGTACTAGAGAGGCGTATGAAGGAGATAGTTTAAGAGTATCTTTAGACTACAATATTAAAACTAGTTATGATATAAATGATTTCTTAATCGATGATTTTAAAACAGTTAAAACACCTCATTATGCATTATTAAAAGTAAAGTACGATGATATTTTACCTTCTATAATCAAACAATATGTAAATATATCAAATAGAAAAGATAAAAACACTATTAAATCATTAGTGTTGGGATTTAATTAAACTTACTTACATAGTAAGTTTTTTAATACAGTATTATAATAATTTTAAAAGATTGGAGATTATTATGACTAAAATAGGATTTATTGGTATAGGGGTTATGGGAAAAGGTATGGTAATTAACCTTATTAAAAATAACTATAAAGTAAATGTATATAATAGAACACCTGAAAAAGCAAAACAACTTACAAGTATTGGGGCTATTTTTACAAGTACAATACAAGAATGTGTTAGAGATGTTGATTATATTATTACTATTGTTGGAATGCCAAGTGATGTTGAAGAAGTTTATAAAGACATATTTAAATATGCAAAAAAAGGAAGTGTTGCAATTGATATGACTACTAGTAGTCCTACTTTAGCTATGGATTTATATAATAAAGGATTAGAAAAAGAAATATCGGTACTAGATGCACCAGTATCTGGTGGTGATATAGGTGCACAAAAGGGAACACTATCAATAATGGTAGGAGGAGATAAAGAAGTATTTAATAATTCATTACCTGTATTAAATGCTATGGGAAGTAATGTTGTTTATATGGGTAAATCTGGAAGTGGTCAACACACAAAAATGGCAAATCAAATTGCGATAGCTGGCACAATAGTCGCAGTAAATGAATCAATTATATATGCACAAAAAATGGGGTTGGATCAAAAAACTTTATTAAGTGCAATATCTAATGGTGCTGCTGGATCTTGGCAAATGATAAACAACGGTCCGAAAATTATTGATAAAGATGATAAACCAGGTTTCTTTATAAAACACTTCATAAAGGATATGAAGATTGCAAAAAATGAAGCTGATGAAAAAGGATTAGATTTAGAAATACTTAATAAAGTATTAAAACAATATGAAGAGTTAGAAGAAAATGGATACGGTGAATTAGGAACACAAGCAATATATAAGTATTTTGATATAAACAAGTAGTTAGCCTTATATAACTTTTAATGAAAATATTAAATAACTAGTGTATTATTTTATTACACAGGAGAAAATATGACACTATTTGAATGTAATATAAATCAAGAAGTTAAAGTAATACATGTAAGTGGAGTTAGAAACATAAGAAAAAGACTAATTGATATGGGGATAACTACAAATACAATTATTAAAATTATAAGAAAAGCACCTTTTGGTGATCCAATAGAAATAAAGATAAGAGGATATTCTTTGTCTTTAAGAATGGATGAAGCTAAAAATATTATGGTGGAAGTTATATGAAACAAACAGTAGCTTTAGTGGGAAATCCAAATTCTGGTAAGACTACTCTTTTTAATCTATTAACTGGTTCAAAACAACATGTTGGTAATTGGCCAGGAGTTACTATAGATAAAAAAGAAGGTTATTTTACTGTAGAAGAACATGATATAACACTTGTAGATTTACCAGGCATATACAGTATGTCACCTTTTAGTTTAGAAGAAATTGTATCTAGAGATTTCATTATGAAGGAACATCCTAATCTAATAATCAATATAATTGATGGTACTAATTTAGAAAGAAACTTATATTTAAGCTTACAACTAAAAGAATTAGGTTTACCAATGGTTATAGCTATAAACATGTTAGATGAATTAGAAAGTAAAAATATTAAAATTGATATTAAAAAGTTATCTAAATTATTAAATACACCAGTTGTTGGAATTAGCGCAAAAAGTGGTGATGGAGTTAAAGACTTAATTCACAGCTTAATTCATGATACTTATAGCAGTACTTTCATGTATGATGATGTTACTGAAAAACATCTAAAACAGATAACTTCTTTGATAAAAGAAGTGAACCATGATCCTGTACATGAAAAATTCTATGCTTTTAAATTACTAGAAGATGATGAGATATTAATAAAAGACTTTAAATTTAATCAAGAACAATTTAAAAGATTATATGACATACAAGAAAGTTTCACACAATCAAAGAATCAAAAAGATATTGATATGGCAGTTGCGGATACTAGATATCTTGTAATAGAAAATATTATTAAACAATGTGTAAACAAAGAAAAAAACATAGATGATATTACATATAGAATAGATAAACTATTACTACACAAATACTTAGGTATCCCAATGTTTTTTATAATACTATTAATAATGTTTTTAACTACTTTTGGTCCTATAGGAGAATACCTAATGTCTATAGTAGAAAACATTATAGGAAATATTGCACAGTATACAAATATGTTTTTAGTAGACAATAATGCGTCTATTTGGGTTGTTTTATTAGTTGATACTATCATTAATGGGGTTGGGGCAGTACTTAGTTTTATGCCACAAATTATGATACTTTTCTTATTCTTATCAATATTAGAAGATAGTGGATATATGTCAAGAGCTGCTTTCTTAATGGACCAGTTATTAAGAAAGATAGGGTTAAATGGAAAAGCCTTTATTCCGATGCTAATGGGATTAGGGTGTACTGTTCCAGCACTTATGGCTACTAGAGTACTTGAGACAGAAGATGATAAAAAGATGACTATGGTATTAACTCCATTTATGTCATGTGGCGCAAGACTTCCAATATATTCTTTAATGGCAGGAATCTTCTTCCCAAATTATGCTGGTATTGTAATATTTTCGATGTATCTATTAGGATTACTAGTAATTATAATTAGTGGTTTATTCTTAAAGAAATTTGTATTTAAAAACAGTGGTTCTACTTTTATATTAGAACTTCCTCCATATAGATTACCTTCATTAAAAAGTACATTAATTCATATGTGGGAAAAAGCTAAAGGATTTATGGTTAAAGCAGGTACTGTTATATTAATTGCGACTGTAGTACTTTGGGTTTTAACTACCTTTAACTTTAGTTTAAATATGGTTGATAATACTTATGAAAGTATTATTGGTGTTATAGGTAAATCCTTAGAATGGATATTCATACCTACGGGCTTTGGAAATTGGGAAGCTGTAATATCATTAATATTTGGTTTTGTGGCTAAAGAAAGTATTGTGTCTAGTATGGCGGTTGTTTATGGTGCATCAACTGGTAGTGAGTTAAGTCATATACTATTATCAATGTATACTAATGTTCAAGCATATGCGTTTATGGCTTTTGCATTACTGTATAGTCCATGTGTTGCGGCAGTAAGTACTTTGTATAAAGAAAGTGATAGTATAAAATTTACTATTAAAAGTGTTCTTTTCCAAACAGGTGTTGCTTGGTTAGTCGCAACAATAATAAACATTGTTGGTAGTCTAATTATTTAATATGATATTATGAATTCATGAATAATCAACTTAAGTTTCAAGAACAATTAAAATCACAAATATTAAAATTCGGTATAGTTTCAATGTTAGTATTACTTACAATCTTTTACATTGGTACATACCTTTTTAATTTGAATTATGATAATACAAGATTAAAAACCAATAATAATTATTTAGAAGAAAGAATTAATTACTTATTTGAAACTGTAAATAATACAAATGAAGAACTTTTAAACTTAGAAGATATAACCCAAACTACAACTATCTATAATTATTTATATAAAACTAATAGCACTTTAAATGTTAAATCTAATTTTTTAATATTTGATATTAATAAGAATACTATCTTTTCCAGTGACTTAGATATCGAAAAACATGGAAGTTTTAAACAATACATTAATATATTATTAAAGAATTTAGATGACAATCTAGATAATTATATTTCTGTAAAACCAATTAACTATGACAACCAATTATTGATTGGCAGTAAATCAAATAATAGATATGCGATTACAATTATTTCAGAAACTGATTTAATTAACTTTTTAGATAGAACATCTTCATATGTAGTTATTGATAAGAAAAACCATGTGGTAGTGTCTAATAATTATAGATTTATAAACAATATATATAAATTTATCCCAAACAATAGTAATTTTATTGAAATAGATGATGCTTCATATCAATATCTTATAAAACCAATGACAAACAACTTAAGTGTAATAAGTTTTGTGTTAAAACAAACCGTTGTTGATATGAAACAAATAGGATTGGTTATTGTACTATTAGGGTTGTTTTTTACATTCTTATTAAATACCTTTTCTAATAAACTATCTAAAAATACAAGTAAATCTTTAGATAAACTTATGGATCAAATAGAAGAAATAAAAAAAGAAAGATCTAAGTTTATTGGTGATATTAATACAAATGATGAATTTGAAGTATTATCTAAAGAAATAAATAACATGCTTAAAAATATTGATAATCTAAATAGTAGAAATACAGAATTATTAGACTTAAATAAACAGATAGAAATAAAGCAACTAGAATCTCAGTTTAACCCTCATTTTTTATATAACACCTTAGAAACTATTAGATATGTAATGTATGTAGATACTAAACTAGCAAGTGATTTAATACTAAAGCTAACAGGTATTTTAAGATACAGTATTTCTCCTACAGAAGATGAAGTTAAGTTATCTAAAGATATTATGTATATTGAAAACTATTTGGAAATATGTAAGGTAAGATTTCAAGAAAGGTTTAATTATACTTTAAAGATAGATGATAACTGTAAAGATTTATTAATACCTAAGCTTATATTTCACCCAATAATAGAAAACAGTGTTAAACATAACTTTAAAAATAAAGCATCCTTATCTATTTGGGTAACATCAGAAATTATTGATAATAAACTTCATATTGAAGTAGAAGATAATGGTGATGGTATGAGTGAAATAGATTTGAATATATTAAATACTATTATTAAAAATGAAGATAATAAAACAACTCATATAGGATTATATAATGTATATAGAAGATTAAAACTTAAGTATGGTAATGATTTTAAATTTGAAATATATAGTAAAAAAGATATAGGAACAAGGATTATTATAGTCATTCCTCTAAGTATTGGAGAATATGAAAATGTATAAAATATTAATAGTTGAAGATGAAGCATTATTAAGAAAAGGTTTAATATTTTCTATGGATTTTAATTCACTTAATACAGTTGTGGTAGGTGAAGCAGAAAATGGATTAGAAGGTATTAAACAAATAGAAAAACTAAATCCTGATATTGTAATAACTGATATTACAATGCCTTTTAAAAGTGGTTTGGAAATGATAGAAGAAACAAAAGAAAAATATGGTTATAGTGCAATAATTCTATCTGGATTTAATGAATTTGAATACGCAAAAAAAGCTATTAATTTTGGTGTGAGTGAATATATATTAAAACCTGTAAATCATGAAGAATTAAAGAATGCTATTTTAAAATCAATAAAAAGTATCGAAATGAAAAATCTTTATGATAGTGCAAATGAGAATAATAAAAAAATTACAGATATTACATTAATAAGCAATAATACAAATCTATCTTTCTATGTAAAGTCAGTGATTGAAGTAATTGAAAATGAATATATGAATAAATTAGTTATGCAAGATATAGTAGATAAATTAAAAGTATCTGCGACTTTGTTAAATACAAAGTTTAAAAGTGAAGTTGGTTTAACAATAAATGATTATTTAAATAGATATAGAATACAAATAGCCATTAATTTATTAAAAGAAAATAAAATGCCTTTGTATCAAATAGCTGAAAATACTGGTTTTAGTGATTACAAGTATTTTAACAAGGTATTTAATAAATATATTGGATGTAGTCCTAGTGATTATATGAATATTGTTGGATTTTAGACAAAAATGTTGTTTTGTTAGATATAATCAAAATTTTTGAAATATTATAATTTAGTTAAGAAACAGGAGGAAAGTTAATGAAAAAGTTTCTAAGTGTATTTTTAGTTTTAATTATGGTTTTATCAGGATGTTCAAATACTACAGATAATACAGGAACATCTACTACAGAAGAAACAAAAAGTGACAAATTGGTTGTTTATTCTCCAAACTCAGAAGGATTAATGAATGCGGTAATTCCTTTATTTGAAGAAACATATGGTGTAACTGTTGAAGTTATTCAAGCAGGTACAGGAGAACTAGTAAAGAGAATCCAATCAGAAAAAGATGATCCATACGCGGATGTTTTATTTGGTGGTGCTCATTCACAATATATCGCTAATGCGGACTTGTGGGAACCATATGTATCACCAGCTGATTCAACATTACCAGAAGCTTACCAAAACAAATCTGGTTTCACTACTAGTTATGTACTAGATGGTTCATTATTAATCGTAAATAAAGATTTAGCAGCTGATATTAAAATTGAAAGCTATGAAGATTTATTAAATCCAGCATTAAAAGGAAAGATTGCAATGGGTGATCCAGCAACATCTTCAAGTGCTTTTGCACAACTAACAAATATCTTACTTGCAAAAGGTGGATATGAAAGCGATGAAGCTTGGGATTATGTAGGAAAATTAATTCAACAATTAGATGGTAAAGTAGCAAGTGGTTCAAGTAATGTTTATAAGAGTGTTGCGGATGGTGAAATGGTAGTTGGTCTATCTTATGAAGATCCATGTGCTCAACTTGTAAAAGATGGTGCAAATGTACAATTAGTTTATCCAAGTGAAGGTGTAGTTTACTTACCAGCAACTTCAGGAATTATCAAAGGCGCTAAAAACATGGATAATGCGAAATTATTTATCGACTTTATTATTAGTAAAGAAGTACAAGATATATTTGGAATGGAATTAACTAATAGGCCAGTATTAGCTGATGCGACTACTGCAGACTATATGACACCAATTTCTGATATTAAAACAATTGATGAAGACAGAGATTTTGTAAATTCAAATAAAGATGCTTTAGCTAAGAGATATACAGATTTATTCGCTTCATTACAATAAGGGGAAAATTATGAGTGTAAAAATAAAAATAGATAATGCACTTAAAAAATATGGGGATAATGTAGTTATTTCTAATCTGGACCTAGAAATCAATAAGGGTGAATTTTTCACCCTTCTTGGTCCATCTGGATGTGGAAAGACTACATTATTAAGAATGATTGCAGGATTTAATAGTATTGAGGGTGGAGACTTCTATTTTAATGAAAAAAGAATAAATGATATGGATCCTGGAGTTAGAAATATTGGTATGGTATTCCAAAACTATGCAATATTCCCTCATTTAAGTGTAAAAGACAACGTTGCTTTTGGTTTAACAAATAGAAAAATTGAAAAAGATGAAATAGCTTCTAGAACAGATGAATTTTTAAAGTTAATGCAAATTGATGAATTTAAAGATAGAATGCCAGATAGATTATCTGGAGGACAACAACAAAGGGTTGCTTTAGCAAGAGCTTTAGTTATTAAACCAGATGTATTATTAATGGATGAACCTTTAAGTAACCTAGATGCAAAACTAAGAATTGAAATGAGAAGTGTTATAAAAGATATCCAACATAAAGTAGGTATTACTTCTGTTTATGTAACACATGACCAAGAAGAGGCTATGGCAATTTCTGATAGAATTGCGGTTATGAATAAAGGTGTTATTCAACAAATTGGTTCACCAAAAGAACTATATCAAAGACCTGAAAACTTATTTGTGGCAACATTTATTGGATATACAAATGTAATAGACACAAATCTAGTTAAAGAAAATAATGTTTATTATATTATGTTTGGTGATGTGAAAATAGAAGTTGATAATATACCAAGTGAAGTTATAAATCAAAAAGTAAAAGCTTCAATAAGACCTGAAGAGTTTTATTTGGATGATAATGGATTAATTGAAGGAAAGATTATTAGTAGTGTTTTCTTAGGGTTAAATACTCATTACACAGTTAAAATTAATGGTTTAGAAGATACGGTAGAACTAGTACAAGAATCTTCAATAGATAATATAATCCCTGCAGATACAATAGTTAAATTAAGTATTAAGAAAGAAAAAATTAATATCTTTGTTGAAGATGGTTCTAAGAGTCTTACTAAGGATTAATAATGAAAAATAATAATAAATTTAAATTAGATATCTGGGGTATTATAACTTTATTAGCTGTTGTTGGATATTTATTATTCTTAATATTCCCTCTAGCAATGGTTTTATATCAAGCGGTAATAGATAAAACTACAGGAAGTTTAACATTATCTTATTTTGCAAAGTTCTTTAGTGAAAAGTATTATATTTCTACCTTATATAATTCATTTAAGGTTGGTATATTAACTACATTATTATCAATTGCAATAGGAACACCTTTAGCTTATTTCTTTACAATGTATAAGATAAAAGGAAAAAAATTATTACAAATATTAATTATTATTGCGTCTATGTCAGCACCATTTATTGGGGCATACTCATGGATATTACTATTAGGTAGAAATGGTGTAATTACTAATTTCTTTAAAGGAATGGGGGTTGCATTACCAAACATATATGGATTTATGGGTATATTACTAGTATTAACTTGTCAGTTATTCCCATTAATATTCTTATATGTAAATGGAGCTTTAAAGAATGTGGATAATTCATTAATTGAAGCTAGTCAATCAATGAATGTTCAAGGTATTAAGTTGTTCTTTAGAGTAATTGTTCCACTTATTATGCCTACAGTTTTAGCAGGAGGCTTACTGGTGTTTATGAGAGCTATCTCAGACTTTGGTACTCCTATGTTAATTGGTGAAGGTTATAGAACATTCCCAGTATTAATTTTTAGTCAGTTTATGAGTGAAGTTAGTGGGGATGATGGATTTGCGTCAGCTATTGCAATAGTTGCGATTATTGTTACTGGTGTAATATTTCTTATTCAAAAATTTGCATCAAACAAGTTTTCTTTTACAATGAATGCTTTACATCCAATTGAAGAAAAACAACTATCAGGCACAAAGAATGTATTAGTTCATTTATTTTCATACTTTGTAGTTGGTATTTCTATACTTCCTCAATTCTATGTAATTTATACATCATTTAAGAATACAAAAGGATTACTATTTGTGGATGGATATTCATTAAATAGTTATACACAGGCAATTTCTAGAATGTCTAATACAATAGTTAATACATTCTTAATTCCAGGAGTTTCATTAGTGTTTATAGTTTTAATTGCAGTATTAGTAGCTTATTTAGTTGTAAGAAGAAAAAACACTCTTACAAATTCAGTGGATGTGTTATCTATGGTTCCTTATATTATTCCAGGATCTGTTATGGGTATTGCATTTAAGATAGCATTTAATTCTAATACTATTGCAATAGGTGGTTTTGCCTTAATGATTATTGCATTAGTTCTAAGACGTATTCCTTATACAATTAGATCTAGTGTTGCAATATTACAACAAATTCCAATGTCTATAGAAGAAGCGAGTATATCTCTTGGATCTTCAAAGATGAAAACATTCTTTAGAATTACAATGCCTATGATGGCTAGTGGTATTATTTCTGGGGCTATACTTAGCTGGGTAACTTTAATTAGTGAATTGTCTACAGCGATAATACTTTATACAGGTAAAACAAGAACGCTAACAGTTGCGATATATACCGAAGTATTAAGAGGTAACTATGGTATTGCGGCAGCACTTAGTACAATACTTACAGTAATGACAGTTATATCATTATTGATATTTATGAAAGTTTCTAAAGGAGATGGATTAAGCTTATAAAATGAGATGAAAATCTCATTTTTTAGTTTTTATATGATTAAAATTTTAAATTAAAAGTGCATGTTATAATTATTAGTGTGGAGGAAAAATAATGATAAAAGCAATATTATTTGATTATGATGGAACTCTTTCTAATAGAATAGAATCAGCATATAAAAAATACCAAGTAGACTGCAGGTTATTATTTTCAAATCTTGACCCTAATGGTATAGAACTGGAAGCGATAGTACAAAGATGTATGACTTGGGATGAATTTGGAACAATAAATAAAAAACATATTTATGAACAATTAAATAAAGCGTACAACTTAAATATCAATGTGGATGAATGGGTAGATAATTGGTATAAAACATTTCATAAGTATCAAGTCCTACAAAGAGACTGTAAAGAAATTTTACAAAAATTAAGTAAGAAATATAGGTTAGGATGTATTACAAATGGTAATTCATTTACACAACATATTAAGTTAGACGAAACAGGATTAAAAGATTATTTTGAAGTAGTATTAGTATCTGGAGATTATGGTATACATAAACCTGATAAAGAAATATTTTTAATGGCATCAGATAAGTTAGGAATTAAACCAGAAGAAATAGCTTTTATTGGAGATACATTTGCGACAGATATATTAGGAGCTCATAGAGCAGGCATGCATCCAATATGGTTCTTCAATGACCCTTTAAGATATAGTGATACAAATGTTACAAGGATATATTCATTCTATGAATTATTAGAAACATTTGGGGTAGAAGAGTAAAGAAAAAGTATATCTAGCGATATACTTTTTTTACATTAAGTTCATGTATTTAAGTGTTACAGCACCCATAGCCTTAGCAGCCATCATCATTGAATCTTCTCTTATATCAAATTTAGGGTGGTGATGTGGATAAGAACCACCTTCCTTACTAGCTCCTATATAGAAGAATGAAGCAGGTAAGACTCTAGTATAATAAGCAAAGTCTTCTGATGGTGGAAGTGGTCCACAATCAACTATAGCATCAGCAATATTAGCTTGTGTTACAGCATCTACTACTAATTGAGTCATTTCATCATCATTCATTAGTACTGGGTAATCATTTTTATAATCAACATCAATACCACAACCAAATGCACTACCAATACCTTTAGCAATCATATTTACATTATCTTCAATGATTTTCTTATCTTCATCATACATACATCTAACATCACCAATAAGCTCTACACTATCTTTAATGATATTGAATGTACCTTCTCCACCAAAAGAACCAATTGTTACTACACCTGGATGGAATGGATTAAGTCTTCTACTTACAATTGTTTGTAAAGCACTTACCATATAACTTGCACAAACAATTGAATCATTTGCTTCATGAGGTGAAGAACCATGACCTCCTTTACCTTGAATTTTTATATTAAACTTAGCTCTTGCTTGTTGAGTAGCACCTTTGTGATAATAAATCTTTCCATAATCCATTTGACTCATAACATGGCAACCAAATATATTATCAACACCATCAAGAACACCATCTTTAATCATTAATGATGATCCTCCAGGAGGAACTTCTTCTCCAGGTTGGTGAATAATTACTACTTTACCAACTAATTTATCTTTAATATCAATTAAACAATCTGCAAGAGTCATTAAGTATGCAGTATGAGCATCATGTCCACACGCATGCATAATACCTTTATTAACACTTGAACATTCTAGTCCAGTATCTTCTTGTATAGGTAATGCATCAAAGTCAGCTCTAAGCGCAATTGTTTTTCCAGGTTTACCTGAATCAATAATTACTTTGATTCCATTTCCTCCAACTCCTGTAATTACTTCAACATCTTTACCTTCATAAAACTTGGCTATAAATTTACTGGTTTCAGTTTCTTGAAATGATAATTCCGGATGTTGATGTAAGTAATGCCTTTTACTATACATTTCATCTTTTTTAGCTTCTAGCATTTTATATAATTCATCTAATAACATTATAAAACCTTCTTTCTACAATTAAATCTTAGTCCTTTAAATTTGATATTTCAATAATTGAGAATTAAAAAGATTTACTATAATGAGTAAATCTTTTATTTTAGATATTCATTTTCAATAAAGCTAATAATATTGCTTATAGCTATAGGACCTGCTATTTTATCATCTAATACTCTATGTTGACCATTACTAATTGATAATAAAGCTTTATTGTTTATAGGTATCTTTTTAAAATTCTTAATACTTGAAGATAATGGTATGGTTTCATCTTTTTCACAATGAATGATTAACGTAGGAACTCTTATATTACTTATAGAATTTTTACAGTTATTAATTACATCCATAAAGGTAGATGTAAAGCCAACCGGCATCCTTGATTTAACAATTTCACCCTTAACAAATGGTTTGGGCATATGATCAATAATAGTGTTTATGTTTAAGTATTCAAAAGCTGGAGAAAGTAGAACTAATTTTTTTACTTTGTAAGAATTAGCAAGATAACTAGCTATAACTCCACCCATAGAAAAACCTATTAAAATAATATTACTATCATGAGCAACTTCAGTAATTAAACTTTTAGCCTTAGATATCCATGAAGCCCAATCAGTATCACTTGGATCTTCTAAATCATATAGTTGAACAGATTTAAAAGTGTAACCTTTTTTTTCAACAGCAATTCTTAGTTTTTCAAACTCATCTACACCTCTAACACCAAAACCATGTATAGCAACAATAGTTGGTTTATTAGATTTTTTATTAAAAAATAACATTTATATCACCTAATAATTAGTATAACAAAAAGTATAAATACATGAAATAAATAATGATGTTACAATAATACAAAGGAATATAATATGGTACTCAAAAACAAGTTAGATTTTGAAGATTATCAAGAATTACATAAAACTGAAGAAAGATTAACAAAACTTAAAGCAATCAAATTATTTGAGAGTAATCTTTTAGATACTTTTGAAGTGGGAACTTTTAAAGGTTTATCTAGTATCCATGAATATTTATTTGAAGAAATATATGATTTTGCAGGTGAAATAAGAACAGTAAATTTAATAAAAGGAAATTTTAGATTTGCGCCAGTAATATACTTACACTCTGCATTAAATGATATAGATAAACTACCTCAATCTACATTTGAAGAAATAATTGAGAAGTATGTAGAAATGAATATAGCTCATCCATTTAGAGAAGGTAATGGAAGAAGTATGAGAATATGGTTAGATCAAATATTAATTAAAGAATTAAATAATGTAGTAGATTGGAGTAAGGTAGATAAAAACGATTATTTACTTGCGATGGAAAGAAGCCCAATTAAAGATATAGAAATAAAACATCTATTAAAAAAAGCCTTAACAACAAAAGTAAAAGATAGAGATTTATTTATGAATGGAATAGATGCAAGTTATAGCTATGAAGGTTATGACGAATATAAAGCTAAGGAACTATAAAACAAAAAAACTTCATAATGAAGTTTTTATTATGCATATATCATCCAAATTAATATATATCCTATAGTAACTGCGACCAAAGTGAATGGAATTGATATTCTCATAAACTCACTATTTTTCACTTGAAAACCTTCTTTTCTTAATAAACCTAAAGCAGTTATATTTGCTGATGCTCCAATAGGGGTTAGGTTACCACCAAGAGTTGCTCCTGATAATAATCCAAACATAAGAATTGTTTGATCAACTCCTAAAGATGTAGCAATACCTGTAACCACTGGTAACATCGTTAATACATAAGGTATATTATCAATGAAAGCACTAAGTAGTACTGATGCCCATACAATAATAGTATAAAGTAGAAATAAATTTCCTTCTCCGGCTTTTGCAATTAATGAAGCTAGCCAATCTATAACTCCAGCATTACTAATACCAGCTATTACTATAAACAATCCTAATAATAAACCTAAAGTAAATAAATCTATTTGGATTAATGTGTTTTTAATTACATGAATATTTTTTTGTCTTATCATTTCATAAACTATTCCAATAATCATTAGCACCATACAAATTAAACCATTTATATTTGATTTTATTATTGGAGGCAGGATACCTTCAGGGATAAAAGAAGCTCCAATTAATAAAACAACTAAACTAACAAGTAATATAGAAGGCACATAATCTTCTACATCAGTTGTATCATTAAAAGATATTAATTCTTTTTCTTTTCTAAAAATCCAAAATAAAACTAAAGTTGCACCTACACTTGCAAATTGAACAATCCAAAACATACCAAGTTTTCCATCATAAAAGAAGAAATCAAGGAAGTTCATATTGTTATAACCACCAAGAAGAATAGAAGTTGTATCACCAACTAAAGTAGCTGCACCTTGTAAATTTGAAGATATAGATATTGCTATAATAGACTTAACGGGTGAAACATTAAGTTTCTTACATAAAATAATTGCAACTGGCGCAACCATTAAAACAGTAGCCACATTATCCACAAAAGCTGATATTATACCTGCAAAAACTGCCAACGCAATAGTCATCCACTTAATATTAGGCATCTTATCAATAATGAATTCAGCCATCTGTTCAGGCATTTTTGATTCAATAAATAAATCTACTAAACCCATTGTACCTGCAATCATCATTAAAACATTAAAATCAATTGAAGGAATAATTTCACTAATAGGCAATATATTTAATATCACAAACAATAAACCACTACCAATAGCTATACAAGGTCTATAATCTTGAAATACTATTAAGCCTAAATAAGTTAATATAAATATTCCTAAAGCTAACATTGTAACACTTTCCATAAAAATCCCCTTTTTAACATATTAATACTATGTGAAAAACTATAATATTTCCACATTAATAAATTATTAACAATCTCTTCATTTTATACAATAGAATAAACATTTCTAACATTGTATAATAATACTAAGTTAAGGGGATAATATGAACATTATTGTTGTAGGCGCAGGAAAGATAGGTTCTTTGTTATGTAAGGATCTTGTTGATGAAGGTCATGATGTTTTTTTAATTGAACAAAATGAAGAATTACTAGAAGATATGTTATCTAAATATGATATCAATGGAGTTGTATGTAATGGAGCTAGCCTTGATGTTTTAGTTGACTCAGAAATTGATAATTGTGATGTCTTTATTTCAGTAACATCTCAAGATGAAATAAACCTTCTAGCATGCATGATCGCAAAACAACTAGGCGCAAAATACACTATTGCCAGAACTAGAAATGAAGAATATAGAACTCTTACAGATATTATTAGTGAAGTATTAGGAATCTCAATGATAATAAACCCTGATTTATTATCTGCCCAACAAATCTTACTAGATATTGCATTCCCTCAAGCTAACTATGCATTAAATTTAAAATCAAAAAAATACAACTACTTAAATATGCTGTAGAAGATATAAAGATACTACAAGGGAGTATTAAAGAATTCAGAAAAAATTTTCCTAACATAATTGTTTGTGCTATAGAAAATGAACAAGTAATAATACCTACTGGCGACAGTGTTATTTCTAAAGATGATTTTATATATATTACCGGACAACCTTCAGACTTAAGAAAGTTCTTTATTAAGGTAGAAAGAAATACACCTATTAGAAATGCTTTTATTATTGGTGGTGGTAAGATTGCAGTATATCTATGTGAAATATTATATAAACAAAAAATCATATTTAAATTAGTAGAAAAGGACAGAGAAAAAGCTAAGTACTTCGCAAGTAAGTATCCAGAAATGGAAATTGTATGTGGAGATGGGAGTGATAGAGAGTTTTTAATATCACAAGGAATAAAAAATTATGATATTTTAATATCTCTTACAGGTTTAGATGAAGAAAACATGATATTATCTTTAGTCGCAGAAAAACTAGGAGTAAAAAGAAGTATTACAAAGGTAAGTAGACCTTATTTAATAGACTTATTTGAAGAAATACAAATAGCGAGTGTTGTAAATCCACAATCATTAGTTTCAGATTTAATAGTAGGGATTATAAGAGCACAAAAAAATACTTTAGGGACTAATATTAGAAACTTACATAGAATCGCAAATAATAAAATAGAAATAAGTGAATTCCATATCACTAAAGAAAGTAATATAACTAATATACCTTTGACTGAAATAGATCTTATAAACAATACATTAATTACATATATAATAAGGAAAGGAAATATTATCGTACCTACAGGTAATGATATGATTCAAATAGGTGATTATGTAATTATTTGCAGTAAACATAAAATTAATGAAATAGAAGAGATAGTTAAATCATGAATTATTCAATAATAAGATATAACTTTGGAAGGTTATTCATAATACTATCCTTATTATTATGTGTACCTTTAATAGTGAGTTTAATATTTAAAGAATCTTTTATGTTTCAATACAGTTACATAGTTCCAATATTAATTAGTATTACATTAGGTTTATTGTTAGGGATTAAAAAACCAAAAAATGATTACTTGGGTGTTAAGGAGGGTTTATCTATAACTTCTTTAGTATGGATAGTATATTCGTTGGTAGGTGCTATACCATTTGTATTATCTAAAACATTACCTAGTTATATAGATGCTGTATTTGAAACAATGAGTGGTTTTACAACCACAGGGTCATCAGTAATAATAGATGTTGAAATAATTAGTAAATCAATATTGTTCTATAGAAGCTTTACATTACTTATTGGAGGAATGGGAGTTATTGTGTTTGCTTTAGCTATACTACCAGCCTCATCTAATTCAGGTGGAAATATGTTACAGGTTATGAAAACAGAAACTGCAGGACCAAAGTTTGGTAAGCTTGTAAGTAAGATATCAGAAACTGCAAGAATTCTTTACACTATATATTTAGTTATGACTTTAATATTTATAATCTTACTAAGCTTAGGAAAGATGGATTTATTTGATTCTATATTACATATATTTGGTGCTGCAGGTACTGGTGGGTTTTCTATTAAGAATACAAGTTTATATTATTACAATGATTTATATTCTGAAATTATTATAGGAATAGCTATGTTTATGTTTGGGGTTAACTTTAATTTATATTTCCTAATATTAATAGGTAGAGCAAAAGAAGTATTTGAAAACGAAGAATTAAAAGCATATGTATTAATACTAGTAATATCTACTGTATTAATAATGATGAATATTGCATATAGGTATAATGATTTCTTTTTACTATTAAGAGATTCTTTATTTACTACAACCTCTTTTATAACTACCACAACTTTTCTTACAATCAATTATGATAATTGGCCTTTATTTTCTAGAGTTATCCTGTTGTTTTTAATGTTTGTGGGAGGAATGGCAGGTAGTACTGCAGGAGGTATAAAGATAAGTCGAGTATTAATGTTATATAAAACCGCAAAGGCTGAAATAAAGTACGCTATGAATCCTAGTAGAATACAGGTAATTAAATACAATGGGAAAGAGTTGGATAGTAAGACTCATAGATCTGTGTTAAACTACTTTGCATTGTATTTTATTATATTTGGGATACTACTAGTAATAGTTTCCTTAGAAACACCAACATTTGACTCTTCCTTTTCGTCAGTACTAGCAACATTTAATAATATAGGTCCTGGTATGGCAGATATAGGACCAACAGAAAACTTTGCATGGTTTAGTGACCATACTAAAATAGTTCTAACTATTTCTATGTATTTAGGAAGGTTAGAGATACTACCAGTACTTGTTTTCTTAAATCCTAAAACATGGAAAATTAGGTGAAATAAGTTCAATAAAAACATTTAAAATAATTTATTTGAACTTTTTTTATTTTATCCTTGCATAAGTATCATATTTATTGTAAAATACTTAAGCACTCGCAGTGACGTGGGAGGTTGCCGGCACGCTGGCATACGTTGTCAACGTATAGATGACCGGGTAATTCACACAGAGCGATTCTATCAGTGATAGAAGTGAAAATAAGGAGGAAAATTTCATGGCAAAAAATGCAGTAAGAATTCGTTTGAAAGCTTACGAACACCGCTCAATTGATGCGGCTAGTGAAAAGATTGTTAGAACAGCTAATGATCATGGAGCTAAAAAAGTTGTTGGTCCAGTACCACTACCAACTGAAAAAGAAGTGGTTACAGTATTACGTGCGGTTCATAAATATAAGGATTCACGTGAACAATTTGAACAAAGAACTCACAAACGCTTAATTGAAATCATCGGACCAAGTGCTGAAACTATGGATGCACTTACAAGATTAGATTTACCAAGTGGTGTAGAGATCGAAATCAAATTATAAGAAAGGAATAAGAGGACATTATGAAAGGTATATTGGGACGCAAGCTTGGTATGACTCAAGTGTTTACAGAAGATGGTGTGTTAATTCCAGTAACTGTAATTGAAGCTACTCCAAATGTAGTTATGCAAAAGAAAACTACAGAGAATGATGGCTACAACTCAATCCAATTGGGATTTGAAGACATTAAAGAAAGTCGTGCAAACAAAGCTGTAAAAGGACATGCGTCAAAAGCTAACACAAGCCCAAAAAGATTTATCCGTGAATTTAAAGGAATGGATGAATTAGAAGTGGGTACAGAAGTAAAAGTCGATATCTTTTCCGCTGGTGATATGGTAGATATAACAGGCGTGAGTAAAGGTAAAGGCTTCATGGGAACTATTTATAGAAACAATGCGGCTAGAGGACCTATGTCTCACGGTTCTGGGCATCATCGTCACATTGGTTCACTTGCTTCAATCGGTAGAAATAACGGTGTTATAAACAAGGGAACTGCAATGGCAGGACATGAAGGTGCTTTAACAACAACAAATCAAAACTTAGAAGTTATTAAGGTTGATGCTGATCAAAACTTCATTTTGGTAAAAGGAAATGTTCCAGGACCAAAAAGAGGATTGGTTATTGTTAAAGAGACAGTAAAAAGAAACAAAAACAAAAAAGCAGTAGATTTATTAAGCTATGAAGTAGAGGAGGCTGAATAATGAGTAAGATTAATGTATATAGCCTTGATGCTAAAGTAGTTAAGGAAATTGAATTAAATGAATCTGTATTCAATATTGAACCTAACAAACAAGCAATATATGATGCAGTGTTATTACAACAAGCTAGCTTACGTCAAGGTACGCATAGTACTAAGACACGTGCTGAAGTATCTGGTGGTGGTAAGAAACCATTTAGACAAAAAGGTACAGGTAGAGCTAGACAAGGTTCAACAAGAGCTGTTGGTATGAGAACTGGTGGTATTGCGTTTGGACCAAAACCTAGAGATTATGGTTTCAAATTAAATCGTAAAGTTAGAAAATTGGCACTAAGATCAATTCTAAGCCAAAAGGTTGCTGATGATTCTTGTACAGTACTAGAGTCAATTAAATTTGATGCAGTAAAAACAAAAGAATTTAAAGCTATGATGGAAAGATTTAGCTTTGATAGAAAAACATTATTCGTAGTTGACATTGCTGAAGACTTCGACAATGCATTCTTATCAATGAGAAACATTCCAAATGCTATGTTATTAACAGTTGATTCATTAAATGTTTATGATGTAGCAAATGCTGATCGCTTAGTAATTACTGAAGCTGCCGCAACTAAAGCAGGGGAGGTACTTGCATAATGAGTAACGCTAGAGATATTATTATTCGTCCTATCATTACTGAAAAGTCTATGAGACTTACTCAAGAAGAAAACAAATACACATTTGAAGTTGCTAAGAGTGCTAATAAAATTTCTATTAGACAAGCAATTGAAGAAATATTTAATGTAAAAGTTGAATCAGTTAGTACAGTAAATGTTGAAGGAAAATTAAAAAGAGTTGGCCGTTATGAAGGAAGAACAAATTCATACAAAAAAGCTATTGTTAAATTAGCTGAAGGTCAAGATATCGATTTATTTAATAACTAATCGATAAACTATCGGAGGAAATCGCTATCTCCGGATAAATGCGAAAGGAAGAAAATTAAAAATGGCTATTAAGAAGTATAAACCAACGACTCCAGGCCGTAGAGGTATGACTACTCTTGCAAATACAGAGATTACTAGTACTACCCCTGAAAAATCATTACTAGTTTCATTTAGTAAGAATGCAGGTCGTAACAATACAGGTCGTATTACAACACGCCATCAAGGTGGTGGACATAAGCAAAAATATCGTTTAATTGACTTTAAACGTAATAAGGATAATATTCCTGCAACAGTAGCAACAATTGAGTATGATCCAAATAGATCAGCAAATATTGCATTATTAAATTATGCTGATGGAGAAAAAAGATATATTATCGCTCCAGAAGGATTAAAAGTTGGAACTGTAATTATTTCAGGAGTTGAAGCTGACATTAAAGTTGGTAACGCTCTAGAAATGAAGAATATGCCTGAAGGTACTACAGTACATAATATAGAACTTACTCCAGGTAAAGGTGGACAACTTGCAAGAAGTGCTGGATGTTCTGCTCAAATCTTAGGGTTTGAAGGAAAATATGTAACAGTTAGATTATCTTCTGGTGAAGTAAGAAAACTACTAAGCAATGGTAGAGCTACTATTGGTTCAGTAGGAAATGGTGACTATAACTTAGTTAACATTGGTAAAGCAGGTCGTTCTAGATGGATGGGTATTAGACCAACTGTTAGAGGATCTGTAATGAACCCTAATGATCACCCTCACGGTGGTGGTGAAGGACGTACACCGATCGGTAGAAAATCACCAATGACACCTTGGGGCAAGAAAGCTATGGGTGTTAAAACTCGTAAATCTAAGAAAAAGAGTAGCGAACTAATCGTTCGTGGACGTAAGAGCAAATAGGGAAGGAGAATAAAAAATGACAAGAAGTTTGAAAAAGGGTCCATTCTGTGACGAACATTTAATGAAAAAAGTAACAGAACTAAATAAGTCTGGTAAAAAAGAAGTTATTAAGACTTGGTCACGTCGTTCTACTATTTTCCCAAGTTTTGTTGAACACACATTTGCGGTTCACAACGGTAAGGAACACGTACCAGTTTATGTAACTGAAGATATGGTTGGACATAAATTAGGTGAATTTGTATTAACAAGAAAATACGGCGGTCATGGCGATGACAAGAACGACCGTAGATAATAGGAGGAGAAAATAATGGAAGTTAAAGCAACAGCTAAAACAATACGTATTGCTCCTCGTAAAGTAAGATTAGTGTTAGATCTTGTAAGAGGGAAAGATGCTAAAGAAGCTCTAGATATCTTAAAGTTCACACCTAATCATGCTGCAGTTCAAGTGAGCAAGGTAGTTAAATCAGCAGTAGCAAATGCTACTAACAATCATGATTTAGATGAAAATAAACTTTATATTAAATCATGCTATGCAAATGAAGGTGTAACTTTAAAAAGATTTATGCCTCGTGCAAAAGGTAATGCATCACAAATATTAAAAAGAACAAGCCACATTACAGTTGTGGTAGATGAAAGATAGGAGGAATTCAATATGGGTCAAAAAGTAAGTCCGATAGGAATGCGTGTTGGTATTATTCGTGACTGGGATTCAAGATGGTATGCTGATGATAACTATGGCGAATTCCTAAATGAAGATATCAAAGTTCGTAAATATCTAGAAAAAGCTCTTGTAGATGCTTATATTTCTAGAATCGAAATTGAAAGAAAATCTAAGAATGACATTCATGTAATGATTAGATGTGCTAGACCTGGTGTTGCTTTAGGTAAAACAGCAAAAGGTTTAGAAATGATTGAAGTAGTTAAAAAAGGATTAAACAAAGTAATTAAGGGTAAAACATTAAAGATTGATATTATTGAAGTTGCTAACCCAGATTTAGATGCAAGACTTGTTGCAAGAAAAATCGCTGAAGGATTAGAAGCTCGTCAATCATTTAGAATTACTCAAAAAAGAGCTATCCAACAAACAATGAGATCAGGTGCTAAAGGTATCAAAACATCTGTATCTGGTCGTTTAGGAGGAGCTGATATGGCTAGAAGTGAAGGATATTCTGAAGGAATAGTTCCATTACATTCACTAAGAGCTGATATTGATTATGCTTGGGAAGAAGCAGATACTACATATGGAAAATTAGGTGTTAAAGTTTGGATTTGTAGAGGTGAAGTATTACCTGGACAAATGGTTAAAGAACCAGAAGCATCTAAGGCTCCTGCTAGAGGAAATAGACGTAATAACAATAGAAATGATCGTCGTAATAGAAACCCTAGAAATGCTCAACCACAAAACGTTGAAGCACCAGTAGCTAAGGCTTCAGAAAGCACTGAAGGAGGTAATTAATTATGTTAATGCCTAAAAGAACAAAATATAGAAGACCGCATAGAATTAGCCATGAAGGTAAGTCTAAAGCGGGTAGAACAGTACATTTTGGTGAATATGGACTAGTTGCGGAAGAAGGAGCTTATATCTCTAACCGTCAAATAGAAGCAGCCAGAATTGCATGTACTCGTTATATGAACCGTGAAGGGCAAGTTTGGATTAAAATATTCCCTCATCTTGCTATCACAAAGAAACCGTTAGAAGTTCGTATGGGTTCTGGTAAAGGATCTCCTGAAGGATGGGTAGCGGTAGTTCAAGCAGGACGTGTTATGTTTGAAGTAGGTGGAGTTGATGAAGATATCGCAAGAGAAGCATTAAGACTTGCTGCTCATAAACTACCTATTAAAACTAGATTCGTTAAAAAAGGTAAGGAGGCTAAAGAATAGTTATGAACGTAAAAGAAATCAGATCAAAAAGTAACGAAGAATTAAACAAAGAAATGACTTCTTTAAAAGAAGAACTGTTCAATCTTCGCTTCCAACAAGCTACTGGTCAATTAGAAAATCCTTCAAGAATGAAGGAAATCAAAAAGACTATAGCAAGAATTAAAACAATTATTACTGAACGCGTTAGCGAAGTACAACGATAGGAGGACATAGTGATGGAAAGAGCAAAACGTAAAGTATTACGCGGTACTGTTGTATCAGATAAAATGGATAAAACAGTTACAGTTGAAATCACAACTCAAAAGAAACACCCGTTGTATTCAAAACGCGTTAAGTATACTAAGAAATATAAAGCACATGATGAATTAAATGAAGCTAAAATGGGAGATACAGTACTTATTATGGAAACAAGACCATTAAGTGCTACTAAAAGATTCCGTTTAGTTAAGATTATTGAAAAAGCAGTAATTCTTTAAGCATTAGGGAGGATAAAAAGATGATTCAAGCTGAAACAAGAATAAGAGTCGCTGACAACACCGGTGCTAGAGAATTACTAGTTATTAGAGTTCTAGGTGGTAGTGGTAGAAAATATGCAAGCATAGGCGATGTGGTTGTATGTTCTGTAAAAGAAGCTACACCTGGTGGCACTGTTAAAAAAGGTGATGTTGTAAAGGTTGTTATTGTTAGAACTTCTTACGGCATTTCTAGACCAAATGGCTCATACATCAAATTTGATGATAATGCAGGCGTTATACTTAAAGACGATATGACTCCAAAAGGTACACGTATCTTTGGACCTGTCGCAAGAGAATTAAGAGAAAAGAACTTCATGAAGATAGTGTCACTGGCACCTGAAGTATTGTAAGGAGATCGATGAATATGAAAATTAAAACAGGCGATAAAGTCAAAGTAATCACCGGTCACTACAAAGGTACAATCGGTGAAGTTAAGGCAGTAAATGCTAAAACAAACAAAATTATTGTTGAAGGTGTAAACCTTGTTAAAAAATCTCAAAAACCTACTCAAGCTAATCCAGATGGTGGAATTATAGAGTTTGAAAAAGGTATTGATGCTTCTAACGTTATGGTTTATGACGCTAAAGCAAAAGTTGCTGGTAGAGTTGGTTATTCAACTGACAAAAACGGTAAAAAAATTAGAATCAATAAGAAAAGTTCAAATGAAATCAAAGGAGGTAAGAAATAATGAATCGTTTGCAAGAAAAATATAGCAAAACAGTTATTCCTGCTTTGGTTAAACAATTTGATTACACATCAGTTATGCAATGTCCAAAACTTGAAAAAGTTGTAATTAACTTAGGAGTAGGTGAAGCTATTTCTAATCCTAAAGTATTAGATGAAGCAGTTGCTGAACTTCAAGCAATAACTGGTCAAAAAGCAGTTATTACTAAAGCTAAGAAATCTATCGCAAACTTTAAATTACGTGATGGTATGCCAATTGGTTGTAAAGTAACATTACGTGGTGAAAAGATGTATGAATTCTTAGATAAATTATTCAATATATCACTTCCAAGAGTTAGAGACTTTAGAGGAGTTAGTAAAACAGCATTTGATGGTAGAGGAAACTATACATTAGGTGTTAAGGAACAATTAATATTCCCTGAAATTAACTTTGATAAAGTAAACAAGGTTCGTGGTATGGATATTGTTATTGTAACTAGTGCTAAAACTAATGAAGAAGCAAGAGCATTACTAGGTGAACTAGGTATGCCGTTTGCTAAATAAGGAGGACTAAGTAATGGCTAAGAAATCAATGATTATTAAACAACAACGTCCTCAAAAGTTCAGTACTAGAGAATATACTAGATGTGAACGTTGTGGTCGACCACACTCAGTATTAAAGAAATATAAACTTTGCAGAATTTGCTTTAGAGAATTGGCTTATAAAGGTCAAATCCCTGGAGTGAAGAAGGCTAGCTGGTAAGGAGGTTAATAGAAATGAATATGACTGATCCAATTGCGGATATGCTTACTAGAATTAGAAACGGTGTACAAGCTCGTCATGAAACTGTAGATATTCCTGCTTCTAAAACAAAAGTGGAAATAGCTAAAATTTTAAAGAATGAAGGGTATATCGTTAACTATTCTGTGTCAGGCGATAAAGCTGCAGAAAAGAAGATTACAGTTACACTTAAATATGGTCCAAATGATGAAAAAGTCATTAGTGGTATTAAGAGAATTTCTAAACCGGGCTTACGAGTGTATACAAAATATGATGCATTACCAAGAGTTTTAAATGGTTTAGGCATCGCAATCATATCAACTTCGGCTGGTATGATGACTGATAAAGAAGCAAGAGCTAAACATACTGGCGGCGAAGTTGTCGCTTACGTTTGGTAAGAAAGGAAAAATAGAATGTCACGTATCGGAAATAAGGCGATTACCATTCCTGAAGGTGTTGAAATTACAATAGCTGAGGGTAATGAGGTGACTGTAAAAGGACCTAAGGGGACTTTGACACGTCAGTTCAGTCCTCTAATGGAAATCAAGATCGAAGATGGAACTTTAACAGTAGTTCGTTCTAACGAAGAAAAACATACAAAACAACTTCATGGTACAACTAGAGCATTAATCAATAACATGATTGAAGGATGCGATAAAGAATTTACTAAAGAACTAGAAATAGTTGGTATTGGATTTAGAGCAAACGTTGCTGGTAGCAACTTAAACCTACACATTGGTTATTCACATGATATCGTAGTACCTATTACTGAAGGATTAACTGTTACTTGTCCAAATCCTACATCAATTACAGTTAGTGGAATTGATAAACAAATGGTTGGAGAATTCGCAGCTAATGTAAGAAATCATAGAAAACCAGAACCTTATAAAGGTAAAGGTATCAAATACAAGAATGAAAGAATCCGTCGTAAAGAAGGTAAGACGGCAGCTAAGAAATAGGAAAGGAGAACAACTATGCTTAAGAAAACTAATAAAAATGCTGAAAGACAACGTCGTCATGCACGTGTTAGAACAAAAGTCAGTGGTACTCCAGAGTGTCCTAGACTTAACGTGTTCCGTTCAAATAGCCATATACATGCTCAAGTAATTGATGATGTTAATGGTAAAACATTAGTAGCTTGTTCTAGTGTTGATTTAAAACTAGAACATGGTGGAAATGTTGAAGCTGCAACAAAGGTTGGTACAGAAATTGCTAATCGTTGTAAAGCAAAAAATATTGAAGTAGTAAAATTTGACCGTGGAGGGTATATCTATCACGGTAGAGTAAAAGCTTTAGCTGAAGCAGCACGTGATGCTGGCTTGAAATTTTAAGGAAGGAGAACGAAATGGAACGTAAACCAAGAAGAACGCCACGCGTTGAAAAAGAATTTGAAGAACGCGTTGTTGTAATTAATAGAGTTAGTAAAACCGTAAAGGGTGGACGCCGTATGCGTTTCTCTGCCTTAGTAGTAGTTGGAGATCGTAAAGGTCGTGTAGGCTACGGTTTAGGAAAAGCTAATGAAGTACCTGATGCAATTAAAAAAGGTATTGAAGAAGCAAAGAAAAATGTAGTAACACTTAGCTTAGTAAATCAAGGGAAGACAATTCCTCATGAAATTACTGGAGTATATGGTGCAGGTGAAGTATTCTTAAAACCTGCTAGTGAAGGTACTGGAGTTATCGCTGGTGGTGCAGTAAGAGCTGTATTAGAACTTGCTGGAATCACTGATATCTTAACTAAATGTATCGGTTCTAGAACACCAATTAACATGGTTCATGCAACTATGGCTGGTTTAGAAAGTTTAAAAACAGTTAATAGTGTAGCTAAGTTACGTGAAAAGAAAGTTCACGAAATTAGATAAGGAGGAAGCCTAATGAAATTAAATGAATTGAAGTACCAAGATGGTGCACGTGATTCAAGAAAGCGTGTTGGTCGTGGTCAAGGATCTGGATTAGGTAAAACATCTGGAAAAGGTCATAAAGGTCAAAACTCACGTTCAGGTGGGGGTGTTGCTTTAGGATTTGAAGGTGGACAAACTCCTTTATTTAAAAGAATTCCAAAGCGTGGATTTACAAACTATACTCGTAAAGAGTATGCAATTGTAAATGTAGATAGTTTAAATGTATTCGAAGACGATGTAGTTGTAGATTTTGAAGCATTAAAAGCTGTAGGTCTTTTGAAAAAAGGACTTGATGGTGTTAAAATCTTGGGGCAAGGAGAACTTAGCAAAAAACTTACTGTTAAAGCTAATAAATTCTCAAAATCAGCACAAGCTGCAATTGAAAAAGCAGGCGGAAAAGTAGAGGTCATCTAATTATGTTGCAAACTTATGTCAGCATGTTCAAGAATAAAGAAATTAGAAAAAAGATTCTCTTCACGCTGGCAATGTTGTTTGTATATCGTCTTGGGTCAGCGATTCCAGTCCCAGGAGTCGATTCCAATAAACTTGCGGCTAGTATTGTTGATAACTCAATATTGAATGTTATGAACTTGTTAGGTGGAGGGGCTTTAGAAAGATTATCAATCTTTGCTCTTGGAGTGGGTCCTTATATTACTGGTTCTATCATTATTCAATTATTAAGTATGGATGTTATTCCTTACTTAACAGAGTTATCTAAGTCAGGTCAAACTGGACGTCTTAAGATAGATAGTTATACTAGATATCTAGGCGCAATACTTGCATTTGTTCAAGCATTAACGATAGTATATAGTTTCGATGTTAGTTATAACATTTTAACATCAAGTACTATTTCAACTTATTTATATACAGCAGTAGTTATTACTGCAGGTACAATGTTCTTGTTGTGGATTGGTGATAGAATTTCATCATTTGGAATTGGAAATGGTATATCAATTATTATCTTTGCAGGTATAGTTGCTAACCTACCAGCACAATTTAGACAAATATATTCAGTACTAGTGGATTCTTCAAATCAAACAGCAATGTTTAATGGTATAATTCAATTTGTATTGTTTATAATTATGTATATTGTAATTATTGTGTTTGTAATTATTATGCAAACAGCAACTCGTAAAATACCTATCCAATATACTTCTAGTTCGTTGGGTAGAGGTAAGAATGATATTACATTCTTACCATTCAAAATTAATTCAGCATCAGTAATTCCTGTCATCTTTGCACAGTCAATTATGATGGCTCCACAAATAGTATTAAGCTTTGTAAATCAAGAAATGTATCAAACATTGTCTAATTTCTTAAGTTTAAGTAAGCCTATTGGTTTAGCTATATATGCTGTATTAATTGTATTATTTACTTTCTTCTATACTAACTTACAGGTTGATCCTGATAAGGTAGCAGAGAATTTAGGTAAATCTGGAGCTTACATTCCAGGTATTAGACCTGGTAATGAAACAAAGGAATATATTAGAAAAGTTCTTAATAGAATTACTGTACTTGGTGCAGCTGGACTATTAATTGTTGCTTTATTACCTTATATACTTCCAATGTTTACAAATCTTCCTTCATCAGTTTCTATTGGTGGAACTGGTATAATCATCGTAGTCGGTGTTGCAATGGAGACTACTAGCCAACTTAAAGGTCAGTTGACTCAAAAGCAATATCACGGCTTCCTAAAGTAGGAGGTATTTACATGAATATATTAATTATGGGACCAGCTGGTAGTGGAAAAGGAACAATGGCTAAACTCATCATTGAAGAGTTTGGTGTTGCTCATATATCTACTGGCGACATGCTTAGAGAGAATGTAAAGAATGACACTTCTCTAGGTCATCAAGCAAAAGATTTCATGGAGGCAGGCAGACTTGTACCTGATGATTTGATTAATGCTATGGTCAAAGAAAGATTACTTAGAGCTGATGCTGTAAAAGGGTTTTTAATGGATGGATTTCCTAGAACACTTGTTCAAGCAAAAGCATTTGAGGACATTACTAAGGCTATAGAAAAACCAGTTGATATTGTAATTAACCTAAAGGTTGATGTAGATACTTTAGCTGGTAGAATTACAGGTAGAAGAATTTGTAAAAACTGTGGTGCAATTTACCACATTAAGAATTCTCCAAGTAAGGTAGATGGTATTTGTGATGTGTGTGGAAACAATACAATACAAAGACCTGATGATACTTTGGAGCAATTGCAAGTTCGTTTAAAAGAACATGCAAAAAATACTGAACCAGTTCTTGATTACTATCGAGAAAAAGGACTTGTACAGGATATTGAAGCTGCAAAACCAGCCAATGAGGTTTGGGCAGATATAAAACAGGCAATAGAGGCGATTTCATAAATCGCATGATAGTATCAGGTGGGTAATACCACCTGGATACTGGTTGCTGATTTATGATATTGAGGAGGTAATATATGGCAAAACAAGATGTTATTGAAATCGAAGGAATCGTTGAGGATACTTTGCCTGATGCAAAATTCAAGGTGAAACTCGCAAATGATCACGTAATTCTTGCACACGTGGCTGGTAAAATCCGTATGAACTACATTCGCATTTTACCGGGAGACAGAGTTACTGTTGAGATTTCTCCTTACGATTTATCACGTGGGCGTATAACTTATAGACATAAATAGTGTGGGAGGTAAAACACATGAAAGTAAGACCATCAGTAAAACCTATCTGTGACAAATGCCGTGTCATTAAAAGAAACGGTAGAGTCATGGTAATTTGTGAAAATCCAAAACACAAACAAAGACAAGGGTAATAGGAGGAAATTATAGAATATGGCTCGTATAGCTGGAGTTGATATTCCTAGAGATAAAAGAGTAGTTGTTTCACTTACTTATATCTATGGAATTGGATTAACAACATCAAAAGAAATTCTTGCGGCTTGCAAGATCGATGAAAACATTCGTGTTAAAGATTTAACTGACGAACAAGAAACAGCAATTCGTCAAGAAGTTGATAAAATAAAGGTAGAAGGAGACCTTCGTAGAGAAACATCCTTAAATATTAAACGATTGATGGAAATCGGATGTTATAGAGGTATCCGTCATCGTAGAGGTTTACCAGTTCGTGGTCAACGTACTAAGACAAATGCGCGTACTCGTAAGGGTCCACGTCGTACTGTAGCCAATAAGAAGAAATAGGCGATAGGAGGAAATTATGGCAAAGGCAAAAACAACTTCTCGTAAAAAGAGAGTAAGAAAGAATATAGCCAAAGGTTGTGCTCATATTCATTCAACATTCAATAACACTATCGTAACAATCTCAGATGAAGCTGGTAATGTTATTGCATGGTCAAGTGCTGGTGCACTTGGTTATAAAGGTTCAAGAAAATCAACACCATTTGCGGCTCAAATGGCAGCAGAAGCTGCAGCTAAAGCAGCAATAGAACATGGTATGAAATCAGTTGAAGTTAGTGTTAAGGGTCCAGGACCTGGACGTGAGTCTGCGGTTAGATCATTACAAACTGCTGGTTTAGATATTACAGTAATTAATGATGTTACACCTATTCCACACAATGGATGCCGTGCACCAAAACGTCCGCGTGGATAATAAAATAAGGAGGGATTAGTTACATGCAAAAGTTTGAACGCGCCAATTTTGAAGTCCAAGAATATATTGAATCAGATAATTATGGTAAGTTTGTTATCGAACCTTTAGAGAGAGGTTTTGGTACAACTATTGGAAATGCATTAAGACGTGTATTATTATCATCTTTACCTGGTGCAGCTGTATATTCAATTAAGATAGATGGAGTTTATCACGAATTTACAACTATTCCGGGCGTGAGAGAGGATGTAACCATGATCATCCTTAACATCAAGAATCTGGTCATGAAGATTGATGATGATGAGGTTTATAATCTTCGTATTTCTGCAAAAGGTCCAACAGTAGTTACTGCTGGAGATATTATTTGTCCTGCTGGTGTTGAAATTCTAAATAAAGATTTAGTTATTGCTACACTTGAATCAGGTGCTACATTTGAAATGGATATGAAGGCTAAAAATGGCCGTGGATATGTAAGTGCTGATGAGAACAAAATGTTAAATCAATCAAGTTCTCAAGGTATTGGTACTGTTTATACAGATTCAATTTATACACCAATTGAAAGAGTTGGTTATAATATAGATCCTACTCGTGTTGGTCAAGATGCGAAATATGATAAATTGACAATTGAGATTTATACAGATGGTTCAATTACTCCTCAAATGTCATTAGCTTTAGCTTCTAAAATCTTGATTGATCATTTAGATATCTTTACAACTGTTCAAGATTCAGTTGTGGAAATGGAATCAGCAATTAAGGATAGTAAAAACGAAGTAGTTACTAAGGGTCAATTAATGATGATTGAAGACTTAGACTTATCTGTTCGTTCTTATAACTGTTTAAAAAGAGCTGGAATTCAAACTGTTGATGAGTTAACTCAAAAGACAGAAGATGAAATGATGAGAGTCAGAAATCTTGGTAAAAAATCATTAAAAGAAGTTAAGGATAAGATCTATGAGCTTGGATTAAGCTTTAAGACATTTGATTAGGAGGAGATTATATGTGGAATCGTAAATTCGGACGTAAAGCCGATCACCGTAAAGCAATGCTAAGAAACTTAGCTACTTCGGTTATTATATATGGTAAAGTCGAAACTACAGAAATGAAGGCTATGGATATGCGTAGTGTAGTTGATGAATTAATTACATTAGCAAAACGTGGTGATCTTCATTCAAGAAGACAAGCAGCAAGCTTTGTTAGAAACGTAGTTGCAGACAAAGCTACTGAACAAACAGTTTTACAAAAACTATTTGAAGAATTAGGACCTAAGTATAAAGATCGTAATGGTGGTTACACTAGAGTTGTAAAAACTGGTGTACGTCGTGGTGATAGCGCACCAATGGCTTATATTGAATTAGTTTAGTAAATGAAACCTTCCAATTGGAAGGTTTTTTATATATTACCTCATCGAAATATTAATTGTACATTTCTGTTTAAAAGTATTGTATTAATAATTAACATATTTAAAATAATGATTCATTTTATGAAATTTGGCTTATAATATTCAAGTATGAGTAATGTAAAAGTATTTAAAGAAGGAATAAGAGATGGTATACCAATAGGGTTGGGTTACTTTGCGGTTGCTTTTTCATTAGGTATTGCGGCTAGAAATGCAGGTTTAACAGCTTTTCAAGCGACTCTATCTAGTTTGTTATGCAATGCTTCTGCAGGACAATATGCAGGTTATACTTTGATTGATAGTGGCGGTAGTTATTTAGGAATGGTAATAGTTACTGCCATAGCTAATGCAAGATATTTATTAATGAGTTTTGCATTAAGTCAAAGACTTGATCCAAAGACTTCTATATTTCATAGATTATTAATTGGTTTCACAACAATTACAGATGAATTATTTGGTATTGCAATTGCTAGGAAGGGTTATATCAACCCTATATATTCTTATGGTGCTTATATCATTGCTAGTCCTAGTTGGGCATTAGGAACCTTCTTAGGTGTTATTGCAGGTAATATGCTTCCTATTAGAGCTGTTAGTGCTTTAAGTGTTGCTTTATATGGAATGTTTTTAGCAATAATAATTCCACCATGTAAAACAAACAAGATAATAAGGATGGTTATTTTTGTTTGTTTTGTGGTTAGTTTAGCTGCACACTATCTTCCATTTCTTTCTACAATGAATAGTGGTACTAGAATTATTGTATTAACTATTATATTATCTTTATTTTTTGCGGTAATATTTCCCAAAGAAGTAGGTAATGAAGATGAATAATAGTTATATTTATATTTTAATTATGTTTTTAGTAACATATATTATTAGAGTTCTTCCTCTTACTCTTATGAGAAAGAAGATAAATAATAGGATTATTCAATCGTTTTTATATTATGTACCTTATGTAACTCTTGCGGTAATGACTTTTCCTACTATGATATATGCGACTCAAAATCCAATATCTGGTGTTATAGCATTTATAATTGGTGTTATTGTTGCTTGGTATGATGGTAGTTTATTTAGGGTTGCACTTTCTAGTTCGTTAGTGGTGTTTATTATAGAATTATTTTTATAAATTATACAAATGAGAATTTCTCATTTGTTTTTAAATTGTATTTGTTAGAATAGTATTAGGTAGGTTTTTTATGGATAGAGTAGAAAGTTTTGAAAGAAATAGATTAGGTTTATTTATACACTATGGTTTGTATTCAATGTTTGATAAAGGTGAATGGTCATATTTTAGTTATGAAAATGTTAGAAATGAATATGAAAATGCATTTAATACTTTTAATCCAGCTAATTTAGATTTTGATGAAATTGTTAGATTAGCTAAAGAATCAGGTTTTAAGTATGCTGTATTAACTACTAGACATCATGATGGTTTTTCTTTATATGATACAAAAGGATTAAGTGAGTATGATGTAATGCATACTCCATATAAAAAAGATATTGTTAAACAATTTGTGGATGCTTGTAATAAGTATGGTATAAAACCACATTTTTATCATACTATGCAAGATTGGCAGCATCCTTTATATGAAAGTGATTTTGAAACATATAATCAATATTTAAGAGATAGTATTAAAGTTTTATGTACAAACTATGGCGAAATTGGTGGGTTTTGGTTTGATGGTGCTTGGAGTAATACAGAGGTTGATTGGAATTGGGACGCTTTATATTCTTTAATTAGAGAGTATCAACCTAATACAATTATTACCAATAACACTGGTTTATATAATAGAGGTCATAGAGGTCATGATGAAATTGATGTTGTGACATATGAACAAGGTCATTTAATAAAAATGGATGATGATGGATTAAGGCATCTAGCAAGTGAAGCTTGTTTAACTGTTAATAATACTTGGGGTAGTGCTAGTAAAGATATAAATTACAAATCAATGAAGGAATTAATTGAGAATCTTACTAAATGTAGAAAGTATGAAAGTAACTTATTACTTAATTTAGCTCCTAACTATAATAAGAATTTTATTTATATGGAACTAGGAATACTGGAATGTTTTGGTTTATGGATGGATTATGTAAAGGATGTTTTCTATGATGGTAAGCTATCAAATGTAGTATGTAAGGAAAAGGATTTTATATTAGATAAAGAAGGCAAATCATATTTATTTGTGCATGATTTACCAGAACTTGTGGATATTATAGAAGGCTATTCTAAATCAAAAGTTAGTTATGAATTATGTTTAGATAATGTAAAAAAGATGTACTATCTAGATAATAATGAAATTATTGATTTTAAATATAATAATGATAAGTTAGAGTTTGATTGTGTTGGTTTTGATTATGGCACTTCTTTAATTGTTAGAGTTATTGTGATAGAAAGGGATTAATTGTGAGTATAGATATAAATAAGATAAGGAATAGTGATTTACCAAATGTATTAATGCTTATGGTAGATCAAATGAGATTTGATTGTTTAAATAGTGCTGTAGATAAGAAAGATAGGTTTATGGTTACACCTAATCTTGATAAATTGGCTAATGAAGGATGTACTTTTACTAATTGTTATTCTCCTAATCCTGTGTGTATCCCCGCAAGACATAATATTCTTACTGGTTTAAGTGCTAAATATCATGGTTTTGATGATAACTACTTTGATATACAAAAAAACATACCTTATAATTTACCAACTATTGGTCAAGTTATGTCTGATGCTAGTTATGATACTATCGCGATAGGTAAGATGCATTTTCAACCTGCTTTAAGGCATAATGGCTTTAATAGATTGTTTGATATGGATGAAATACCTAGATATAGAGAAGATGATGCATATGCGATGTTTTTAAAAGAGAAAGGTTATGGTAATGTTCAAAGCCTTCATGGTGTTAGACATTTGTTATATATGCAACCTCAAAGATCTATATTACCTGAAGAATTGCATTCTAATAAATGGGTTAGTGATAAAACAATTGAATATTTAGATGAAAATAAGGGAAGAAGACCATTCTTTATATGGTCTAGTTGGATTGCGCCTCATCCACCATTTGATGTAATTGATAGACTTGCGGATTTATATAATGGTAAAAAGCTATTTCCTAGTTATGAATCGATAACTCCAATTTCTAATATTGCAAAAGAGAATATTAATATTTCTGATTATTCTAGTGAGGCTGTTTTAAATAGAGCTAAAGAACTATATTGTTCTTCTATTACTCATGTGGATGAAAATATAGGACATATATTAGATAAATTAGAAGAAATAAACCAATTAGATAATACTGTTATTATATTTGTGAGTGATCATGGAGAAATGTTTGGTTCAAATGGAACATATCAAAAATTCTTACCTTATGATGCTTGTAGTAAAGTTCCTTTTATTATTAGATATCCTAAGTGTTTTAAAGGTAATACAATAAATAATAATTTGATTACATTAAATGATATTATGCCAACTTTACTTGATATAGCATCATGTAAATATCCATCTACTATAGAATTACCAGGAACTTCTTTATTTAAAGAAGACAAACAAGAGTATGTTTATATGGAACATTCTAAAGGTAAAAGAAGATGGATTTCATTAAGGAATGATAGGTATAAATATAATTATTATTATAGTTTAGGAAGTGAGGAACTGTTTGATTTAGAAAAGGATCCATTAGAGAGAGTCAATTTATTATATAAATCAGATAATGAGTCTAAGGAAATAGCAGCTAAATTAAGGAAGAAGTTAGTTGAGTATGAAAAGAAATATGGATTAGATGGTTATATAGAAAATAATGATTTTAAAGTATTTGATGAATTACCAGTACATTTTTATAGGGAGACAAACTTTCCTTACATTTATAATCGAATAGTTAATGAAGAAGAAAAGAAGAATACTAATAATATGATTGATGAAATATTACAAGCCACAAAAAAAGAACCTTTAGTTAAATTTAGAGAACTAGATTTAAAGACTTTTCAAAAAGCTGGTGGGTTTAGTGATGAAGATATAAAAAGGTTGTTAGATAGGGATTAAGTATATAGTTTTTACTAACATCTTATATTTCCTGTTTTCAATTTGAATTGTTTATAGGTATAATAACAAGTATGAAGAAATTTATACTTGTTTTCTTTGTCTTACTTTTAATAGGTTGTAATGATAAATATATAGAAGGTCCTATGGTTTTACCTAGTGAAATTAAGATAGAAGAAAGAACTTATATTGATGAATATGAAGAGTATCTAGATAGATATCTTGATAGTTTTATTAATGATAAAACTATTTTAATACCTCATTATAAGGATAAAGATATTGTGTGGGTTGTTGAAAGTGGCAATGCGATAATTGAAAATAATATTATATATAAAACAAGTGAATCAAATGAATATGAAAATATTTCTTTAAGAGCTTTTGTAGGAGATACAAGTTATCTTTTTGAAAATATTGAATTAATAGATCCTTATGTTGGTTATTTAATGACTTACTTTATTGGTGATGGTATAAAAAATGAGAAGGTTTTTTATGCATGGACTTATGATGGAACACTTTGGTACCAAATTAACTTTCAAAAACCAATACTAAGTGCAACTATTGGGACAAGAAGATTAAGGGATCCTAGTTTTATAAGAAAGAAAAACGGTGAATTTACATTGGTTGCGACTGAAGGGTTCGATAATCCTGATATATTCGCTTTTGATACAACTAACTTTAAAGACTTTACAAATGAAAGATTAATTAAATTAAATAGTAGTTTAGATGATTCTATGAGTGAAACACAAGCATGGGCACCTGAGGGGTTTTATGATAGAAGATTTGATAAGTATGTAGTTTATTGGAGTAGTCCTAATGATGTGAATATGTTTTATAACTATAGTAATAATTTAAATGATATTGGATATCCTAATGTTTTGGTGGACGTTGGATTTCCTGTTATAGATGGTACAATTATGAAAGTTGGGGCTGAATATTCTATAGTGTTAAAAGATGAAAGAAAACCTATGGAAAAACATTCTCAATTATTTGTAGGATATAGTGATACTGACTATAGAAATATTAATAATTTTAATTATAATTTCTTTAGTAATCATCAAAGTGAAGGACCCTTTATTATAAAAAGAGGATATGATTATTTATTATATTATGATGATTATACTAGACATCAATTTAAAGCTTTTCAGTTTTATGAGTTGAAAGCTAATGAGTTTAAAGAATTAGAAGATAATGAAATTATTAGTTCTATAGTTAATTTAAAACATGGTAGTGCAATACCACTAACATGGAAAGAATTTGAAAGGTTAAAAGAAAATTATGATACAGGTGAAAATTAAGAAGATTATCATATTGTTTATGTTATTTGTATTGGTTGGTTGTAATACAGGTGTAGATGGTAGTGAGAAGTTTAATGAAGTATTAAACAATATGAATGGTATAAACAATTATAGTAGTACTACAATTACTAGTAATAAATATAGTGTTGAAAGTAATGGTAAAAAAGAAGAAGTTGATTCTGAGGTTGTTGAGACATATAAAACAGATGGAGAAATTGCGTATTCTCATATAAAAACTGTATCTTCATTAGGTGATGATACTGAAGAAGATAATTACTTTAAGGATGGTTATTATTATATAAGTAATGATGATGGTAAGTATCTTGTTCAAGGTAATCAGGGTGGTAAAGTACTTACTATTAATTCAGATAGTATTAAGGATGGTGTTGAAAAGGTAATCATGAAGAATAATGGTGACTATAACACTTTAGAGGTTACTTATACTAAAGAAAAACAAGATGAATTATATGGAATATATGCGATGGAGTTTGGATTAACTGTAGAAGACATTACATATAAACCTTATATATTTAGATTGAAAGTGGATGATAAGGTTATAGAAGAAGAAACAATAGTGGAATACTCTTACAAAGGACAAAACACTTCTATTAATGTTTATAGTAAAAGTGTTACTACATTTGATAAGTATGGGGAAGAAAGTTTAGCATTACCAGATGATATTGATTCATATAAACCTGTAAATGGTAGTACAAGTGGTGAATCTATTGAAGAAAAGCTTGTAAGTATACTAAATTATGTAAAAAGTGGTAATAGGTATGAATTAATTTATAATGAAAATGAAACTTATATATTTGATTTTGATTTAAATATCTTTACATATAAGATTGGTATAGAAGCATATAGTTATAACTGGAAAAATCAATTAGGTACATATGATAAATGTACTGTGGATTTTAAAAATGATAGTACTTTAGGTACTTGTACTCAAGAAAATATAGAAAATATTAAAGCAACAAAAGGGTATTTAGAAGTAGAGTTATTACAAATAGATAAGACAATGGAAGAATTGTTAGAGATGGGAGAATAATATGAGAGCAATCATTTCAGTAGTAGGTAAAGATAGACCAGGGATCATGGCTATGGTTTCTAGTGAGTGTTCAAAGAGTAACGTTAATATAGTTGATATATCTCAAACAGTATTACAGGATATGTTTACTATGATTATGGTTACTGAAATTGAAAAAAATGGTGATGAATTTAAAGAATTTGTGAACCATATGGAAACTGAAGGTAAAAAGGTTGGTTTATCAATACATGTAATGCATGAAGATATCTTTAATGCAATGCATAAGATATAGGTGATATTATGATAAATCAAAAGGATATTATTGAAACTATTAAAATGATTGAGGAACAAAACCTTGATATTAGAACTATTACTATGGGCATATCTTTATTAGATTGTGCTGATAGTGATATAGATAAGTCTTGTGAAAAGATTTATACAAAGATTACCACCCTAGCAAGAGATTTAGTTAAGGTTGGTAATGATATATCAAAGGAGTATGGTATTCCTATTATTAATAAAAGAATCTCTGTGACACCTATTAGTTTATTGCAAAGTGTTAGTGGTGGAGATTGTGTTAAGTATGCAAGAGTCTTGGATAAAGCCGCAAAAGAAGTTGGTGTAGACTTTATTGGTGGTTATAGTGCTTTAGTTCAAAAAGGAATGACACAAGGTGAAAAAGAATTGATTGATTCAATTCCAGAAGCACTAAGTACTACTGATATTGTATGTAGTAGTGTTAATATTGGTTCAACTAAAGCTGGTATCAATTTAGATGCAGTTAAGAAGATGGGTGAAGTTGTAGTTGAAAGTGCAAAACTTACAAAGGATAATGCGTGTATTGGTGCGGCTAAGTTAGTTGTATTTTGTAATGCGGTAGAGGATAATCCATTTATGGCTGGGGCTTTTCATGGTATTAGTGAGCCTGAGGTTGTGTTAAATGTTGGGGTTAGTGGACCGGGAGTTGTAAGAAGTGCTGTACTTGAGGCTGGTAAAGATAAGAGTATGGATGAAATTGCTGAGATAATTAAAAAGACAGCATTTAAAATCACAAGAATGGGTCAACTTGTTGGAAGTATAGCTAGTGAAAGATTGAATGTACCTTTTGGTATTGTTGACTTATCTTTGGCTCCTACTCCTGCAATAGGGGATTCAGTTGCGTATATATTAGAAGAAATGGGTTTAGAAAAATGTGGAGGTCCTGGGACTACTGCTTGTTTGGCTATGTTAAATGATGCGGTTAAAAAGGGTGGCGTTATGGCTAGTTCTTCTGTTGGTGGGCTTAGTGGTGCCTTTATTCCTGTATCAGAAGATGCGGGTATGATTGAAGCAGTAAAAGCTGGTGCTTTGAATTTAGAGAAACTAGAAGCTATGACAGCTGTTTGTTCTGTAGGGTTAGATATGATAGTTGTTCCTGGTGATACTACTAGTGAAACAATATCAGGTATTATTGCAGATGAAGCTGCGATTGGCATGGTTAATAGTAAAACAACCGCAGTTAGAATCATTCCTGCAATAAATCAAAGTGGAGATGTATTAGAGTTTGGTGGTTTACTTGGATCAGGACCAATTATGAAAATATCTAAGTTTTCTTGTGAGGATATGATTAATCGTGGTGGTAGAATTCCAGCACCTATGCAAAGCTTAAAGAACTAATGGATAATATAGAATTAATTAAACAATTTGCAAGAGAAAATGATGTACCAATAATGCTAGATGGTGGTATATCTTTTCTTATGGATTTTATTAAAGAAAACAATGTCAAATCAATCTTAGAGATTGGGAGTGCTATTGGGTTTTCCTCTATTATGATGGCTAGTGTTAATGAAGATATCTATATTGATACAATAGAACTTGATAATAAAAGATATGAAATTGCCTTAAAGAATATAGATAGTTTCAAGTTAAATAATAGAGTATCGATTTATAATATTGATGCGATTGATTTTAAGAGTGATAAAAAATATGATCTTATCTTTATTGATGGACCAAAAGCACAATATAAAAAACATTTTGAATTATTTATGAAGAATATAAATCAAAATGGATATTTTATATTTGATAATATTAACTTTCATGGGATAGTTGATGACCCTAGTTTAACTAATAATAGAAATACAAAAGCTTTAGTTAGAAAAATAAAGAATTTTAGAGATGAAATGCTTAATGATGATAGGTACAAAGTAGAATATTTAAAAGATATTGGTGATGGAGTAATGATAGTCAAAATGATATAATATTCACAAGAGGTGAATGTCATGAAAAAGATAATTCTTATTTTAACTTTATTATTGGTTTCATGTTCAAATACTTTAAATAATCAAAATAACGAAGAACCAAATCAAATACAAGAAGTGACTCAAACACAAGGCGATAATTATAAAGCACCAAAAAACGATGTTATTAGAAATGATTATGGGTGTGTAATATCAAATGATATAAAAATTTTAAGTACTTATCTTGGTATAACTTTAGAAATCATTGATTCAAAAGTAAAGTTTATAGATAATAAGTTTAATACTGAATTTTATTTAAAAGATTTAAATGATATTAAATCAATGTCTTTTAGTAGCGATTGTGGAGGAACTCATATTTTTGAGTTTTTAGGTGAGAATAAAATATATAAAGTTGTGCTAGATTATAGAAATGATGATTTTGAGTTTAGTGAAAATTATATAAATAACAGAATAAAAAAAATTGAAACAGAGGAAAATTATAGTGATTTATATGTTTGTAGTGATTTAAGTCCAGAAACAACTTGTAAAGATTTGGTAAATTATGTAAGTAATGATGGAATAAACTTCTTTGAGTATTTTTATTATAAAGGTGAAAATAGAAGTAAATATAAAGGATATTACAATTTTGCATATATAAATGAAGATACATATTTATTTTTTAATTATGATAGAAGTATTTCAAAAGGTAATTATTTAGAAGAAGGAATACAAAATGAAACTATAGTTAAAACTATAGATAATAAAGATATAAATTTTGAATTTGCTTTTTTTGATACGAACTACAATTATTTTAATTATATTTATGTAATTACAAAAGAAGGAAAATTGTATAAATATGAAAACGATTCATTTGTTTTAGACAATGAATCGTTGGTAATTTCAGTAGATAGAAAATATAGTGATGAACATTATGGTTTAGATAGTGTTAGTATTACACTTCAAAATGGAGATGTTATTGAATTAAAAGATGGTGTAAGAGAAATATATTAATTATTCTAAGGCAACTAATTTTACATCATTAACTACTTTTAATACATTAAGTTCTTTCATTAATTCACTCATTGGTATACTTATGTCTGTAATATCGATTGATATTATTACATTTGCGATATTATGTACTGGTAAAGATTGAGATATAGTTAGAACACTAATTTTGTTTTTGCCTAGTACATTTAATACATTTGATAAACTTCCTGGATGATGTATTAAATCTAAACTTAGTATAGCTTTTCTAGTATCTTTACTTTCTTCAGGTAGAAATACATAGTCTTTATATTTATAATAAGTGCTTCTAGATATACCCATAGCTTTTACTGCGTCAGATATATGGGTATATTTTTTTTCTTTCATTGCTTGGTTTACTTCTATTACTTTTATGAAGTAGTCGGGTAAAACCTTTTTATGCACTATTAAATAATCTTTAAACATGAACTTCCTCCACTTCCACAAGTGAATTATGTATTTTACAATCAATTAATTTCCAATTGTTTTTACATTTAGAGGTATCTACTATATTAGAAAATTTATCATTGTTTGATATAACTAAGCATGTTGAACCAGATCCACTTATCATAAAAGTATAGGCACCTTTGTTTAAACATTCTTCTTTTAATATATCAAAGTCTGGAATTAATGTTTTTCTATATGGTTCATGTATTTTATCATCATTTGATAGTTTTAATAGTTTGTCATCACCATCTTGAAGAGATAAACATAAACCAACTATGTTAGACATGTTTGATACTGTATCCTTTATTGAATAAGTGTTAGGTAAAACCTGTCTTGCTTGGTTTGTGGATACTTCAAAATCTGGAATAAGTACAGTAAATTTATATTTTTCATTTACTTTTATTTGTTTGGTATAAGGTATATTGTTGTGCATTGAACTTGCAGTAAAGCCACCAAATAGTGCTGGGGCTATATTATCAGGATGTCCTTCTAAACTTGTACATATTTCAAAGATTTCATTTGTTGATAATTTGTTTTTGTTTAAATAATTAGCACACATCGCTCCTGCCACAATAAGGGATGCACTTGATCCTAGTCCTCTAGATATAGGAATATCATTTTCTATTTTTAAATAAATATTCATTGATGTATTCAATCTTTCACATACCTTATCAAATGCGACCAAAAACAAATTGTCTCTTGTTTGATATTTCTTATCTACACCTTCAATTATTAAAGTATCACTTTTTTCTACATAATAAGTATTATATATATTTAGTGCTATTCCTAGTGTGTCAAAACCAACTCCAAGATTTGCACTTGTTGCAGGAACTTTAATTTTAATCATTTATTTGTCTAATCCTTTCAAGTACATATTCAACACCTTCTTCTTTATTTATTGTCTTATTATGTAGTATTGGTAATTCATTTATGTCTTTAAGATTATTAGGCATTTCTTCTTTAGAAATCTTTTGTAGTTCATTCATTGCGATAATTTCATTTTTTACATAAGTATTTGTAATAGCACTAAATACACTGTTAGGGAACTTGTATGGAGATGCTGTGGCTAGAATAATGTTTTTACATTCATCATTGTAGTTTTTACTTGCATGATATGCGATTGCTGTATGAGGATCTATTAATCTATTATCATGATGATATGCATCATACATAG
>CAYQNJ010000005.1:0-91970 GCA_964418835.1 uncultured Erysipelotrichaceae bacterium
AAAATAATTACTTTTTTTACAAAATTAGTTGCAATATTTTAAATACTAACATATAATAATAAAGCACGATTTAAAGAATTGTGGTTCCTTGGCCAAGCTGGTAAGGCAATAGACTGCAACTCTGTGACCGCCGGTTCAAATCCGGCAGGAACCTCCAAATTGGGGCTGTGGCGGAATAGGCAGACGCATCGGACTTAAAATCCGGTGATGGAAACATCGTATGGGTTCAAGTCCCATCAGCCCCACCATTCGATAAAAGAGGCGAGTAACATCGCTTTTTATTATAAATCTGAATTGTGCATAAAATATTACTCTTAAATTTCTTGCATTAAATGGTTAATTTTGCTATTATAATGTAGCACTGTAAAATTTTTAGAGTGATTATGCGCCCATAGCTCAACTGGATAGAGCGTTTGACTACGGATCAAAAGGTTGTGGATTCGATTTCTGCTGGGCGCGCCATAGAAATCGGGATGTAGCTCAGCTTGGTAGAGCACTTGATTTGGGATCAAGGGGTCACAGGTTCGAATCCTGCCATCCCGACCATTGATTTATATGGCGAGGTAGCTTAGTTGGTCAGAGCGCTCGGTTCATACCCGGGAGGTCGTGGGTTCGACTCCCACCCTCGCTACCATTTTGTAGCAATAAACGGACCCTTAGCTCAGTTGGTCAGAGCTACCGGCTCATAACCGGTTGGTCGTAGGTTCGAGTCCTACAGGGTCCACCATAAATATTGGAGGAATACCCAAGTGGTTGAAGGGTCCGGTCTTGAAAACCGGTAGGTCGGGAAACTGGCGCCTGGGTTCGAATCCCAGTTCCTCCGCCATCTAAAAGATTTATTTAATATCGCGAGATAGAGCAGTCTGGTAGCTCGTCGGGCTCATAACCCGGAGGTCGTTGGTTCAAATCCTTCTCTCGCAACCAATGGTCCTGTAGCTCAGTTGGTAGAGCAATGGACTGAAAATCCATGTGTCGCCGGTTCAATCCCGGCTGGGACCACCATTTGGTTATAAAGCATTCAATTTATTGGATGCTTTTTTCATTAAAATGCTCTTTACTACTTTAAGTTACCTACCTTTGTTATAATTTAGTAAAGGTAGGTATTAATATGGAATATAATGATATTAAATCTAGATTTCCTTTAAGAGATAAAGGAAAGGGTATGAAAGATGAGTTCTATTGGGCGGTTAGTACATTTATTGAAGGAATAAATAATGGTGAATTTGAACTTTATGCTGGAGATTGTAAACTAGAAGATATAAAAGAATATAAAGAAAACAATAAAGCATTATTCTTAAAACACTACATTAGACATAAAGATACTAATGAATTCTTTTACTTAGGCTCTGATTGTGGTGGAAGTCCTGTGGGATATATGGTTGAATATCTTCCTAATAACTTACACTTACTATGTAGAAATAGAATTGGTACATTTTTTGAAAGGGAGTAATTATATGAGTGAAAAAGAAAAGATGTTATCTGGGCTTATATATGATGCTAATAATGATGATAATTTATTAAAAGAAAGAGACATCGCAAAAGATTTATGTTTTGAATTTAATAATACAAAACCTTCTGATTCATTAACTCAAGAAGGCATATTAAACAAACTAAACATAAAAAAAGGAGATAATGTTACTGTGATTGCTCCGTTTTATTGTGATTATGGATATAATATAGAAATAGGTAATAACTTCTTTTCTAATCATAATTTAATTATTTTAGATGCTAATAAGGTTAAGTTTGGAAATGATGTTTATATCGCTTGTAATTGTGGTTTTTATACATCAGGACATCCAATTGATTATAAAGAAAGAAATAAAGGTTTAGAATATGCATATCCTATTACAGTAGGTGATAATGTATGGATAGGATCTAATGTTTCAGTATTGCCTGGAGTTAGTATTGGTAGTAATGTAGTTATTGGTGCAGGTAGTGTTGTGAATAAGGATATACCTGATAATGTAATAGCTGTTGGTAATCCTTGTAAAGTAATAAAAGAAATCAAGTAGAAATAATCCTTCTACTTTTTGTATGCTATAATACTTGCATGGAATATATAAAGAATATCAGTATAAAAGAATTTGATGAATACTCTAAAAACCATCAGTACAATAGTATCTTTCAAAGCTCTAGTTGGGCTAAAACAAAATCAAATTGGAAACCATTATATGTTGGTATAAAAGATAAAAATGAATTAGTAGGTGCTTCATTAGTATTATTAAGAAGATTACCATTAAACTTTTATTTTGCCTATATGCCAAGAGGTCCATTATTAGATTTTAATAATAAAACAATAGTAGATTTGTTCTTTAAAAACTTAAAAAAACATTTAAGAAAAGAAAATGTTTTATTATGTAAATTTGATCCAAATGTAGTTATAGAAGAAATAGATTTTAAAGAAAAAGATTTAATAAAAGATATTAAAGATGATAGTTTTGTGTCAAGGTTTAAAGGATTAGGAATTGATCATGTTGGATATACATTATTAATAAAAGATACTATTCAACCTAGAATACAATTAGAACTTGAAACAAATGATTATGAAAATACTATACCTAAAAAAACAATGAAAAAGATAAAAAGTAGTTTTAATAAGGGTGTTGTTATTGTTAATGAGAAAAATAATGTAGATAGTTTATCTAAGATGATAGATTTTACTAAGTCTAGACATAATATAAATTTAAGAAATAAAGAATACTTTAAGAATTTATTAGATTCATTTAATGAAGATGCATGTGTATTAAGTGCTTACTATGAAGATAATCTAATTAGTTCTTGTTTACTAGTTAAATGTAATAATACCACAGAGATACTTTACTCTGGTTACGATGATGAGTTTAAGCATTATAATTCTACATACCCACTAAGGTTAGAAGCAATTAAATGGGCAAAAGATAATGGTTGTAAGTATTTTAGCTTTGGCGGGGTAGAAGGTACTCTAGATGATGGTTTAACGATGTTTAAATCAAGTTTTAATCCAAAGATAAAGGTTTATATAGGAGAGTTTAATTTAAAGCCTATGACTTTATTAAGTGATGTTTTTAAACTTGTTTACAAATATTTTAAATAAAGGATGATTTATGATCACAAAGAAATATAATGTTTTTTATGCATGTGTATTTTTAGTTTTGATAACTATAGGTACTTTTAATGATTTTCAAATATCAAGTTACTTGTTTAATACAAATAGTTTATTTGGTAGATTACTAGCAAGCTATGGAATGTTTCCAGCAACGTTTTTAATTATGGTTTCTAGTTTTGTGTTTATGTTTAATACAGATAAATTATATTTTAAATTAATTGGTGTTTTATTATTAATTGGATCATTTTATTTTGGTATAACTAATGGTTATGAATATAACTTGGGTTTAAACATAATACAATCTAGCATAGTTTCAATATTTGTTTATTTTATTCCTTCAATATTTTTATATAAGTATTTAAATAGAAATAAAGAAAATTTATTTAGATTAGCATTAACTATAGTATTAGTTATTTTATTACAGTTATTAATTGTAAATATAATTAAACTAATATGGTTAAGACCAAGGATGATATTAATTATGGGTGAAAGTAATGTTGGATTCATGCCTTGGTATGTAAAAGGTAAGTATATAGGTGATATTAAGTTAGATTTAATTAAGTCATTTCCAAGTGCACATACATCTACTGCAGCGAGTATATTATTGATGTTTTTGATAAATAAAAAACATCAGATAGTTAATTACATTGTAATCATTACTTTTATTTTGATGGTTGGTTTATCTAGAATGATTGTAGGTGCACACTTTCTTACTGATATATCCTTTGGAGCTTTGATTACTTTAATTGTTTATAATGTGGTTGTTAAATATACTTATGGTAAAGATATCACCTAGTTTTAATGATTATGTGAATGTGTGTGAAATAGATAATCTTCATTGAATTTTCACAATTAAGTCATAAAATATAATTATGGTAAGGACTTTTATGAATAAATTTAAAAATGTATTGATTGAATTTATGAGAGGTCGCTATGGTGGCGATCAACTTAATAATGCATTGATTACTTTAGGATTTGTTTTTTGGATAATAAATATATTTTTAAGAAATCCAGCTCTAATGATGTTGGTAAATATTATAATGATATATTCACTATTCAGAAGTTTCTCTAAAAACATTTGGACTAGACAAAAAGAAAATATGAGGTTTTTGGAGTTAACTAAGAATCTAAGATGTGGTATAAAAGTAAATAAATTAAATATGACAGATAAAACATCTAAATACTTTATTTGTCCTAATTGTAAACAAATGGTTAAAGTACCAAGAGGAAAGGGTAAGATTGAAATTAGTTGTCCTAGATGTAATACAAAATTTGATAGAAAAAGTTAAATGAAAAAAAATAAAAAGCATACTGAATCGTAAATGATAAAGTATGTTTTTTATTTGGTTTTCTTAATTAAATAGTTACTAAACTAATATATAAAATAGAAAGTTAATGAAATTATATAAAGGTATTTATCCTTAATAAGAATAATCTCTAACTTTTTTCTACTTTTATTTCATACACATGTGCTTCAAATGGTTCTAAAACCATATTACTTACTAAGTTTTTTGGCTTGTAGTTACTTAATATATGTTTAAACTTATAGTTATCTTTTAATATAAACTCTCTAGATTTTTTATCTAAGTTGATAATAATAAGTAATGATTCAACTTTATAGCTTCTTATGTATGAAAGAATATAAGGATGTTCCTTTTGTATATCTTTATAACTTCCATAACATAGTGAAGGATACTCTTTTCTTAAATTAATACACTTTTTATAAAAGTAAAGAATAGAATCTTTGTCTTTTAAATTATCTTCTACATTAATTTGTTTGTAGTTAGGATTCAGATATATCCATGGTTTTACATTGCTAAACCCTGCATATTTATCATTACTCCAATGAATAGGAGTTCTTGCATTATCTCTAGTCACATAACTCGCAATCTTTTTTGCAATAAAACTAGGCACATGTAACATCCTTGTCATGGCTTTATATGAATTAAAACATTCTGGATCTTTCCAATCTTTATATGATAGTTTAGGGTTAGTCATTCCTATTTCTTCACCTTGATAAATAAAAGGAGTTCCATACAAGGTGAAGTTATAAAGTGCTAAAGCTTTTGCACTTTCTTTATAATATTTTTTTACATCCCCAAATCTTTCAAGGTGTCTTTTATGGTCATGATTAGAAAGATAATTACCGATATATCCATCATTTTCATACATAGAGTTTTGCCATAAAGAAGTAACTTCTTTAAAGTCTTTAATACTAAATCTATATCCTTTTCTAAAGTCATACTTTCCTAGTTGTCCATATCCAAGCATTGCTAAGTCAAATTGAAAAGTCATATTTAACTCTTTGTTTTTAGGATTGGTGTATTCAATAGCTGAAGAAGGTGTTACTAGTACTGCTTCTCCTAAACCTAAAGCATCATACTTACTTAACACTTCTTTCTTCATTTCTTTTAAATAATCTTTAACCTTATCTCCATCAATTATTAACTCATTTGGAAATTGAAATCCTTTTAAATGAGGGTCTTTACTAGGTAAACCTTCTTTTTTATCTATAGTATTTATTACATCCATCCTAAAACCAAAAACACCCTTATCAAGGTAATACTTCATAATATTATAAATTTCTTTTCTAACTTCTTCATTACTCCAATTTAAATCAGCTTGAGTAGGAGAAAATGTTGTTAGATAGTAATCATCATTGTGTTTAACCCAAGCACTGTTTCCAAAAAAACTTAACCAATTATTTGGTAATTCACCTTTTTTAAAAAAGTAATAATCTCTATATTTACTATTAGGATTGTTTAATGCTTCTACAAACCACTTATGAGAAGTACTTGTATGATTTGCGACTAAGTCCATTATTATTTCTATATCTCTTTTTTTAGCTTTCAAAAGTAAATTATCAAAATCTTCCATAGTTCCAAACTCTGAATTAATACTGTAATAATCTGATATATCATAACCATAATCATCATTAGGACTTTCATATATTGGACTTAACCATATAGCATCTATCCCTAAATCTTTTAAATAATCTAACTTAGAAATTATCCCATTTATATCTCCAATACCATCATTATTTGAATCTTTAAACGATCTTGGCCATATTTGATATATTGTCATTTTCTTATAATCTTTCATAACCATCATCCTTCTATTAACTATATTTTCATTATATAATGCTTTTTAGAAAGAATGGTTATTACTTATGATTAAAAATATTATTTGGGATTTTGATGGTACACTATTTGATACATATCCTACTATTACAAAAGGTCATTTATATGCATTAAATGATTTAGGAATAATAGAAGAGTATGAAACTATATATGGTAATTTAAAAATATCTTCATCTTTTAATGATGATTATTTATATAATAAATACAAATTAGAAGAAGATTATAAGTTAAATGTTAATAAATACATAGAATTACACAATGACTTTAAACCATTTCCTAGTGTTGAAGATATACTAAAGGAAATAGTAGATAATGGTGGATTTAACTTTATGAACACACACAGAGGTTATTCTAGTATTAAATACTGTAAGATGTTTGATTTAGATAAATACTTTAAGGAATATGTCACAATAAGAAATGAGTTTAATAAAAAACCAGATCCTGAATCTAATGAATATCTAATAAATAAATATAATTTAAACAAAGAAGAAACACTAATGATAGGGGATAGAGATTTAGATATAGAATCAGGCATTAACGCAAATATAAAAACATGTTTCTGTGATTTTGATGGAATAAAGATTACATCAAAAGCTGATATAATAATTAAAAACTTTGAAGAATTAAAAAAAGAAATCTATAAGTAAGATTTCTTTTTTTCTCTTAAAGCCATTCCATATACTGCCCCAACTGTACCTCCAACAATATGTGTAAGTTGAGATATATTATCACTGATCGTAATTCCTTGGTAAATTTGTTCACCTATATAGATAATTGCGACAATAATTAATGTTAGTGGTACACCATCACTTTCACCTGTAATTGATGCTAGTAAGATAAAGGCAAAGACAATACCACTAGCTCCAAGCAGCATAGTATCAAAGAATATGATATGAACAACACCTGTAATAAAGGCTACCAGCAACATTATATAAAGAAGTTTCATACTACCGTATTTTTCTTCTAACATAGGTCCTACAAGCAAAAACAACAACATATTATTTGCATAATGAACCATATCCCCATGACCTAATACATGGGTAAACAATCTAACATAGAATAATGGATCTAAAAGACTTCCTCTATATACACTAAATAATAATACTGAGGACTTACCAGCAGTTAAATAATGAATCAATAATACTAAACCACTTATAAAAGTAAATGATAGTACTACTGGTGAATTATATTTTATTAATTTTAATTTTTTCATACTCATTCTCCCTTAAGTTTATTTTATAGTATTTCTATAAATTTTAAACATATATTTAATAATTTGCTTAAGATATTCAATATTGATAATATTAATTAAGAAAGGGGACAATTATGGAAGTAAAAAGAATAGAACTTATTCAATTAAATGAAACTATTGAATTAATAAAAAAGGTTTTTGAAGAATTTGAATATTTTGATTACAAACAAGAAGGCATAAATAAGTTTTATAAAGATATTGAAATGGATTCCCTTTTAAAAGAAATAAATGAAAACAATTTAAAGCTAATTGGAACATTTGAAGAAGAAGTTCTTACAGGTGTATTAGGGTATAAAGCAAATAGAATTACTTTATTCTACGTGGATTATGATTATCAAGGACATGGAATGGGTAAAGCATTGATGCAGTTATATTTAGAAGAATCTAAGTTAAATGGAATAAGACAAGTAGTAGTTAATAGTACATTATTAGTAAAAGAAATATTTGAAAAGTATGGTTTCTTTGTGGATGGAGAAGTTGTTGAAGAAAATGGAATTACATTTGTTCCTATGGCATATAACTTGGTTAATGTTGCATTAGGTAGTTTTGTAAATGTAATAGTAGATGCACCTATTGGTATGATGCATCCATACCTACCTGATACATTTTATGAGATTAATTCTGGTTTTATTAGTGATATAGTTAATACTGATAATGATTTTCAAGAAGTTTATATTTATGGAGTATATGAACCAATTGAATCATTTAATGGTACAGTTATAGGTATAATTCATTATAAGGATAGAGATACTACAAAATGGATTATTTCTGATACAATACAATTTGAAAAACAAGAAGTAATAAATGATATAGGACATCTTGAACAAGGTGTTGATTTAGATATAGAATGGTTAAATATACATTGAGGTAATTAATGACTTTAGATAACTTTAAAAAAGCATTTATATTAACTATACCCGTATTATTAGGGTATATTTTTCTAGGTATAGCATTTGGGATATTAGTTGTTTCTTCAGGTTTTGAAACATTGTTTACTTTATTAAGTTCAACTGTTTTATATGCAGGAAGCATGCAATTTGCATTAATAGCATTTCTTAAAGAAAATGCAAGTTTAATATCTATTTTAGTAATGACTTTATTTATTAATTCTAGACATATGTTTTATGGTTTATCATTAATAGAAAGATATAGTAAATTTGATAAATTAAAACCTTATATGATATTTTCTTTAACAGATGAAACTTATGCATTAATATGTTCATTAAAAGGTAAGAAGGATTATGATAATAACTCTATACTATTTCTTATATCTTTCTTAAATCATTGTTATTGGGTTATAGGAAGCTTGTTAGGGACAATAATTGGCAATGCGTTACCATTTGATGCTACAGGGATAGACTTTGCAATGACAGCCTTGTTTGTAGCTATAGTAGTAGAACAATATAAATCATATAAGGATCATTTTCCCTTGTATGTTGGTTTATTAATTGGAGTTATTTGTTTAGTTATTTTAGGTCCTAGTAATTTTTTATTACCAGCTTTAGTAATAAGTGTAATCATTTTAAGTGTGAGGAATAAGAAGATATGATGGTTTATATAACAATTTTATTAGTTGCATTTATTACAATATTTTTAAGGTTTTTACCTTTTATTGTTTTTAAGGATGGAAGTGTTCCTGATTCTATTAGAAAACTAGGAGATAGTTTACCACCTACAATAATGATTTTATTAGTTATCTACTGTTTGAAAAATATTAATCTATTTACATATAGTTATGGTATACCAGAAATAATATCTGTTTTGTTAGTAGTTTTAATACATTTATATAAAAGAAATATGTTGTTAAGTATATCATTAGGTACTATTACATACATGGCATTAATTCAATTAATATTTAAATAGAAAGTTATATACTTTCTTTTTTGTTATACTTTAATTATGAGGTGAATAATATGAAATTTGGAATTGTTGGAACTAATTTTGTGTCAGATTTTTTCATAAAAGCCGCATCATATATAGATGAGGTTGAAGTGGTTGGTGTTTGTAGTGGAAGAAAAGAAAATGCAATTAAATTTTCCAAAAAATATAATATTAAAAATATTTATGATGATTATATTACCATGTTGGAAAGTGGTGATATAGAAGCTATTTATATAGCTACTCCAAATATGAAACACTATGAAATGACTATAGAATCTTTAAAAAGAAAGATACCTGTATTTTGTGAAAAACCAATGGGAACCAATGTAAATGAAGTAAAAAAGATGATAGAAGCTTCAAAAGAAAATAACACCTATTTGCATGATGGTATAGTACCTTTATATACTCAAAATATTCAAATAATTAAAGATAATTTACATAATATAGGTAAAATAAGAAAAGTAGTATTTTCCTTTAGTAAGTATTCATCAAGGTATGATGCATACTTAGCTGGAGAAAATCCAACAACATTTAGAAGAGAACTTGCAAATGGATCAATGATGGATTTAGGTATTTATGTATTATCAGATGCGATTTCTATATTTGGTAAGCCAAATAGTTATTCTTCAAGTGCAGTACTACTAGAAACTAAGGTTGATGCTTGTGGAACTATAAGTTTATACTATGATGATTATGAGGTAATATTACTTCATTCTAAAGTAAGCGATACAGAAGTAATATCTGAAATATCTGGAGAAAAAGGTATAATTCAATTTGAAGTTCCTTCGTTAATTAGTAATGTATATTTAACACTTAGAGAAGATAGGGTAAAACAAAAGATATCAATTGATAATGAATATCCTTTTATGTTTCAATTGATGGATTTTGTGGATAATGTAAAAGGTAACAAGATTGAATCTAAAAAAGTACCACATCAACTATCAATTGATATTCATGAAATACTAACAAATATTAGAAAACAATGTAATGTAATTTATGACACTGATGAGAATTAATTATGAGTACAGTATTAATTACAGGAACAACATCTGGTTTTGGTGAAATATTTGTACAACAATTTGTAAAGGATGGTTATGATTTAGTATTAGTCGCAAGAAATCAAGAACTATTAGATAAACAAAGAGAATCGATTAAAGATAGAAAAGTGTTTTGTATTTGTTATGACTTATCAAAGGATGATGCAAGCGATTATATACTGAAATTATTAAAAGAAAACAATATAAGCATAGATGTTTTGGTAAATAATGTAGGTTTTGATTATTCAGAAAAATTTGTGGATACTCCATATGAAAAAATAGATGGAATGATGAAAACAATGGTTGATTTAACAATAAAATTAACTTATGGATTATTGCCTTATATGCTTAAACAAAATAATGGTATGATTATTAATCTTTCTAGTGTTGCTGGAAGGATACCTCTACCAAACAATTCTATTTATAGTGGTGCAAAAGCATTTATCTATATGTTTTCTAATGCTTTAGATATGGAATTGAAAGATACAAATGTAAGAGTTAGTGTAATTTGCCCTGGTCCTACAAAAACAAAGTTTGCTAAAACTGCAAATCTTGAAGATTCTGTTTTATTTAAATTTAATACAAAAAGTCCTGAACCTGTTATTAAGCATGCTTATGATAATGCTAATAAGGGTAAAAGGACTATAATATATGGTCTATTAAACAATTTACAAGTATATTTATATAATGTATTACCTAAAAGATGGTTTGATACATTACTAATTAATATGACTAAGATTTCGAAATAATTTTAGCCGGAATTCCTACAGCAGTAGCATGATCAGGAACATCCTTTAACACAACCGCATTGGCACCAACCTTAGCGTATTCACCTACAGTGATATTGCCTAACACCTTGGCACCAGCACCAATAATCGCATGATCTTTGATGTTTGGGTGCCTTTTTCCTTTTTCAAATCCAACACCACCTAAAGTAACGTTGTGATACAGCTTTACATAATCTCCTATAACTGCAGTTTCTCCTATTACTACACCCATACCATGATCTATAAATAATCCTTTACCTATAACAGCTCCTGGATGAATTTCTATTCCTGTAATGAATCTTGAAAATTGAGAAATAGCTCTTGCTAAAAAGAACAACCTCATATTGTATAGTCTGTGTGCGATACAATGCCAAATACATGCATGTACGCTTGGATATAATAAAAATATACTAAGTGCATTTGGTGCTGCAGGATCAGTATCTTGAATATGTTTAATTTGAGCTTTAAAATTTTCGATCATAAATACCTCTTTTTAGTAGTATTATTATTGCAAAAATGATATTTTTAAGCAAGAGTAGTGATAAGAGGTACATAATATGAGTAAAGCAATACTTGCAGGAATAAATTTAAATAAAAAAGATGATGAATTTCAAATAGTAATAGATGAAACTAAAGAATTATGCATAGCATGTGATATTGAAGTAGTTGATGTTGTAATTCAAAAAAGTAGAAGTTTAGATCCTAGAACTGCTTTTAGAAAAGGGAAATTAGAAGAACTTAGTCAACTAGCTATACAACTAGAAGTAGATACTGTAGTTTTTTATAACAATCTAAGTGTGGCAATGTTATCAAGAATACAAAATGAAACAGGTATTAAAGTTATTGATAGAACTAATTTAATACTTGATATATTTTCAATGAGAGCAAAAACTAAAGAAGCAAAACTTCAAACACAGATGGCAAGGTTAAAGTATGACTTACCAAAACTTTATCTAGAAGAATATGATGCGGATAGAGAAAGAGGTGGAGGAGAACACAATAGGGGTTCAGGAGAAACAAAAATTGAACTTGCAAGAAGAAATGTTGAAAGAGAAATAAGTGATATTAAGAAACAACTTGATTCATTAAGAACATCAAATCAAGAAAGATCTAAAAGAAGAAATGATTCATTTATTAAATCTGTATCTTTAGTTGGTTATACTAATGCAGGAAAATCTAGTTTAATGAACTTAATATTAAAATATAATAATAAAAGCGAAGATAAATATGTTTTTCAAAAAGATATGTTATTTGCGACTTTAGATACAAGCATTAGAAATGTGTCTTATAAAAATCAAAGCTTTTTATTATTTGATACAGTAGGTTTTGTATCAGATTTACCTCATGAGTTAATAGAAGCTTTTAAGAGCACATTAGATGCTGTTAATGATGCAGATCTTTTAATACATGTAATAGATGCTAGTGACCCTTATTACAATGAACAAAGACATATTACATATGATACTTTAAAGAAAATTAAGGCAGACAACATACCAGTAATAGAAGTCTACAATAAGGTAGATAAAGTTAGTATTAGAGATGAAAATCTAAGATACATATCTTGTTTAAGTGAAGAAGGTGTTTTAGACTTACTAGATAGTATAATTGATACTTTATATCCAAAAGATTATTCATTAAAAATTAGATTACCTTATAAGGATCAATATCTTTTAGATAAATATAATAATCATTTCAAGATTATATCAATTGAAAATGAAGAAGATGCCAGTATAATTTCTATAGTAGGAGATAAGTTAGTATATGATACTTTTTACTCTTATAAGGAGGAATAATAATGGTTTATTCAAATATATTACAAACAATTGGTAAAACACCACTTGTACAAATCAACAGACTAAATAAAGCTAATTCAACTATTTTAGCAAAGGTTGAAGCATTTAATCCTGGAGGAAGTGTTAAGGATAGAATAGCATTTCAAATGGTAAGTGATGCTTTAGATAGTGGCAAAATCACAAAAGAAACAATTTTAATTGAACCAACTAGCGGTAATACTGGAATAGGACTAGCGATGGTTTCTGCAGCATTAGGAATGAAATTAATACTTGTAATGCCTTCTAGTATGTCTGAAGAAAGAAAGAAGCTTATAAAGGGTTATGGAGCTAGTTTGGAACTTACAGATCCAAAACTAGGTATGCAAGGATCAATTGATAGGGCAATAGAATTAACTAAGGAATATAGTAATTCTATTATTCTTCAACAATTTGAAAATCCATCTAATCCTAAAGCACACTATATAAACACGGCAATTGAGATATTAGAAGATACTAGTGTTGATGTATTTGTGGCAGGAATAGGAACTGGAGGAACAGTAAGTGGAGTTGGAAAGTATTTAAAAGAAAAAAATCCAAACACAAAAGTATTTGGAGTAGAACCATTAGGTTCTAATATATTAAATGGTGGTAATGTTGGACCGCATGTGATACAAGGTATTGGTGCCAACTTTATTCCAAAGAATCTTAACCAAGAAATAATTGATGGTTATATTGATGTTAAAGATGAGGATGCATTAGAAACTTCTAGAAGACTGATGAAAGAAGAAGGTATAGCAGTAGGTATTTCAAGTGGTGCAGCAATGTGGGCAGCATTAGAATTAGCTAAAAACCCAGAGTTTGAAGGTAAGAAAATAGTTGTTATACTTCCAGATACTGCAGAAAGATATCTATCAACAAAATTATTTGAAATATAAAAGTCACTAATTAGTGACTTTTTCTAAATAATCAATAAATATTGGTACTACCTTTTCCCAAGATGCTTCATTATGTTTTCCATTCACAATAATATTAGGGAAGGTATTGACACCTTTTAATTGAAATAAGTAATTAATTGCAAGCATTGAATCTAATGTTTGTATTGTTCTGTTTTTTCCACCAAGTTCCTTAGAACCAAAATCCATATAGACTTTAGTATTTTTATCCATGGGTGTATTTTCTATTAGATTAAACATTTCTTCAAATATAAACATTATACTTGGTGATAAACATGCGGCTTTTGAAAAAATATTATTGTGTTTACTAACACAGTATAAAGACATTAAACCTCCCATACTAGATCCACCAATCATAGTATTTTCTCTATCATTTAATGTACGATATTTTTTATCTATATAGGGTTTTAATTTGTTTACTATCCAATTGGCTGTTATATCTCCTTTAGCTTCTACATAGCCAAAATATGAATCATCAAATTCAAAAGGTGTATATTCTACTAGCCTAAGATTTCCAGTATGATTACAATCAATACCTACTACAATATATTCTTTAGAATGATTATCTAAAAAATCCTTCATACCCCAAGATTTACCATAAGTCGCAAAATCATCAAAAAAGATATTTTGGCCATCGAACATATAGAGGACAGGATATCTTTTTTTACTTTCCTTATAACTGTTTGGTAGATATATAAATACTTCTCTTGGACTTTGTCCTAAAGGAGTAATGTCCATTTTAATTTGATTTACTGTTCCCATATAACCTCAGATCCAAGTAATTTTTTTCTCTGTTTTATTTAGTATTCTTTTTATATTTTCTTTATGTCTATATGTTACAAATAGCCATAACACTACAAAGGACATAATGATTTGTGAATTATTCTTTAGTATAACACTAATAATTACAGCACTTAGTATTGCAAGTATACTTGATAAAGAAACCATTTTAGTAATATAAAGTATTACAAAGAAGATAATAACAATTAATAAGAATTGATAAAAGAAATGGTTTGTAACAAATATACTGATTCCTCCAAAATAACCCATAGTAGTTGCGACTGCTTTTCCACCTTTAAATCCAGCAAATATTGGAAAGCAATGTCCAAAACAACATGCAAGTCCTGCAAGTATTGTTGCTTCTGGTATAAAGAAATGACATACAACAACCACAAGAAATGATTTTAATGCATCTAATACTGTAACTGATACACCAGCTTTTTTACCTAGCACTCTACCAGCATTAGTTCCACCCAAGTTACCAGAACCTTGCGTTCTAATATCAGTTTTATAAAAAACTTTACCTATTACTAGTGCCCAAGGAATTGAACCTAGTAAATAACCAAATATTATTGCAATAATAATTTTAAAATAATTCATATCTAACATAATCTATCCCTCTACGATATTCTACCACATCTATATAGATTTTCACCTTTAAAAGATTGAAAAGATTATGTATAATTAACAGTGTTGTAAAATCAAAAAAAGGGGTATTAAATGACTAATTATAATGAAAATAGTATTCAAATATTAGAAGGTCTTGATGCGGTTAGAAAAAGACCTGGTATGTATATTGGATCTACTGATAGTAAGGGATTACACCATCTTATTTGGGAGATTGTAGATAACTCTATAGATGAGGCATTAAATGGCTATGGAAATAAAATTACAATCACTTTAGAAAAAGGTGGGGTTTGTTGTGTTGAAGATGAAGGTAGAGGAATGCCTGTAGGGAAACACTCTAGTGGGGTAAACACACTTCAAGTTATTTTTACTGTGCTTCATGCTGGTGGCAAGTTTAATTCTCAAGGTGGCTATAAAACAGCTGGAGGGTTACATGGTGTTGGGGCTTCTGTAGTTAATGCATTAAGTGAATGGTTAGAAGTAGAAGTGGCACATGATGGTAAACTTTATAGAATGAAATTTGAAAATGGTGGTAAAAAAGTTAGTCCACTTGAAGTTATTGGTAAAAGTACTAAAACAGGAAGTAAGGTTAGATTTAAACCTGATGCTAAAATATTTTCAACAACTGATTTTAACTATAGTCATGTAAGTGAAAGAGCTAGAGAAGAAGCATTCTTACTTAATGGAATTACTATGGTTGTTAAAGATGAGAAATTATCTAAAAAAGAAGAATATCATTATGAAGATGGTTTAGTAGCGTTTTTAAACTACTTACATGAAGATAGAAATGTGTTAATGGAACCTGTAAAGATTAATGGTGAATATAATGGCATTAAAATAGATTGTGCTTTCCAATACACAGATGATTATCAAGAAAATACATATAGTTTTGTTAACTTGGTAAGAACTGGAGATGGTGGAACTCATGAAGTTGGTTATAAATCAGCATTTACAAAAGCATTTAATGATTATGCAAGAAAGAATGGAATACTAAAGGATAAAGATAAAAATTTTGATGGTAGTGATGTTAGAGAAGGTTTAACATCTATTTTATCTTTAACAATACCTGAAGAACTATTACAGTTTGAAGGACAAACAAAGGCAAAACTAGGAACACCAGAAGCAAGAACTGCTGTTGAAAATGCGATTGGTGAAAAGATGACTTATTTCCTAGAAGAAAATAAAGACCTAACCTTAGAATTAATTAAGAAAATGCAAAAAGCTTCTTCTGCAAGAGAGGCTGCGCGTAAAGCTAGAGAAGAAATTAGAAAAGGAAAATCGAGTGGAAGAAGTGAGAAAGTCCTTTCTGGTAAGCTAGCACCTGCACAATCAAAAGATAGTTCTAGAAAAGAGTTGTTCCTTGTGGAAGGTGATTCAGCCGGTGGTAGTGCAAAACAGGGAAGAGATTCTAAATATCAAGCAATACTTCCTTTAAGAGGAAAAGTATTAAATACAGAAAAAAGTAGTATTGCAGATATAGAAAAAAATGAAGAATTAAATACTGTTATCCATGCGATGGGAGCAGGGGTTGGAAATAATTTTGATTATACTGAAAGTAACTATGGAAAAATAATAATTATGACAGATGCGGATACTGATGGGGCTCATATTCAAGTATTACTTTTAACATTCTTCTATAGATACATGAGACAAGCAATTGAAAATGGAATGATATATATTGCATTACCTCCATTATTTAAAGTAAGTAAAGGGAAAACTGTAGAGTATTGTTATACAGAGGAAGAACTTGAAGAATTAAAGAAAAAACTTGGTAAAGTTGAAATTCAAAGATATAAGGGTCTTGGAGAAATGAATGCAACTCAATTATGGGATACAACAATGAATCCAGAGACTAGAACACTAATTCAAGTAAATATAGAAGATGGTGTTATGGCAGAAAGAAGAGTCACAGTTTTAATGGGAGATAAGGCTAATCTAAGAAGAGAGTGGATTGAAGATAATGTTTCATTCTCATTAGAAGATAGTTATAAGGTGGTGTAGAATGGCAAAAAAACAAAAAGATGTTGTAGTTAAGGATTATGTAGTTAGTAACCTTGAAGATATAATGGGTGATCGTTTTGGACGTTATTCAAAGTACATCATTCAAGAAAGAGCATTACCTGATGCTAGAGATGGGTTAAAACCAGTTCAAAGAAGAATTTTATATGCAATGTATCATGAAGGAAATGTGTTTGAAAGAGCTCACAGAAAATCAGCAAAAACAGTTGGTTTAGTTATTGGTAATTATCATCCTCATGGTGATTCTTCTGTGTATGATGCGATGGTTAGAATGTCTCAAGATTGGAAGGTTAGATTACCTTTAATTGATATGCATGGTAACAATGGATCTATTGATGATGACCCAGCTGCTGCAATGCGTTATACAGAGGCAAGACTTTCAAAAGTTACTAGTACAATGCTTGAAGATATTAATAGTAATACTGTAGAGTTCACTCCTAACTTTGATGATACCGAATTAGAACCAACAGTATTACCTAGTAGATTTCCTGTTTTACTAGTTAATGGATCTACTGGTATCGCTGCAGGTTATGCGACTAATATTGCACCACATAACTTAGGTGAAGTTTTAGAAGGTACCATTTATAGATTACAAAATCCTAATTGTACACTAGAAGAAGTTATGACTTATATACCTGGACCTGATTTTCCTACTGGTGGAATAGTTCAAGGGAAACAAGGTATTATAGATGCTTTTACAACTGGTAAAGGTAGAGTTGTTGTAAAAGCTAAGGCTGAAATTATTCAAAATAAAACAATGCAACAAATCATTATTACCGAAATACCTTATGAAGTAATAAAATCTAATTTAGTTAAGAAGATGGATGACATTAAACTTTCTAAGGATTTAGGTGGAATTATGGATGTTAGAGATGAAAGTGATAGAAATGGTTTAAGAATAGTTGTAGATGTTAAAAAGGATGCGGATGCAAATCTAATTCTTAATTATTTTTATAAGAATACTGATTTACAAACATATTACAACTACAATATGGTTGCAATTGTAAACAAAAGACCTGAACAACTAGGAATACTTGCATTACTGGATGCTTTTATAGAACATAGAAAAGATATTGTATTAAGAAGAAGTAAATATTTATTAAATAAAATGGAAACAAGATGTCATATTATTGAGGGTTTAATGAAGGCAGTTTCCATTTTAGATGAAATTATAGCAATAATTAGAGCTTCTAAAGATAAAGAAGATTCTAAAAGAGGATTAATTGAAGCTTTTAACTTTACAAATGAACAAGCAGAAGCAATTGTAAACTTAAGACTTTATAGACTAAGCAATACAGATATTTTTGCATTAAGAGAAGAATTTGCACAGTTAGTAAATCAAATTGAAGAAACAAAAACTATTATTGAAAATCCTAAGGTTTTAAGAAGTGTAATTGTAAAAGAATTAAGAGAAATATCAAAGGAATATAAAGATGATAGAAGAACATTAGTTGAAGATGAAATAGAAGAAATAGTTATAGATAAAATGAGTATGATTACAAATGAAAAGGTCATGATAACTGTTTCTAAAGATGGTTATACTAAACGCGTTTCTTTAAGATCGTATCAAGCTAGTGATGGTTTGACTGGTGTTAAAGAAGGTGATGAATTGATTGGCGTAATGGAAGCTGATACTGTTGATACATTATTGTTATTTACTAGTAAGGGTAACTATGGATATCTTCCAGTTTATGAAATAGAAGAATCAAGGTGGAAAGATGTTGGTAGTCACTTAAACAACATTATGAAAATTGATGGTGATGATAAAATTATCAACGCAATATTAGTTAAAAACTTTGAAACTTATGCAAGTGTAATAACTATAAGTAAACAAGGTATGATAAAAAGGACAATGATGAATCAATGGATTGTTCAAAGATATAATAAAGTGATGCCAGCAATGAAATTAAAAGGTAAGGATGAACTTTTAAAAGCATTTATTACTTATGAAAATGAAGATGTTGTTTTAATTTCAAATAATGGTTATTGTGTACGATATTCAAATGAACAAGTACCACTTACTGGACCAAAGTCACAAGGTGTTAAAGCAATTAAATTGTCAAAGGGTGATACTTTAGCAACTGCTTCTTCAATTAATTCAAACAATAACTTGTTAGTAATAAGTGGAACTGGCGGTATGAAGAGATTAAGAAATGAGGATATGAATATCACTTCAAGGGCAGCCAAAGGATACACAATCGCAAAAATATTAAAATCAAAATCATGGGATATTAAATATTCATGTGTTGTCAATGTTTATGATGAATTGATATTTGTGGATAAAGATTTAGTGAAAATTAGTGGTAAAGATATTCCATTAATGAGTAAAGATTCTACTTTCTCGAATGTTATTAATTTAAATGCTGGTTGGTACTATGTTAAAAACATAGAAGAATGTAAAATAGTGGACGCAATGAATCCACCTAAACCAGAAATAATTATTGAAGAAAATGATGAAGAAATAGTTCATGATGATTTTGAACAAATGGATTTATTTGATTAATCTTATGTAAAATTTACAAAAATATAATTGTTAAATAAATAATTTAGGTGTAAAATTACCAACGATATGAATGGAGGGAACAGAATGCAAAGTTTTTTTAGTAAAAAAAGGGGAGCATTAGCTATTGGATTTACTATAGGTGTAGCACTTTCTGGTTTAATATTAGCTTACTTAGCACTTAGACCACAACCAACGCTTAATATTGCTACTGCTGAGGATACTTTGGGTGAAGTAGAACTTGAACAAGTAGTATTAAGTGATAATGAATTTGTAAAAATTACTACTTCATCATTATATATGGATAGTATTGTTGGTGATTATATTGTTGAGATTGAAGTTGAAAATAAAACACCAGATACATTATATTTATATTCTGACTTAGGTGCTGTAAATCATTATATGATTTCTCCTTTTATGATGGATAATGAAATAAAAGGAAATGCTATAAAAAGTTTAAATATTAATTTGCCAGTAAATTATTTGTCATACTACAATATTACTGAAGTTGGTTTAATTGAGTTTAATATTTCAGTAGAAGACTCAATGAGAACATTAAGCAATAGACCAATAGTGTTAGCTGATCTATATCAATTAAGTGCTAAAACAGATAAGTATGATGCTATCACTGATACTCTTGTGGTTGAAGGAAAAGAAATATTTAATGATGCTGGAATAAAATTAGTGCTTACAAATCCAGAAGATCTTCTAACAAGCCCTAACAATGTTGAGGTTTACATGGAAAATAATACAGATCAACCTTATACATTCTTCTTTAATCAATTTATGAATGAGGGTGGAGAGTTTTATGATCCAAATACTACATTAACAGTAAGAATGTACTCTGATTCTAAATATTTAATATCAAAAGATATGATGTTTAATCCTGAAGCTATAGATCCTTCATTAACTATAGGTTCAGCGTTTTCACTATTTGATGATAAAACAACTTATACAACAGGTCCTGAAATTTTAGACCAATATGTCGTTTATTGGAATGAGGTGAAATAAGATGGAAAATAATAAATTGGGATTAATATGGTGGTTAACACTTTTATTAGGTATAGTATTAGGTTTTGCGACAACTTTTGGTGGAATGATCGCATATAATTATTTTTCATATCAAAAGGCACAAAAAGATTGGTTTTATTCTGATAAAAAACTAGTTATGATTCCAGAAGTGCTTGAGGATAACGAATTATTTACCATTGAAATGGTATCAGCGGATAATAAAGAATCGTATTCTTCAGGTGCTAGTATGATTTATAAACTAACAAATAAAACTAATGATAGTATGACTTTTATGAGTGATTATATTGTTATGAATGGTTATGGTATTGGTGGAAGTTTATATGAAGAAGTGCCAGCAAATCAAAGTAAAGAAGCTGTAATGATAGTAAATGATAATTTATTTGATTATGATATTGAAAAAATCACTGATGTTACTATTTCATTAACTGTTAATTATATAAATAATGATGGAAATTCAGAATATAAAAAATTTGGACCATATACAGCTAAATCGGAATATAAAGATTATGATCAATCAAAGATTGATGAAAAAGTTAATGTTGGTAATTTGATATATGATGAAAATGGAATTAAAATTACAGTATTAGATAATAGGTATGAAACAGATAGTTATGCACCAAAACAATGGTTATTAGTAGAGAATTTAAATGATTTTACTCTAGGAACTGGTATGGGTGAAATTGTAATTAATGGTATTACTATTTCTAATGCATCATTTTATACTACTGATATAGCTCCTAATGGAAAAGTTAAGGCTCCAATAATTCTGGATATGTCTGATTCAGAAAAAGAGAAAATTCCTACAATTGAATCTATTGAATTTTATATTGATTTCCATAATTATGATGAAGGTTTTAAAGTAGAGACAGATAAGCTAAAAGTAAAATAGTTACCATTAAGGTAACTATTTTTTTAGTGTTTCTATTACTTCATCTAATGAATTAAATGAATAATCATATTTTGATTTTATTAATTCATCAGGTTTTACAGTATCATAAATAAACCCGGCACTCATTTTAGCGTTTTTAGCGGCTAATATACCATTTCTACTATCTTCTAGTACTAAACACTCTTTAGGACTTACATTGAGCTTATTAGCTGCTAATAAGAAGATGTCTGGATTTGGTTTATGATTTTTTACCATATCTCCAGTACATATAGCATCAAAATTATATTGTTTTTTCATTCCACTTATTACTTTTAAAGCATAATCTAAGAATGAACTTGTCGCTATCGCAATTTTATAGTTATTTTCTGTAAGATAATCTAATAGTTCATACAAACCTTTTTTATAAAAATTAGGATTGTTTTCTACTTCATAATAAATAGAATCAAATCTAGCTTTTGAAATGATTTCTAAGTTATCTTCAATAACTTTGAATCTATCAAATTGTGCTTGAGATGCTTTTTTAGTTGTTCCAATAATACCCAAAAAAAATTCTTCATCTAAATCAATACCTAATTTTTTTCCTTCACTTGTATAAACTTCCCTTGTAATTCTTTCTGAATCTATAATTAGTCCATCTAAATCAAATATTACACATTTAAACATAATTAGCACCTCAACTTATACTCACAAGTATTTTACAATTATTGTATAATTAAGTAAATGGAGGTATTATGTCACATTTTTTATTTAAACCAAAACAATATGTAAAAAGTTATAAGGATATAGATTTATTGAATTTAAAGAAAATAGGTATTAAGGTAATAATTCTTGATATTGATAATACTTTAGTAGATCCTCATAATGATATTTTAGAAGATGATGCAATTAGGTTTGTAAAACAGATTAGAAGTTGTAAAATAATACCTGTTGTTATTAGTAATAATGTAGAGTCAAGAGTTAAGACTTTTGGTGAAGCATTAAATAGTGATTATATTAGTTTTGCATTAAAGCCTTTTAGTTCTGCTTTTCAAAATATACTAAATAAATATAATGTTAAAAGTGAAGAGGTAGCTGTACTTGGAGATCAATTATTAACTGATGTACTTGGTGGAAACAGAATGAATATGTATACTATTTTAGTTGATCCAATAAGTGAAAAGGATAATTTCTTTGGTAACTTTAATAGAAAACTTGAAAGAAAAATATTTAAATATTTAGAGCATAAGAATGTAATAAAGAAGGGTAAGTATTATGACAATATGTAAGGGTTGTGGGATTAAAATTCAAAATAGAAATAAAAATGAAGTAGGTTATAGTCCAAAGGAAGAATCTACATATTGTCAAAGATGTTTTAGGATAATGCATTATGATGATTTAATGTACTCTATGAAAGAAGGAATTCCTACAGAGTATGTTTTAAGTAAGTTAAATAAAATGGATGGATTAATTGTATGGGTGGTAGATTTATTTGATTTTGAAGCAAGCATGATTGAGGGATTAAATAGACATATAGTAAACAAGGATATTATTTTAGTTGCGACTAAAAGAGATTTATTACCTAAAGATATTTCAAATAATAAAATAACTAATTTTATTCATGAAAGATTAAAAGAAAAAGGAATTAAAGTTAAAGCGATTTTAATAACATCTAAGTCTGAAAATTATAATAGAGATTTAATTTTGGATATATTAAATAAACAAGCTAATGGGAAAGATATTATTGTTATTGGTAAAGCTAATGCGGGAAAATCAACATTTATTAATATGTTAATAGGTGATAATGTTCTTACAAAAAGTAAGTATCCAGGAACTACATTAGATTTTAATAAGATTACAATTGGTAAACAAGTTTATATTGATACTCCAGGTATTGAAGTAAAAAATAGTATGTTGATGCTTATGGATGAAAGTAAACTTAACTCAATAATACCAACACATACGATTAAGCCTACTATATATCAGTTAGAAGGTGATCAAAGTATTGCCTTAGGTGGTTTAGTTAGAATTGATGTATATGGTGCTATTAAAGCTAGTTTAGTTACGTATTTAAATAATGAATTATTATTACATAGAAGTAAGTTAAGTAAAGCGGATGAGTTATGGAATAATCATAAAGGTCATTTGTTAGTGCCTGTAGTTGATGATAAGGTTACTTCTACTTTAACTAAGGTTTATTATGATAAAATGGATATTGTTATTGATGGATTAGGATGGGTTTGTATCAATAATAAGGTTTCAAAGATAATTGTTACTCATCCAAAACATGTAAATATTACATTTAGAAAGGCAATGTTATGATGTTAACAGGCAAACAAAAAAGATATTTAAGATCACTTGGTGTAAATGAAAAACCAGTTGTAATAGTTGGAAAAGAAGGTTTGAGTACTAATTTAATTGATTCTGCTCTTAATGCATTAAATGCTAGAGAATTAATTAAAGTTAGTGTTTTAAAGTCGTTTGATGGTGATATTGATACACTAGCATTTGATATTGCAATGCATACAAAAAGTAGTGTTGTTCAACAAATAGGAAGAACTATTTTATTATATAAACAAGCAAGGGATTCTAAAATATTATTACCATGAAAAAAATAGGAGTATTTAAACAATTGTTTGATCCAATAACACTTCAAGATATTAGTTTTGTAAAAGTACAAATACAAAAACTAAATCTAGATGAAGTTTATTTTATAGTTTTAGATGACCATAATAAGGTAAAGGTTTCTGATAGACAAAAAATGATATTACTTGTATTAGAATTAGAAAATATAATGAGTTTATCTAATGCAATCTATATTAAAGAAACAAATAATGAATACTTTAATTTAGAAAATAAAGAATCTTTTATAATACATAATAAGGTAATGAAGGGAGATTTTTCTTTATTGGATGAAAGAGTTAGAAATTATATTTACTCTAACTGTTTTTATTATGAAGATATTGCCAAAAATAATTTAAAATCACACAGATTTAATCATAGTCATTCTGTAAGTAGACTAGCAGTAGAAATTGCACAAGCTCATAATTATGATGAAAATAAAGCTTATATTGCTGGTATATTACATGACATATGCAAAGAGTTACCTTATGAAAAAACAATGGAGTTAATGAATATCCATTTTAAAGATTTAATTGATGAACCTTACTATTTGTTTCATGCATATTTAGGTATGATATTTGTAAGAGATAAGTTGTTTATAAAAGATGAAGAGATTTTAAAAGCTATCTACTATCATGTACTAGGTAATGATTATGATACATTATCAAAAATAATATTTATTTCTGATAAGCTTGATCCTAGTCGTAGTTATGATTCTTCTCATTTAATAAATCTAACATTGATGGATTTAGATGAAGGATTTAGACAAACAAAGAAAGAAAATGAAGAATATAATAAGGAGAAACTTAAATGAGTGAATTATTAAAAATTGTAGTAAAAGAATTAGATGAAAGATTAGGAAGTAATATAGAAATAATAGATTTAAGAGGTATTAGTCCATTTACTGATTATTTTGTTATTGTTAGTGCAAACAATCAAAGACTAGCAAATGCTATGGTAAAAGGTGTGGTAGATAAAGCAGGAAAAGAGGGCTATGATTTTAGGTCTATTGAAGGTGAAGATGATAGTGATTGGATTCTATTAGATTTATATGAAGTTATAGTCCATGTATTTGTGGAAGAATCTAGAAGTATATATCAATTAGAAAAACTATGGGGAGATCTTCCTAGGGTAAATATTGATGATTTATGATAGTTTAGCTGATTACTATGATGAATTAGTAAGAGATGATGAATCTACTTTAAGATGGGTTAATTTCACTAAAGATAATATAAAAGGAAAAAAAATACTGGAACTTGCTTGTGGTAGTGGAGAAATTACAAATGGGTTGTACAAAGAAGGATATGATATTGTTGGTAGTGACATTTCTAGTTCTATGCTTAATAGATTAAATAAAAAGTACCCTTATATTAAGACTAAAGAGATTGATATGGTTAATTTTGGTAGTGATATAAGGTATGATGGAATAATTTGTTATTGTGATTCTATAAATTATTTAAGTTCTATTAATGAATGTAGAAGTATGTTTGAATCAGTTTATAATGCATTAACTGATCAAGGTGTATTTATATTTGATATGCATACTGAAGATAGATTAATAGAGTTTAAGGATGAATTCTTAGAAGAAGGGTATATTAATGATATTCCTTATCAATGGAGTATAAATACTGAGGATGATGAGATTCATCATCATTTTGCGTTTTATACACATGATAAATTGATTCAAGAATATCATGTTCAAAAAGTATACAAATTAGACTGTATTATTTCTTTGTTGAAATCAATTGGTTTTAGTATTGAAGTATATACCGATTTTGATATTAAAGGCGTTAGTGAAGGTGAAAAGTATTTTATTGTTGGAGGTAAGTTATGATTGGTTTTATTGGTGCAATGGATGAAGAAATAAATGAATTACTTAAATTAATGGATAATTATGAAAAAAAGATTATAAGTAATATGGATTTTTATAAAGGTAAATTATCAGGTGTGGATGTTATTATAACTAAATCTGGTGTCGGTAAAGTTTATGCAGCTATGTGTACTACAATCCTTTTGGAAAATTTTGATATTAGTGGTGTAGTTAATATAGGTACTGCAGGAGGTTTAAGCCATGATGAGCAGGTATTGGATGTAGTTATCTCTGATAAAGTTGCTCACCATGATATGGATGTTAGTGTTTTTGGTTGGCCTTTAGGATTTGAACAAGATAAAACATGTTATAAAGCAAATGATGATTATATTAAAATTATGAAAAAAATCATTGAAAAAGAAGATAGAGTTTTTATAGGTAATATAGCTTCAGGTGATTCATTTATTCATAGAGATGATCAAATTGATTTAATTAATAAAAATTTTCCAAATGCACTTTGTGCTGAAATGGAAGCTGCTGGAGTTGCACAAGTTTGCAAACATTATGATATTCCTTTTATAGTGATTAGATCTTTATCAGATATTACGGTAAAAGAAGGTAATGATTTAGATTTTAATACATATGTTTCCTTGGCTAGTAAAAGAAGTGCTGTTTGGTGTAAAAAGTTTATTGAAGAAATAAAAAACCAAGCTTAGCTTGGTAGTATTACTCTATGTTCTCCGCTGTAAATATCATTTACAATCATCCAATTAATAATGTCATCTGCATTTAATGGATTATCTTTATCAAATTCTAATGTATTGTTAATTTTTATTTCACCATTTTCTATCTTGCATGATACAAGTGCAGGGTAAGTTGATATATTCCATTCACCTAGTTTTGTAGATAAATCAGTTTCATTTACAATATCTGATATGTCTATATATTCAATTATCGTCTTAATATTAATGTCATTATTTTTTGAAGTGACACTTGGAAATACTGAATCATATACATATTTACAATCGGTATCATTAGGATCACAGAATAAATAGTAATGTGATGTATTATCCCCTCCAGATAAGGTATACTCTTTTGCGTTATTAAAACTAATATAAAAACTATCTATATTGGTTGTATTTATATAGTTATTATTAGGTTGGAATACTTTATATCCTGCAAGTACTATACTAGCAAGTAGTAAGAGTCCCATAATACTTATTGCGATTTTTTTTAACATAATTTCTCCTGATACTAAATAAATTTATCATTAATTTTATGATAATGCAATTTATGATAGAATAATATTCACGAGGTTACTTTATGAAATGGTATAAACAAAAATATGTAAATAGAAGAGATTGGATTCTTGATAATTTAGAATTTATTGGATTAAGTGAAAAAGAAACTATTATAGTTTTACTCATTGATTATTTTAATAGTAATAATATAGGCATTACTATTGATTTATTGTGTAATAAAACAAAGATGGATGATAAAGAAGTTAATAAGATATTAAGTGTTTTATTTGCGAAGAAATATTTAGTTATTGAAGCAAGTGGTAAAACACCTACTTTTGTATTAGATGGTTTATTTGAACTTGAAGTTGAAGCGATTGAAAGTGAATTAGATTCTTCTTTATTTAATCTTTTTGAAAAAGAATTTAAAAGACCATTAACTCAAAAAGAGATGGAAACTGTTAGTGATTGGATAAAAAGAATTGATTCAAATTTAATTATTGAAGCATTAAGGTATGCGTCTATGTATAAGAAAGTTAAGTTATCTTATATTGATAAGATTTTAAAAAAATGGGTTGAAAACAATGTGACTCTAGCAATGCTTGAGGAGGGAAAGTACATTGACAACTGATGAAATATTAGATCATCTTGAAGAGATGTTTCCTAATGCTGAGTGTGAATTAGTTCATGCAAACCCTTTTGAACTAGCCGTTGCGGTTTCTCTTTCTGCACAAACTACGGATGTATCAGTAAATAAAATAACTCCAAATTTATTTAAAAAATATCCTACTGCTGAATTAATGGCTAAAGCTAATATTAAAGATTTAGAAGAGTGTATAAAATCCATTGGATTGTATAGAAATAAAGCTAAGAATATAAAAGGTTTAGCTACTATGTTGGTAGAAGATTATAATTCAATTATGCCTAATACAATGGAAGAATTAATTAAATTACCAGGTATTGGAAGAAAAAGTGCAAATGTAATACTTAGTGTTGCGTTTAATATACCTGCAATTGCAGTTGATACTCATGTGGAAAGAGTCTCAAAAAGATTGGGTTTGGCTTATAAAAATGATGATGTTTATAAGGTAGAAAAGAAGTTAAATAGAAAGATAAAAAAAGAAAGATGGAATAAATCACATCATTTGTTTATTTTCTTTGGAAGGTATAAGTGTAAAGCACAAAGACCAGAATGTGATGATTGTCCATTTATTGGGTTTTGTAAATACCAAAAACAAAAGCGATAATTATATCGCTTTTATTCTGGTTTAACATCAGGTTGGGTTTGATCTTGTGGTTGTTCTTCAACAGGTGGTGCAGGTGTGTTAGCACTTGCTTCATATAGATTTACAACCACTTCAACATTACCTAATTGAGATGATGTAGTATGAATTGATTGTCCATTAACCACAACACCATTATATATAATTTCATTTGTATTTGGTTTTGAGTCATTTGTAATTACATTATAAGTTGCTTTTATACCTGAAGAATTGACCCAGTTTTCTATATCTACTCTAGATGCATTTGTGGATGGTACTAATAACGACAATTCAGTATCTACTGATTTAAATTCATTGCATATTTCATTTGATGTAACTCCTAAATTTTCATATGCATAGAATCCACATACTGTAATGATGGCACCTGGTTCAAGGCCAAATTGTTGTGCAAAGTTTTCTGTTTCACTTGATATTTCACCAATTACTGCACCATTTTGGGAAACTCTTGCTTTATATCTTATTGGACCATAAATCCAAGTATAATCAAATATTCTTCTTCCAGTTCCACCAATCCAATTACCACCAACATCTATTCCTAAATCCATTGTATCAGGAGCTACAACAAGCTTTTCTGGATTAGGATATGGAGACCATGTCATATTGATGTTTCCATCAGCTCCAGCTGTTGCACTAAATGCGGCTAATTGATCTATATCAGATGTTTCTGGACTTACTAGTTGATTAAATTCGTTTTTAATTAATCCTGTTGTAATTAATCCTCCATCCATTCCTTCTATTGGTGAAGCATAAGGGAAGGTACCTAAAATATGTGTTATAGATGATAAACCTTCAGGTCTAACAACTTCTGCAGGTTTGAGTTCATCACTTAAGGCACTAAGAATTAAATTACTAATATGTCCAGGAATATTTAGTTTGGATTTAGCACTGCTGAAATATGTGTCTTTATCTTTAACACCTTTTTCATATCCTACCCAAACTGCAGTAGTGTATTTGCTAGTGGATGATAACATCCATTTATCTTTTGCTGCACCTTGAGGAATATTATATTGTAAACCATCGCTTCCCCAGTCAGTAGTACCTGTTTTACCATAAACTGCATAGTCTCTTTTTAATAACTGCATGTAATTTAAATAAGGTCCATTTACTACTTTATACATTAATTGAGCGGTTAAATATGCGGATTGTTCTGAAATAACTTGTACTGGCGTGTATCCTGGCTCAACTGCTTCACTACCGCTTTTAAACTCTATTTTACTTACTGTATGTGGTTTTATATAATAACCACCATTCATCATACTAGCTTGAGCAGCTGCAAGTTCTAGAGCACTTGAAGTATAATTAGATCCACCAATCGCAAATCCTATATCAAAGTTTTCTGAAGTGACTTTAGAAAATCCTAATTTTTGAAGGTAATCTACTACTGCTGCTCTTCCTATTTTATCTACAACTTCTTGTAAGGTTTGAATAGCAGGGGTATTTAATGATGTTCCTACAGCATCTACTAATGGTATTTGACCTGCGTATTTGTTATTAAAGTTTTTAATTACTTTAGTTGTTCCTTTATATACTATAGGTTTATCAGTAACAACATGGCTTGTTGACCAACCTAGATTTTCAAATGCTAGGGCATATTCAAGGAATGGTTTTACAGCAGAACCCGGTTGTTTAAATTGTTCTGTAGCGTGGTTAAGTAACATACTTCCACCTCTACCATAGTTTCTACCACCACCAATTGCTACAATTTCTCCTGTCGCATTGTCTACTGATATCATTGCAATTTCCATTAGTTCATCTGGGAATACAACTTTTTCTTCTTTATCTGCTTGTATTGAGTCCATTACTTTTTGTACTTTTGGATCCATATATGTATAAATATTCATAGCTACTGAAGTAGGGTCTAAACCAGTTACTTGTTTAACTTCTGATATTACAGTATCTATGTATGCTTGATATTCATATTCTTGTGAACCTGTTCCTGATGCTTTATTAGGGTCAACAAGAGTATCTTCAACCTTAACACTCTTAGCTAGTTCACCTTGTTTTTTAGTTAGATAGCCATGTCTTACCATAAGGTTAATAACTGTATTTCTTCTTGTAGTAGCATAATCTAAATAATTAAATGGGTTAAATGCATTAGGTCTATTTACTATACCTGCAAGCATTGCACTTTCATTAACATTTAGGTTTGATACATCTTTACCAAAGTAATATTGTGCAGCTTTTTGAACGCCTCTAATATTTCCTGAACCACCAAAGTTCATTTTATTTATATATAGTTCAAGGATGGTTTCCTTTTTTGTTTCTTTTTCTAATTCAAATGCTAGTGCTATCTCTTGTACTTTACGTTCAATTTTCTTAGGAGCTCCAACACCAGTTTCATCATCAGTAAAGTAAGATAATTTAATTAACTGCATTGTTATTGTAGAACCACCTTGAGCAAATCTCATTGCTTTAACATTTTCAATCATGGCTTTTACAAAACGAGCATAGTCAAAACCACCATGGTCAAAGAATCTTGAATCTTCTACTGATATAAAAGCATCTATTAATGATTCTGGTAGTTGATCATAAGTTACATTTGTTCTGATTTGAACACCTACATCAGCTATTTCATTACCATCTTTGTCATATATCTTACTTGATTCTTTTGATAATAAATCTGTGATTTCTAGTTTTGGTTTATCTTGTAACATGTTTCCTAGTACTACTAGTCCAACTGTTCCTCCAATTACACCTGATATCAATATGAACACAACTAAAATCGTTAACAAAGCTTGTTTATTAATTTTTCTAGTTTTTCTTTTTGTTTTACTCATTTTATTCCTCCTAGAAATAAAGTTCATCAAGTACTTTAATATAATTTACTGGCACAATCAAGTTAAATGGTATTGTATAACAGTTTTGTATAAACCATTTATGAGGTATTGATTTTTTTGTATGTTCTTTGTTTTCATATATATTAATAATATCTTGTGCTTTTACATAGTATGTTATATCCTCACTTGTAAATCTTATGATTATAAATGCAATAGCGCCATGGTATATTACATTTTTTAAATGTTCAATTTGGTGTTTGTGTATTGATTTTAAAGGAAATGATTTTCCTGAACATTCTTTTGCTTCAAAGTCTATTGCTTTACCTTTATATACTCCATTATAATCCGTAGTTGATGCTACTTTAAAGTATGCTTCCGTAATTTTAGCTGCACTTCTTTTAGGGTAGTCTACAGTTACTATTTGTATTGGAGTAGGTTTCTTATGAATGTTAGCGATATTTCTATTTAAAAAGTATTCATTAGATATATTTAAATCTTTTTCTAATGTCATTCCTCTATTAGCTGTTGAAGTCTTTATAGAGTTAATTTTATGTTTTTTACCATTTGGATAGTTTATCATAATTTCACCTTGAATTATTATACCTTTAATGACTTAAATATAAAAGGTTTATTGATTTTTAAAGTTTTGTTTGTAATAATAATCTATAGGTGGTGATGAATATGTCAAACAAATTAAATCTTGATGTACATACACTTTATGAGAAAGAGTTTAACACAGATTTTAAGGGGTATAATCCATTAGAGGTTGATACTTTTTTGGATTTGATAATGCAAGATTATGAAACATATCAAGAATTATTATCTACTTTAAATCAAAAGGTTTCTGAACTTGAAAGAACTAATGCGTCTCTTCGTGCAAAATTAATTGAAGCAGAAGGAAAAGCAAGAGTTTTTGAAGATGGTGGAAACACAAACAGTAATTTAGATATTATTAAAAGAATATCTAGATTAGAACAAGAGGTTTTTAATACAAATAAGTAGCGCTCAGGTAATCGCTGGTATCAATAGATATTAGAGGAAAGTCCATGCTCGCACAATCTGAGATGATTGTAGTGTTTGTGCCAGTTGAAAAAATAAAACTGGGTAACGAAAGTTAACGGCGGAGTTATATTCTAAGGTGTAAACTATGAATGTAAACCTTAAGGTGTCACAGTGACGTAGTCAGTAGGGAAACTTATTGAGTGGAACGGATAAACCCCGCAAGCGAGAAACCCAAATTTGGTAGGGGAGCTAATTATTTCAAAATGAAGAAATAATTGGACACGAAAGTGTAGATAAATGGTTGCCACAAGGAAACTTGGACAGAACATGGCTTATAGAGTGTGCTTAATTTAAGGAATCGTTAGATTCCTTATTATTATGTTATACTAATAAAAAAAAGAGGTATTATTATGAATTTGCCTAATAGACTTACAGTTATAAGAATTATGATGATTCCAGTAATTATATTGGTTTATATATTTCCTTATGCTCAATTTAATATAAATATCCCTGTGTATTACATACAAGGTTTACCAATATCCTTAATTAATATTGCAGTTTTAGCTTTATTCTTAATAGCATCGTTTACGGATTATTTAGATGGATATATTGCTAGAAAGAATAATCTAATTACTACATTTGGTAAGTTTGCGGATCCTATTGCTGATAAATTATTGGTAAATTCATTATTTATATTATTTGCATCAAAGGGGATTATACCAGTTGTTCCTGTTATAATCATGGTTTGTAGGGATACAATTGTTGATGGATGTAGAATGATGGCTGCACAAAGTGGTGTTGTTGTTGCAGCAGGGTATTTAGGAAAGTTAAAGACTGTACTACAAATGTTATCTATTGTATTGATATTGGTTAATAATATTCCATTTGAATTAATAAGGATACCAGTATCAGATATTATTTTATGGTTTGCAACATTTGTAAGTATGGCTAGTGGAGTTTCATACTTTAATCAATTAAAAGAATTTATTTTTGAAAGTAAATAGGAAGATATATAAATAAAGTAATAAGTTAATGGAGGATTATATGTCAGATAAAGAAACAATCGTAAAAGATGATAAAAAAGATGCGTTATTAAAAGATGCATTGAAACAAATTGAAAAACAATATGGTAAGGGTAGTATCATGAAACTTGGCGATAGAGCTAATGTGGATTTTGATGCCATACCAAGTGGTTCATTAGCCTTAGATTTAGCATTAGGAATAGGTGGATATCCTAAGGGTAGAATAGTAGAAGTATATGGACCTGAATCTAGTGGTAAAACAACAATAGCACTACATGCAATTGCAGAGTGTCAAAAAGCTGGTGGAAGAGCTGCTTTTATTGATGCTGAAAATGCAATAGACCCTCAATATGCAAAAGCTTTAGGTGTTGATATTGATGAACTTATCCTTTCTCAACCAGACTCTGGAGAACAAGCTTTAGAGATTACAGAAGTGTTAATTAAATCAGGCGCAATTGATTTAGTTGTTATTGACTCTGTTGCTGCTTTAGTTCCTCAAGCTGAATTAGATGGCGAAATTAGTAAAGAAAGCATGGGATTACAAGCTAGATTAATGTCTAAGGCTATGAGAAAGTTAGCTGGAGTTATGAATAGATCTAGTTGTACAGCAATATTTATTAACCAATTAAGAGAAAAGATTGGTATTATATTTGGTAATCCAGAAACTACTCCTGGTGGTAGAGCTTTAAAATTCTATAGTTCTGTTAGAATTGAAGTAAGAAAAGGTGAAGCAATTAAAAATGGTACTGACATTGTTGGTAATAAGGTTAATATTAAAGTAGTTAAAAATAAAGTTGCTCCACCATTTAAAACAGCACAAGTAGAAATAATGTATGGAGAAGGTGTTTCTCATATATCTGAAATTATTAATCTTGGTTCTGATATGGAAATAATTGATAAAGCAGGAGCTTGGTTTTCTTATAAAGGAGAAAAGATTGGTCAAGGTAGAGAAGCAGTTAGAGCTTTCTTACTTGCAAATCCTGAAATTGATAAAGAAATTACTGAAAAAATCAAAGAAAATATGTTTGCACAATAGCCTTCACATTAAGTGAAGGTTTTTATTTCTTGTGAAAGTTTTAAGGTTAATTTATAATAGAGTAAGAGTAAAACTCTAAAAGAAAGATAAATGGAGGATAGTATAATGGAAAATCCAGTACTTTTATCCATTTTAGTTGGCATTATAGGTGTTATAGTAGGGATTATCGTAATGGTAATCGCTGGTCGATTGGGGATTTCAAGAGCTAAAACAATTGCGAAAAATGCGATTGAAGAATCCAACATCAAAGCAGATGGGATAATACGTCAAGCAACACTTGATGGTAAACAACAAGTTTACGAACTAAAACTGCAAGCAGAAAAGGAAATCAAAGAAGCTAAAGCTACTTTGCAAAGTACTGAAAACAAGTTAATGCGTAGAGAAGACACATTAAATTTACGTGATGAAACTTTAATAGCTAAAGAAAAACAAATTGATGAAAAAGATCGTCTTGCTACTTCAAAGCTGACTAATTTGGAAAAGATGGAAGTAGACTTACAATCTCGTATTGACAATCAAATTACAGTATTAGAAAGAATTGCGAACATGAGTGCTAATGATGCAAAAGCTGAACTTATGGAAGCTGTTGAGAAAAAAACTGAGAAAGAAATTGCAATATATTTAAGAGATCAAGAAGAAGAAGCTAAAGCAAAGGCAGCTGATAAAGCTAGAAATATTATTGCTTTAGCAATTCAAAGATATGCACAAGAGGAAACAGTTGAAAGAACAGTTTCAGTTGTAGCATTGCCTAGTGAAGACATGAAGGGTAGAATCATAGGTCGTGAGGGTAGAAATATCCATGCGATTGAACAATTAACAGGTGTGGATTTAATTATTGATGATACACCAGATATTATTACAGTTAGTTGTTTTGATCCTATTAGAAGAGAAATTGCTAGGTTATCACTAGAAACATTAATGCGTGATGGAAGAATTCAGCCTGGTAGAATTGAAGAAGTAGTTCAAAAAGTTACTAATGAGATGGATGAAACTATCATGAAGATTGGTGATGAAGCAGTGTTTAAGTTAGGTATAGGAAAGATTGATAGAGAAATTATCAAGTTAATTGGTAGATTAAGATATCGTTATTCTTATGGTCAAAATGCGTTACAACATTCTATGGAAGTTGCAACTTTTGCAGGAATTATGGCTGCTGAGTTAGGTTTAAATCAAACTCTTGCTAAACGTGCAGGGTTACTACATGACATTGGTAAAGCATTAGACTTTGAACAAGAGGGAACACATATTGAACTTGGAGCTAAAATAGCTAAAAAGTACAAAGAACATCCACTTGTAATTAATGCAATAGAATCTCATCATGGGGAAGTTCCTACAATGGGTATAATTCCTCAATTAGTAGAGGCTGCAGATACTTTAAGTGCTGCTAGACCTGGTGCTAGATTTGAATCTATGGAAGGTTATATTAATAGACTAGAACAACTTGAAAAAATTGCTAATCAGTTTGATGGTGTTGAAAGATCATATGCAATACAAGCTGGTAGAGAAGTAAGAATCATGATTCAACCAGAAAAAGTAGATGATATTGGTATGGTTAAGATAGCTCAAGATATTAGAGAAAAAATTGAAAATGAAATGACTTATCCTGGGCAAATTAAAGTTACTTTAATACGTGAAACTAGAGTTAATGAGTTAGCTAAGTAATGAATATATTATTTTTAGGTGATGTTGTTGGGAAGGCTGGTCGTCAAATAGTTGATGAGAAGCTTTCCCTTCTTAAGAAAGAATATAGAATAGATTTTACCATAGTAAATGGTGAAAATTCTGCACATGGTAAGGGTATTACTAATAAGATTTATAACAACTTTAAAAATATTGGGGTTGATGTTATAACCCTAGGTAATCATGCTTTTGCAAAAAGAGAGATTATTGAACATATTGATGAATGTAGTGATCTAATTAGACCAATAAACATTGAACCAAAAGAGATTGGTAATGGTATGCTTATTAAAACTAAGTTTAATAAAAAGATTGCGGTTATTAATCTATGTGGTCAAGTATTTATTGATAATTGTGTAGAATCCCCGTTTGATGCATTAAATAAAGTATTATCTACCTTAGTTGCGGATATCATTATTATAGATTTACACGCGGAAGCTACTTCTGAAAAAGTTACGTTCTTTGAATATTTCAAAAGTAAACTGACTGCAGTGTTAGGAACACATACTCATGTACAAACAGCTGATGAAAGAATTAAGGATGGATGTGCATTTATTACAGATGTTGGTATGTGTGGAGCATATAATAGTGTACTTGGTAGAGACATAGAAGAAGTGTTTGATTTAAACATTAGAAAGATTCCTTCTAGGTTTAAACCTGCGGAGGGCCCTGCAATACTATGTGGAGTTATTATTCAAATTGATGATAAAACAAATAGAGCTGTTAATATAAAAAGAATACAAATAAGACCTTAAGATGCATTTATTATGCATCTTTTCTATATCTGTGGTATTTTTAATTAGTATTTATTAAAGGAGGTTTAGAATGAGTAATTCATTATTATATGCAACATTAGGTACATTGTTTACATTTTTTATGACATCTGCTGGATCAGCAGTAGTATTTTTCTTTAAGGGTAAACCAAATGAAAATATTACTAGATCTTTTTTAGGTTTTGCAGCAGGAGTTATGATTGCAGCATCTGTTTGGAGTTTATTAATTCCAGCTATTGATGCTGTTGAAGAGGCTGGGGGTATTGGATGGATACCTGCAGCTGGAGGATTTTTATTAGGTGTTGGATTCTTACTTATACTAGATAATTTAATACCCCACTTACACATTGATTCTGATGAAACAGAAGGTCCAAAAACAAATTGGAAAAGAACAACTTTATTAACTACTGCAGTTACTTTACATAATATTCCAGAAGGTATGGCGGTAGGTTTAGCATTCGCTATGGGGGCACAAGATGGTAACTTTGCACCTGCTTTAGCTTTAGCTTTAGGTATGGGAATTCAAAACTTTCCAGAAGGGGCTGCAATATCTTTACCATTAAGACATGAAGGAAAAACACCATTTAAATCATTTTTAATTGGTAGTATGACTGGTATAGTAGAACCTATATTTGGTATTTCAGTTGTTTTAATTGCGAATTATATCCAACCCTTAATGCCATGGTTATTAAGTTTTGCAGCAGGAGCAATGATATATGTAACTGTAGAAGAATTAATTCCTGAGGCTCATTTAGGAGAACATTCTCATTATGGAACTCTTGGTGTCATATTTGGTTTTGTAATTATGATGATATTAGATGTTGCATTAGGATAATGTTAGCCTTGGCTAATATGTGAATATTGTATTAAACTATTATCAAGGAGGAATCAAAATGCCTGTTTTAGTTGATCAAGATACTTGTATTGGATGTGAAGCTTGTATTAGTGTATGCCCAGTAGATTCATTATCAATGAATGATAATGGAAAAGCTGAGTCTGATGATGATACTTGCATCGATTGTGGTGCATGCATCGGAACTTGTCCAGTTTCAGCAATTTCTGAAAAATAATAAAAAATAAAAGTATTGAGTAAAAGGTGATGTAAATCACCTTTTATTGTTATAATAGATATTGTGTTTTAAACACCTCACTTGACTATGCTGTATAATAGAATGTAGTATTAAGTGCTGATGATATGGAGTTAAAATGGAAAAAATAAGTATAAATTTACCATCTTTAAAAGATGCAAAAAAAAGAACAAATACACCTAGTAATATACATAGAGAAGTTTTTGAAATTTCTGATAAATTTAAAAGTTTAGGTGTTAATAGAAAATATTATTTAAGAACTTATGGTTGTCAAGCTAATGAAAGAGATAGTGAAACAATCGCAGGGTTTTTAACAGAAATGAACTTTACAAAAACTGAAGATTATGAAGAGGCTGACTTAATTATTTTTAATACTTGTGCAATTAGAGCAAATGCTGAAAATAAAGTGTTTGGCGAAATAGGACAATTAAAAAGATTAAAAGTTAATAATCCAGATGTTATTTTTGCGGTTTGTGGATGTATGGTTCAAGAAGAAGTTACTATAGAAAAAATAATGAAAACATATGATCAAATAGATCTTGTTTTTGGGACTCATAATATACATAGATTACCTCAATTATTACAAAATGCTATGTTGTCAAAGGAAAGAACAATTGAAGTATTTTCTAAAGAAGGGGATGTAATAGAAAATTTACCTGTTAATAGATTTAATAAATATAAAGCGTGGGTAAATATAATGTATGGTTGTGATAAGTTTTGTACGTATTGTATAGTGCCTTATACAAGAGGTAAACAAAGAAGTAGACTTATGGAAGACGTCTTAAATGAAATAAAACAACTAAAAGAAGATGGTTATAAGGAAGTTACTTTATTAGGACAAAATGTTAATGCATATGGTTTAGATTTAGAAATGGATGATGGTTTTGCGACTTTACTTGAAGAAGTTGCTAAAGTTGGTATAGATAGGGTTAGATTTGCAACAAGTCATCCAAGAGATTTTAGTTTAAAAATGGTAGAGGTTATGAAGGAAAATAAAAATATTATGCCTTTCTTACATCTTCCTGTTCAATCTGGAAACAATGAAATTCTTAAACTAATGGGTAGAGGATATACAGTTGAAAGATTTAAAATGATTTATGATAAATTAAAAGAAGCTATACCTAACATTGGTTTTAGTACTGATATGATTGTTGGTTTTCCTAATGAAACAAGAGAACAATTTGAGGATACATTAAAATTAGTTGATTATTGTAAGTTTGATTTTGCATTCTTGTTTATTTATAGTCCAAGAGTTGGAACACCAGCTGCTAAGTTTGAAGATAATATAGATGAAAAAGAAAAGACAGAAAGACTAAAAGAATTAAATGAAAGAGTTGCAAAATATGGCAATTTAAATAACCAAAAGTACTTGAATAAGGTTGTAAAAGTATTAGTTGATGGTAAAAGTAAAAGAAATGATAGTGTTTATAGTGGATATAGTGAAGAAAATAAATTAGTAAACTTTACTGGAGATAATATAAATGAAGGAGACATTGTAGAAGTTTTAATTACTGAGATTAGAAGTTGGTCTATGAATGGTGAAAAGATAAATTAACCTTCTAGTCAATTTATTTAAATCGTGATAGTCTATAATTGAATAGTTTTTTGGAGGAAATAATAATGGATAATATAAAAATCTTCGCTTTAGGAGGTTTGGATGAAGACGGGAAGAATATGTATGTTGTTGAAGTTAATGACAAAATATTTGTTTTAGAATGTGGTTTAAAATATCCCGAAACTGATCAATTAGGTATTGAAATGATAATCCCTGATTTTTCTTATTTAATTAAGAATAAAAATAGAATTAAGGGAGTATTTATAAGTCATGGAAATGATGATGTGATGGCGGCTATAGTTAATCTGGTTAAAGAGATTAATGTACCAATATATACAGCGCCATTGACTGCATATCTAGTAGAATCTTTATTCAAAAAAGAAGGAATAAAGAAATATGATTTACATAGAATTCAAAGGAATTCTACCTTTGAAATAGATGGTGTAGAAATAAGAACTTTTGGAGTTACAGAGTCAATTGCAGATGCTATGGGTGTTGCAATAAAAACAGACCAAGGCTTTATAGTTTACAGTAGTGAATTTATATTTGACTTTGATGTAAAAATGGATGCATTTAAGTGTGATATTACAAAGTTGGCTAATATAGGACAAGAAGGTGTTTTACTTTTAATGAGTGAATCAGTGGCATCTACTAGAAGTGGACATAGTGCTCCTCATCATAAACTAACTCCATTAGTAGAACCATACTTTGAAGAAACAGATAATAGAATTTGTATAACAATGTATAATCAAAATTTATTTAGAGTTATTGAAGTAATTGAGTTAGCAAATAAATATAATAGAAAAATAATGTTTTATGATGATGAATTAAGAGAGTTCATGCAAGAAGTAGCAAAACTTGGCTATTATCATGTGCCTGCAGGATTAGAAGTGCCAAAAAGTAAGTTTAGTAATGACATGGAAAATGTTTTGGTTATTATTTCTGGTTCAGGTTCTAAAATATTTAAAAAGGTTCAAACTATTTCAACAAAGGAAGATCCTTTAATTGAGTTTAGAAGCAGTGATACGATTATTATTGCATCTCCTAGTGTTCCAGGTACTGTTAGAGAAGCTAATAGGATGGAAAATGGTCTTTATAAAGAAGGCGCAAAAGTTTATGCGACTGATAAGAAAAGAATGTTTTCTATGCATGCAGCAATAGAAGATTTAAAGATGATGATTTATTTATTTAAACCTAAGTTTTACATGCCAGTAAAGGGTGAATATAATCAATTAATATCAAATGCTAATATTGCGTTAGATATGGGTTATCAAGCAGATAAGATAATCGTTATGGACAACGGTCAAGTTGCGACAATAAAAAATGGTAATTTAGAAAAACAATTTGGTAAAATAGAGTTAGAAGATGTTTTGGTTGATGGAAAAGCATCTTTAGATTCAAGTGGTATGGTACTTAGAGATAGAGAAACATTATCTACTGATGGTGCTATAATAGTAGGTGTTGTGATTAATCATTCAACAAAAAAGATTATTGGTGGACCAGATGTTCAAAGCAGAGGCGTTATATACTTAAAGGATGCTGAACATATTGTTAAAGAGATTGGCACTATGATGGAAAAGATTATTACTAATGCAGTGAAAAATAATAAGTATGATAATATGAGTTGTCGTATGGAAGCAAGAGAAGCAATTGGTAAATATGTTCTTAAGGAAACTGGAAAACATCCAATGATTTTACCTGCAATTGTTGAAATTAATTCGGCAGAATAGGGGAAAGAAAATTGGCTAAAAAAGTAGTTAGAAAAACAAAAAAAGAAATAAAACAAGATCAAGAACTATACATGTATGTATTAGCTGTTGTTTTAATAGCGATAAGCATTATTGCATATTCTAGGCAGGGGGTTTTAGGAATATTCCTATCCAACTTAGCAGGTTTCCTATTTGGTAAATTTGCTGTAGTTGTTTTAGGAGTTTTAGTGCTTTTATCAGTATTAATATTAATTAATAAAAAGAAGGGTTTCCTTACAAAAAGAACTATTGTGGCAGTTATATTATTGTTATTAGCATTATTTTTATATTCTTCTTTAGATAGTATTACTATAGAATCAGGAAGAGAAATATTAGATTTATTTTTAGAGGATACACCTAAATATTTCACACCTGAAATTACTACTCCAACTTATGGAGGTGTTATTGGTGCTGCTTTATTATCATTAACAACCATATTGGTTGCTAAAACAGGTACTTATATTGTTATAGTTGCATTGGTTATTATTGCAGCATTATTATTAATATCATTAGACTCGTATAAACAAGCTATAGCTTCTTTAACAAAGTTCTTTACGTTACCTGAAAAACTTATGAATATGGGTGTTGATGAAGATTATGAAGATGATGAATATGAAGAGTACGAGGAATATGAAGAAGAACCATTAGTAGAACAAGAACCTGTTGTTCAACAAAAGTATATTGGTACTGTAGAACTTAATGATTATCAAGAACCAAAACCTGTAAATAGTGGTAAGTCTATTTTTATGACTTTAGATCCTGAACCTATTGAAAAGAAAGATGGTTTAATGATTAATGATGAAGTTATAGGTCAACCAGAAAGTAATAAGACAGTAGTTTCTTCACAAGTAAATAATGATGCACCAGTAAAGAAACCTACAACTACTAGTGTATATAGAATACCTGGTGTTGATATATTAGATCCTATTGGTGGTAGATCAAAAAGTAACAATAATCAAGTTGCAGCAAAAGATAAAGCTCAGAAATTACTTAAGATATTATCTAATTTTGGTATTGAAGCTACTTTAATCGCAACTCATATTGGTCCTTCAGTTACTAAATTTGAAATTAAGCCTGAGTCTAGTGTAAAAGTAAGTAAGATTATTAGTATTCAGGATAATATTAAAATGGAACTTGCGGCTAGAGATATAAGAATAGAAGCACCAATTCCTGGAAAGAATGCGGTTGGTATAGAGATTCCAAACGTTGAATCCACTCCAGTAAAAATGAAAGAAATCTTTACACAAATACCTTCTGATAAGAAGAACAAACCTTTGTTATTGGTATTAGGTAAAGATTTACTTGGAAAACCAGTATATTGTCAATTAGACAAAATGCCTCACTTATTAATTGCAGGAGCTACTGGTTCTGGTAAATCAGTTTGTATGAATGCAATAATTACTTCTTTGTTATTAAGAACTACACCTGATGAGGTTAAGCTATTATTGATAGACCCTAAAAAGGTTGAGTTTACACAATATGCTAATATTCCTCATTTAATAGGACCTGTTATTAGTGATTCTAATCAAGCAAGTAATGCATTAAAAGTAATAGTACAAATAATGGAAGAAAGATATGAAGTGTTCTCTGCTGCACAAGTAAGAAATATTCAAGTTTATAATGAAAAGGTTAAACAAGATCCTACTGATGCTATGCTTAAACCTATGCCTTATATAGTTGTTATTATTGATGAGTTAGCTGATTTAATGGCTGTAGCAGGTAAGGAAGTAGAGTTAAGTATACAAAGAATAACTCAGCTTGCTAGAGCTGCTGGAATACATTTAATAGTAGCTACACAACGTCCAAGTACTGATGTAATTACAGGTATTATAAAAGCAAATATTCCAAGTAGAATTGCATTTGCGGTTTCTAGTGGAATTGATAGTAGAACAATATTAGATCATGTTGGAGCAGAACGCTTGCTTGGCTATGGAGATATGTTATATTTACCTATAGGAGAGCCAAGTTCTATTAGACTTCAAGGAGTATACGTTACTGATGAAGAAGTAGTTAGAATTGCGACATATTGTGCTAACCAAAGAACACCAATGTATGATGATGCATTTATTAGATTAGAGGGTGTTGAAGGAAATGATGGAACTGCAATAATTACTGCAAGTGAAGATCCATTATTTCAAGAAGTAAAAGAGTATGTAATAGAAGTTCAAAAAGCTTCTACTTCACTTTTACAAAGACGCTTTGGAATTGGTTACAATAGAGCAGCGAGGATGATTGATTTATTAGAACAAAATGGTGTTATTGGACCTGTGCAAGGTTCCAAACCTAGAGATGTATATATAAAGAAAGAGGATGATTTATTATGAAAGAAGTATTAGACATTATCACCAATGAAACCCTTACTTATCATCAACAACTACTTGCTTTAGCAAGATTAGCAGAAAATATGGATCATACAATAGAATTGAGTGATGATTTAATAAAAGCTAAAGCTGAAAATATTATTTGTGATTTGGGTGAAGGGAATGCTCCATATAGACCTAGATATATCTGTCCAGATTATTCTATTCTTATGGAAAAGGGTAGTAAGTTTTTAGAGCTTGATGCACCAAAAGATTTAGCTGAAGCATTAAATGCATTATTAATTATGTATAGACATGTACCTTCAATTACCTCTTTCCCTGTTTATTTAGGTAACTTAGATGATTTGTTGGAACCGTATGTGTTAAAGGAAGATAGAGCATATGCTAAAAAGATAATTGGATTGTTTTTACTTAATGTAGATAGAACATTAACTGATAGCTTTGTTCATGCAAATATTGGTCCTAAGGATAGTGTTACTGGAAGATTATTATTAGAGTTAACTCAAGAAATGGATTTAGCTATTCCAAACTTAACTTTAAAATATGATCCTGATTTAACTTCTGATGAATTTGCTAGTTTAGCTGCATCTTGTATGATGAAAACAGCAAAACCTTCTTTTGCAAATAATAAAATGTTTACTGATGAATGGGGTAATTATGCGATTGCTTCTTGTTATAATGGTTTAAAAGTTAAAGGTGGAGGATTTACTTTACCTAGACTAAGAATGTATGAAGCAGCTTTAAAAGCGAAGGATGCTGATGATTTTATAGATAATGTTTTACCATTTTATGCAAATACAATGCTTAAAATGATGGATGATAGAATTGAATTCTTAGTAGAAGAATCATCATTCTTTAAAAGTAATTTCTTAGCTACAGAGGGATTTGTAGATTTAGATAATTTTACTGGTATGTTTGGAATGGTTGGTCTTGCTGAATGTGTTAATCATTTCTTAGGTATTGAAGATCCAAAACTAGGATATGGTAATAATAAAGAAGCTGATGATTTAGGCGAAAAAATATTACAAAGATTAACTTCAATTGTTGATGCTCATGATAGCAAATATGCAAAGAATTTTAATCATAAATATAGATTACATGCTCAAGTTGGTATAGATTCAGATGGTAGAGAAGATTCTCCAGGTTGTAGAATTCCTGTGGGTGCTGAACCTATTATGCCTAAACAAATAGTTCATAGTGAGAGATTCCATAAATACTTCCCTACAGGGGTAGGAGATATCTTTAGGTTTGAAGAAACTTGGGAAAAGACACCAAACGCGGTTGTTGATATCATAAAAGGCGCATTGAACAATGGAATGAGATACTTTAGTGCTTACTTAGAAAATACAGATGTTGTTAGAGTTACTGGATATTTGGTTAAAAAGAGTGAACTTGCAAAACTTGATGCAGGTAAACAATCTTTAAATAATGTTAGTATATTTGGAAAAGGCGCAAGAGATTTATCTGGAGCACTTGATAGAAGAATAAACACAAATGAAAGCACCAATTAATAAAATAATTCCTTTCTCAAATGTGGATGGTCCTGGAAATAGAACAGCTATTTTCTTTCAGGGCTGTCCTTTTAAGTGTTTATATTGCCATAATCCAGAAACTATAAATATGTGCAATCATTGTGGTGTTTGTGTTGACCATTGCCCAGTACAAGCTTTATCTAGGGTTGATGATAAGGTAGTTTGGGATAAAAATAAATGCATTGACTGTGATACTTGTATTAAGGTTTGTCCTCATTTATCATCTCCAAAAATTACTTATATGACCATTGATGAACTAATGAAAGAAATTAATACGTTTTATCATTTAATTAGAGGTATAACTGTAAGTGGTGGGGAATGTATGACTTATCCTAACTTTCTTACAGAACTTTTTAAAAAATGTAATATGGAAGGTTTAGATTGTTTGTTAGATAGTAATGGATATTATGATTTTTCTAAATATGAAGAATTATTATCTTATAGTTCAGGTGTTATGTTGGATGTAAAAGCAATGGATTTAGAATTTCATAAATATATAGCTGATATGCCTAATGATAATGTGATAAAAAGTTTAAAATATCTTCAAAGCGTTGGTAAACTTTTTGAAGTTAGAACTGTACTATTACCTAATGAACCTGAACAAAATGAAAATACAATAGTTAAATTAAGTGAGATTTTAGATAAAGATATTAGACTAAAGTTAATTAAATATAGACCTTTTGGAGTTAGAAAAGAAGGTTTGGATAAAATTGGTCAAACAATTACTACAGATGAAGAAATTGAGAGAATTAGTAATATTGCTAAGTCAAAAGGATTGAGAAATATAGTTATAATTTAACCAAAGTATTTTAATATAAATTGACTTAATGAATCTTAAAATATAAAATTAACTTGAAGGCTTATGCTATTCATGTAAAAACGGAGGAAAAAACGTGAAAAAACTAAGTAAAATTTTATTTACATTGTTGATTTCTGCCCTTGTATTAGTTGGATGTAGTACACCAGCTAGCGATACAGGATCAACAACTACAGATGAACCGGCAACTACTGAAGGTGGATGTGCGATTCAAATTGGTCTAGTTACAGACATTGGTGGAGTAGACGACAAATCATTTAACCAATCAGCATGGGAAGGATTAGAAAGATTTGCTTCTGAAAATGGTTTAGAAGATTGTGTTCAATACCTACAATCAGGAGCTGAAGCAGACTACATTCCAAACCTTACTACTTATGCAGAAGAAGGTTTTGACCTAGTAATTGCTGTTGGATATTTATTCCAAGATGCAATTGATACAGTGTCAGCACAATATCCAGATACTAACTTCTTATTTATTGACTCAGTTTCTGAAGGAGCTAATGTTATGAGTGGTGTTTACAGTGCTGAACAAGGTTCATACCTTGTTGGTGTTGCTGCAGGTCTAAAAGCAATTGAAAATGGTTCAAAAACTGTTGGATTTGTTGGCGGTATGGAAGGTGAATTAATAGGAGCGTTCCAAGCTGGTTATGAACAAGGTGTTCTTGCTACATGTCCAGATTGTAAAATCTATGTAGACTATGCTGATAGTTTTGCTGATGATGCTAAGGGACAACAATTAGCTGCAAAACAATATGGAGCTGGTGCTACAATTATTTACCAAGCTGCTGGTGCTGCTGGTAATGGTGTTATTAAAGAAGCTAAAGAACGTGGTGACGTTTGGGCTATCGGTGTTGATAAAGATCAATACGAAGATGGTAAAAAAGCTGATGGAGCTTCAGTTATCTTAACTTCAATGATTAAGAGAGTTGATATTTCTACTTATACTGCTGCTAAAGCTGTATTAGATGGTTCATTCGCTGGTGGAGTTCTATTATTTGATTTATCAAATGATGGAGTTGGTGCTGAATTAAGCGCTGGTAGAAACTTAACTGATGATGAAATTGCACAAGTTACTAAAGCTTCTGATGATATTAAGGCTGGAACTATTACAGTTTCTCCTACACCAGTAATTGCTAATGGTGCAACAAACTAATTAAATTTAAAATTTAAGTTTAAAGATGGAATTTAATTCCATCTTTTTATATATTTAAGTGGGAGGTATATTATGGCTGGTTTAATTCTTGAAGGTGGTACAATGAGAGCTATTTTTACTGCAGGAGTATTAGATTGTTTTTTAGAAAATAATATTGAGTTTTCTTATGTTATTGGTGTTTCTGGTGGTATGAGTAATGGGATATCTTATATTTCTAAACAAAATGGAAGAAATTTAAAGGTGTTAAATAAACTTAAGAAATATAAAAGATTAAGTATTGATAACATTTTACATAATAGTAACGTATATAATTTAGATTTTATATTTGGTGATGTTTTACATAGGATTGTTCCTTTTGATTATAAAACCTTCTATGCTTATAAAGGTACTGTTTTAGCTGTTGTTACTAATGCTATAACAGGTGAATCAGAGTATTTAGATGTATTAAGTGGAAGCGTTAATAATGAAGTAATAAAAGCTACTTGTAGTGTTCCAGGGCTTTTCAAACCACAAAGGATAAAAGATAATTTATATTTTGATGGTGGTGTTAGTGATTCTATACCTATTTTAAAATCAATTAAGGATGGTAATAAGAAACATGTCGTAATACTTACTCAACCTAAAGGATTTATTAAGAAGATGAATATACAAACTAAATTAGTGATTAAATTGTTAGAAGGTAAGTATCCCGAAATTTCTAAAGCACTAAGTAAAAGACATGAAGTATATAACTTACAAATAGAGTTATGTGAGTTACTTGAAAAGCAAGGTAAAGCATTAATAATTAGACCTCCACATAAATTAAGTAGTAAAGAAGATAATTTGAGGGAGCTAGAAAAAACATATAATATTGGTAAAAAATATGTTTATGATAATTTAAATAAAATTGAAAATTTTTGGTAAATGATAGATAGATAATGATAAATAAATCATGTTATAATAAACATTAGCAAATAAAAGAGGGTACATAATGGAATATGCAATAGAGATGTTGAATATCACAAAAGATTTTCCTGGGATTAGGGCGAATGATGATGTGACTATTCAAGTAGAAAAAGGGAAAATCCATGCATTATTAGGTGAAAATGGTGCAGGTAAATCTACTTTAATGTCTATCTTATTTGGTTTATACCAACCAACTTCGGGGACAATTAAAATTAATGGTAAAGAAGTTACGATTGACAATCCAAACATCGCAAATGATTTAGGGATTGGAATGGTGCATCAACACTTTAAACTTATTGATTGTTTTAGTGTTACAGAAAACATAATTTTGGGAAATGAAGAAACAACTCAGTTTAATACTGTTGATTTAAAAAACACTGGAAAGAAAATAAAGGATTTATCAGAAAAATATGGGTTTGCGGTTGATCCTGAATCGAAGATACAAGATATTTCTGTAGGTATGCAACAAAGAGTTGAAATACTTAAGATGTTATATAGAAACGCTGATATATTGATTTTTGATGAACCTACTGCTGTATTAACTCCTCAAGAAATTATAGAACTAATCGATATTATGAGAGGTTTAGTTAATGAGGGAAAAACAATTATATTAATTACTCATAAATTAAAAGAAATTAAAGAAGTAGCGGATGTTTGTACTGTTTTAAGAAGGGGTAAAGTTATTAAGACAGTAGATGTTAAAACAACTACTCAAAAAGAAATGGCTGAATTAATGGTAGGTAGAGAAGTTGATTTTACTGTAGTAAAGCCTGAAGCTAAAATTGGTGATGAAGTATTAAAGATTGAAAATCTAACTGTTAAATCAGCTCGAGGTACTCGTGCTGTTGAAAATTTAAGTTTAAATGTCTCTGCTGGAGAGATATTAGGTATTGCTGGTATTGATGGTAATGGACAGTCTGAATTGATATATGCAATCACTGGTTTAATGAAGAGTGAAAGTGGAAGTATTTTATTAAATGGTAAAGATATTTCTAATTTAGATATAAAACAAAGGTATGGAAGTGGTTTAGGTCATGTGCCTGAAGATAGACATAAACATGGTTTGGTTCTTGATTTTAAACTAAAAGAAAACCTTGTAATTCATGCTTTTGATAAAGAGTTTAGTAAGAATGGAATCCTTGATTTTGATTTAATAGATAAATATGCAGATAGACTAATCGAAGAGTTTGATGTAAGAAGTGGTCAAGGAAAAGAAACTATCACTAGAAGTATGTCTGGTGGTAACCAACAAAAAGCAATTATCGCAAGAGAGATTGATAGAAGTCCTGATTTACTTATTGTAGTTCAACCTACAAGAGGTTTAGATGTTGGTGCAATTGAATATATTCATGGAAGAATAGTTGAAGAAAGAAATAATGGTAAGGCTGTATTACTTGTATCATTTGAATTAGATGAAATACTTGGTTTAAGTGATAGAATAGCGGTTATGTATAATGGTAGTATTACAGGTGTTATGGATGCTAAGGATACTAATGAAAAAGAGCTTGGTTTATTAATGGCTGGTTCTAAGCAAGAGGAGGTAAAAATTAATGATTAAAAAATATGAAAAATTATTAATTCCTCTAATTGCAATATTCTTAGGGATACTTGTTGGATGCATTATATTGGTTGTTTCTGGTAAGAGTGTAAATGGTTTATTTATAGGTTTAGTTAAAGGATTAACTGGCTATGATATCATGAAACCTCATTTAGGAATTAACTTAAGATATCCTGGAGAGTTTTTGGTTAGTGCAATGCCTATTATGTTAACAGGGCTTGCGATAGGGTTTGCTTATAGATGTGGTATGTTTAATATTGGTGCTGAAGGACAGGTCGTTATGGGAAGCCTTGCGGCAACAATAATTGCTATTTTATTTCCAATGCCTAATATTATTGGAGCTATTGTTTGCTTAATTGCAGGAGCTATATTTGGTGCTTTATGGGCATATATTCCAGGTATATTAAAATGTAAGTTTAATATTTCTGAAGTTGTTACTGGGATAATGTTAAACTATACAGCTATGTATGGTGCAAATTTCTTTCTAAGAGCACTTCCTGGATCTAATAACCAAAGAACAGCTGATATTGCTCAAGGCGCAAAACTTGGTAGTAAACTACTGGCGGATATTACAGGTAACTCTAGATTCCACTGGGGATTTATTGTGGTAATAATTGCAATTATTGCTTATTGGTTTATTATTGAAAAAACATCATTTGGTTATTCTTTAAGGGCGACAGGTTTTAATAAAGAAGGTGCAAGATATGCTGGAATAAAGGTTAATAGAAGTATAATTCTTTCTATAATGATATCTGGTGCATTAGCTGGCTTAGCTGGGGCAATAGTTGTTCAAGGTACATTTGGTTATGGAAGAATTATGACTGCGGCTGATAACTATGGATTTGATGGTATATCAGTAGCATTAGTTGGAGCTAGTAATGCGATTGGAATTATGCTTTCTGGTATGTTATTTGCGTTATTAAAAGTATCTCAACCTATTCTTCAAATTAACGGTATTCCTAGAGAAATTGGTGAAATTATATCATCTTCAATTGTGTTCTTTGTGGCACTACAACATGCGATAAAATTCTTACTCTATAAGTTTGAAAAAAAGCCAAAAAGTGATGTAGTTGAAGGAGGTGCAAGTAAATGAATTTAATTATTTCTATGTTTCCTACAGTTTTACTTGTAGCTACTCCGATAATAATTGCTGGTTTAGGTGGTTTGTTCTCTGAAAGAAGTGGTATTGTTAACATTGCTATTGAAGGTATTATGATGGTTGGTGGATTTGCGGGTGCTACAGTTTGTGTGCTTTTAGAGTCAAGTCCAACATTAGGTGCTTATGCTGGTTGGATTGGTATTCTTGCTGGATTAGTTGCAGGTATACTTTATTCATTGTTACTAGCAGTATCCACAGTAACATTTAGGGCAGATCATACTATTGCTGGTACAGCATTAAATATGTTGGCTAGTGGACTAACAGTTTATTTATGTCAAATTATCTTTGGCCAACAAAGAACAGAAGCATTTGTGACTGGTATTTCAAAAATTAAAACAGTTCCTATTTTATCTAGTATTCCTATACTTGGTGAAATGATGTTTCAAAATATTTATCCAACTATCTTTATCGCAATAATACTTGTATTAGTTACTTACTATGCGGTATTTAAAACTAAATTTGGAATAAGGTTAAGAGCTTGTGGTGAAAATCCTCAGGCAGCTGAATCAATGGGTATTAATGTATATAAGACTAGATATAAAGGTGTATTGATTTCTGGTGCTCTAGCAGGTACTGCTGGCGCAATTATGGTTTTAACTAGTGGTATCCAATTTACAATTGCTTCAATACATGGTGTTGGGTTTATTTCAATTGCCGCATTGATATTTGGTAAGTGGAATCCATTTGGTGTTTTAGGAGCTGGTATCTTCTTTGGTTTTTCATCAGCACTTGGTGTTTACGCAAGTATGATTCCAGTATTAAAACTATTACCATCAGAATTCTTCGCCGCTATTCCATATGTATTTACAGTTATCGCATTAATTGTATTTAGTGGAAAATCTGTAGGTCCTAAAGCCGCAGGTGAAATTTATGATTCAGGTAAGAGATAGCGCTTATTATTAAGCGCTTTTATAAAAAAGGAGTAATATGAATACAGTTAATTTAAATGAAAATGTTAATCTTCATGTTTATAATACTGATAAGTTTAAGGATGTTAGTATATTTATAGAGTTCTTAGATAATAGTAATAAACATGATCAAGTTTTAAGAAACTTATTAGGTATGATGTTAGAAGATTCTTGTAGTTTATATGATACAAAACAAGCGGTTACTAATTTATATAATAAGAATTATTCAGGTGGATTTAGTGTATCTTTTGATGTAAGAGGTTGTGCTAGATTAATGGAAGTTAAAAGTTCTTTTTTGAATGGTAAATACGTTGAAGATAATACATTACTTGAAAAACAATTTAGTGTTATTTATGAATTTTTACTTAATCCAATTTGGAAGAGTAAAGAATATCCTCTTGAGTTATTTAATGAATTGAAAGATAAATTAAGACAAGAGATACTTGTGTTAAATGATAGGCCATCTTCTTATTCAAATAATAAAGCGGACTTATTATATGGAGAGTTTCTAGGGGTTAAAGCTGATTTAGATGTTAGTTATTTAGAGACAATTGAAATAGAGGATGTAATTAATATTTATGACTATATTATTAGTAATTCTAGGATTGATATTTTAGTTATAGGCGATGTGGATGAAGAACTAGTTAAAAAGTATAGTAAAAAATATTTTAACTTTGAACCAAGAGTTTCTAGTAAGGATATGGTGTATAAATCTAATAGAGTTGATTTTGTTGATGAAGTTGAAAATAAGAATATTAATCAATCTTTATTACAACTTAGATATAAAACAAATAAAACTGTTCTTGATGAGGACTTTCCTGCTATGATTATTGGTAATGGTATATTAGGTACTTTACCTACTTCTTTACTATTTCAAGAGGTTAGAGAAAAAAGAAGTTTATGTTATAGTATATCTTCAATTGTTTATGGTTATGATGGAGTAATGAAGGTTTCTACTGGTATTGATTATAAGAATATAGAAGAAGTTAAAGAGTTAATAAATATACAAATCAATAAGATTAAAAGTGGTGACTTTGATGATGAATTATTAAATACTACTGTAAAGATGTATATAAATGTATATAGAAGTAATAGCGATAGTGTTAAGGCTTTAATGTGGGATCAATATAGAAATACTATTATTGATGATGGTATGACAATTGAGAAGATGATTGAAGAGTTTAAGAAGGTAAGTAAAGAAAGTATTAGTGAAGTATTTAAGGATGTTGAATTAGTTACTTCTTATGTTTTAAAACAAAAGGAGAATGAAGATGAATAGAATTGAATATAAGCAATTTAAGGAAGTGTTTTATGAAGATGTTTGTGATAATGGTTTAAAGATTGTAGTTTGGCATAAACCATTGTTTAAATCTACTTCATGTTTGTTTGGAACACCATTTGGTTCATTTGACTTACAGCAAAAAACTGAAAATGATGAATATTATAAATTTAAAAGTGGTATTGCTCACTTTTTAGAACATAAGTTATTTGAATCTGAAGAAGGGGATATCCTAAGTAAGTTTAGTGAACTAGGCGCAAATGTAAATGCATTTACTAGTTATCAAGAAACGGTGTATTACTTTAATACTTCAGATGAAGATATTGTGACTCCTTTAAATTTATTAATGGATTTTGTGCAAAACTTATCTATTAGTGAAGAATCAGTAGAGAAAGAAAAGGGTATAATAACTCAAGAATTAATGATGTACTTACAAAATCCAGATTCTAGATTATTCTTTGAGTCATTTAAAAGCATGTATCATACTAATCCATTAAAAGAGGATATTGGTGGCAGTCCTGAATCAGTATCTCAAATTACAAAGGCTGAACTTGAGGAGTGTTACAACTTAAATTATCATCCAGGGAATATGATGTTAATAGTTGTTACACCGATGGATCCAGAAAAAATTATAAAGATAATTAAAGATAATCAAGCTAAGAAGTCATTTGATAAATTTGAACCTATTACAAGACTTTATTCAAAAGAGCCTGTAGAGGTTGTTACAGAGTATAAAGAAATTAATATGGATGTAAATGAAACAAAGTGTTGTTTAGGTATTAAATTACCTGTTGTTAGAACAAGTGATGAGGATAGGGTAAGAAAAGATTGGACATTAAATTTTTCTTTAGAAGCTTACTTTTCTAGTATGAATCCTAAATATCAAAAGTGGTTAAATGAGAAAAAGATTACTCCTTACTTTAATGTTGAAGAAGATTTAGGTAAAGAACATTCATTTATTTTATTTACAGATAATCATGGTAATCCTGAAGAGTTTAAGAAGTTTGTATTAAAAGAACTAGAAAGTTTTAAGAAAACATATATTAGTGAAAATGATTTAAAAATGTTAAAGAATAGAACTTTAGGTCAATTACTTAGAACATTTAATAATTTAGAATCTATTTCTGTAGGTTATTTTAGAGATAAGATTAATAGTGTGTCTGGATTTAATAGTTTGAATATAGTTCAAAAGTTAAGTGTTGATGGTTGTATGAAAGAAATAAAAGATTTAGATTTTTCAAATAATTCTTTAACAGTAATTAAAAATAGTACAAACTAATAAATGTTGTTGTGAATTATATATGCTTACTAGTATTAATGGGAATAATATACAAATATGTGTGTTTGTTTATTATTAACTATTTAAGCATAATACTCCTACAGGAGGATATTATGTTAAATCAATGTGTATTAGTAGGTAAGGTTAAGGAGCTACCAGTTATCAAACAAACATCTAATGGTAATAACTATGCTCAATTAGTTTTAGAGGTCGATAGGAGCTTTAGAAACAGTGATGGTACTTTAAGTAGTGATTTATTTCAAGTTACACTTTGGAAGGGTATTGCGGAAATGTGTATGGATGTTTGTAAGATAAATGATCTTATTGCATTAAAAGGAAGACTTCAAGCAAGTGTTTATGAAAATGATAAAAATAAAATTTATTACAATGCGGAAGTTATTGCAGAAAAGGTTTCATTCTTAACACCTCAAGCAAAAAATGAATAAACTTAGCCCATGTTGATTAATATCAATATGGGCTATTTATATGGTAATATATTATAGAAGTGAGGATATTATATGGCATTTGATTCGTTGAGTGATAAATTAAATAAGGCGTTTAAAAACATATCAGGTCAAGGTAAGTTAACTGATGACAATATGGAAGGGATGCTTAAAGAGATAAGATTGGCTTTGTTAGAAGCTGATGTTAACTATAAGATAGTAAAAGATTTTTTAAATACAGTTAAAGAAAAATCAAAGGGACAAGAAGTACTTGATTCAGTTAATCCTGGTCAAATGGTAGTAAAAATAGTTCATGATGAAATTATTACTTTACTTGGTGAAGCTAAGGCTGATGTAAATTTCAAAGAAGATGGTATTACTACTATTATGATGGTTGGTTTACAAGGTACTGGAAAAACAACAAGTGTTGCAAAGATTGCAAATATTTTTAAGAATAAGTTAGATAGAAAAGTATTGTTAGTTGCCGCAGATATTGTTAGACCTGCAGCAATTGATCAATTAAAAACTTTAGGAGAATCTATTGAAATAGAAGTTTTTAGTTTAGGTAGTAGCGTTAGCCCAGTAGATACTAGTATAAAGGCTTTAGAATATGCAAAAGAAAAGGGCTATAATACTGTTTTAATAGATACTGCTGGTCGCTTACATATTGATGAGGCTTTAATGGGTGAACTTATTAGTATTAATGAATCAGTAAAAGCGGATGAAATACTGTTAACTGTTGATGCTATGACAGGTCAAGATATTGTAAATGTTGCAAAATCGTTCCATGAACAATTACCTATTACTGGTTTAGTTGTAACTAAGTTTGATGGTGATTCTAGAGGTGGGGGTGTTTTATCTGTTAGATCTATTACACAAGTACCTATAAAATTTGTTGGTCAAGGTGAAAAGATAGAAGATATGGATATTTTCTATCCTGAAAGAATGGCTGATAGAATTTTAGGTATGGGAGATATTGTTTCTTTTGTTGAACATGCACAAGAAAAGATGGATCTTGAAGAGGCAGAAAAAAGTGCTCAACGTATGCTTGAGGGTAAATTTACAATGAATGATATGTTATTCCAATTAGAACAAACTACAAAACTTGGTCCTTTAAGTGGAATAATGAAAATGTTACCTGGTATGTCTAATCTTGCAAACAGTTTCAATGATGAAGATGCAAACAAACAATTAAAGAAAACAAAAGCAATTATACAAAGTATGACAAAAACAGAAAGAGAAGATCCATCTGTTATGAGAAGTTCACATAAAAGAAGAATTGCGGCAGGTAGTGGTACTTCTGTAAATGAGGTAAATAAATTAGTTAATCAGTATGGAAAAATGAAACAAATGTTTTCTCAAATTGGAAATATTCAAAAAAGAGGTGGATTTAACGAAGATACACTTAATAAAATGATGGATAATTTACAAGGTGGGATACCTAAACAAAGGGGAAAATGGAAATTTTAACCTGTTAAGTAAAAATGCTTGACACCTTTAAAAGATATGGTATTATATTCAAGTGAATATAAGGAGGACATTAAAATGGCAGTAAAATTACGTTTAAAACGTATGGGTGCTAAAAAAGCTCCGTTCTATAGAATAGTTGCAGCTGATTCAAGATTCCCTAGAGATGGTCGTTCAATTGAAGTTATTGGTTATATCAATCCTACAACTGAACCAGCTACTGTAAAGGTAGATGCAGAATTAGCAATGAAATGGTTAAAGAATGGTGCACAACCATCTGATACAGTTCGTAATATTCTTTCTGAACAAGGAATTATGAAGCAATACCACGAAGAGAAAAAGAAGAGTAAATAGTTATGGTGGAATTAGATAAAGTTTTGTTCAATCTTGTTAAACCTATGGTAGATGATGTTAACAGTTTAGATGTTCGTCAAATGCCTAGTTTAAACGAGAATGAAGTAGTTCTATATGTTTATGCTGCAAATGATGATGTAGCAAGACTAGTAGGACGTCAAGGGTCTATGGCTGTTGCTTTAAGACAAATGATGTCAATTGCATCTCATGTTCAAAACAAGAAGATTACCATAAAGTTTGAATCAATTTAAGGATGCTATGCATCCTTTTTTAAGAGGTATATATGGAATATTTAAGAATTGGAGTTATTGTAAATACTTTTGGGTTAAAAGGAGAAGTTAAGATAAAAAGTTTCTCTGATTTTGATGATGAAAGATATCAAAAGAATAATGAAGTTTTAGTTTTTTATAATAATCAATATGTTTCATTAAAAGTAAATACTTATAGAATTAATAAAGGTATGAACATTGTTTCTTTTATAGACCATAACGACATTAACTTAATTGAAAAATATAAGGGTTGTGATCTTTTTGTGGATAGAAGTAAAATAAAACCTTTAAAAAAGGGTGAGTACTATAGATTTGAGTTAATTGGTTTAAGTGTATTTGATCTTGATAACAATTATTTAGGTGAGGTTATTAAAGTTGAGGATATGGGATATAATACAAATCTAAGAATTGAGAGAGAAGATAAAACTACATTTCTTGTGCCAAATATTAAAGAATTTGTAAGACTTGTTAATTTAGAAGATAAGAAAATGTGTATTAAAACATTAGAGGGTTTAGTATGAAAATAAGTATACTTACATTATTTCCTGAAATGTTTGAAGCTGTGTTTAACTCTTCAATAATTAAAAGAGCTATTACTAATGAAAAGGTAGAAATTGAATTAATAAATATAAGAGATTTTAGTGATGACAAACATAATCATGTGGATGATACTACATATGGTGGTGGTAGTGGAATGGTTATTAAGTGTCAACCAGTTTTAGATGCATTATATTCAATTAAAAGTAATGATTCTTATGTTATATTAACTGCACCAGTAGGGAAGGTATACAAACAAGAACATGCTAGAAACCTAGTTAAAAAGGACCATATAATTATTATATGTGGGCATTATGAAGGCATAGATGCAAGAGTTTATAAACATTGTGATGAATTGATTAGTATAGGTGATTATATTTTAACTGGTGGAGAACTTGCGGCTATGGTAATTAGTGATTCAATTATTAGATTGAAAGATGGAGTAATTGATGAAGGTAGTGCAAATGAAGAATCATTTGAAGAGGGTTTATTAGAATATCCTCATTACACTAAACCATATGATTATAATGGTGATGTTGTTCCAGAAGTACTAATTAGTGGTCATCATGAAAATATAAGAAAATATAGATTAAAAGAGTCATTAAGACTTACAAAAAAGTATAGACCTGATTTACTTGAAGGAAGAAATTTTACCAAGGAAGAACTAAAGTTTTTATCAGAAATTGATGATTGATTTAATTTTGTTAATATGTTATTATCATTAGGCGCATGTCGTATCGATACTCCGCTGATCATTAAGATGTATGAGTGTTTGATTATAATATCGATGAAGGAGAAAGATGATGAATTTAAGATTAGTTGATGAAATTACTAACAAACAATTACGTACTGACATTCCTGAATTCCGTTCTGGAACAACAGTGAAAGTATACGTAAGAATCAAAGAAGGCGATAAGTCTCGTATCCAAATTTTCGAAGGTCTAGTTATTAAAAGACAAGGAAAAGGCATTGGAGAAACATTTACAGTTAGAAAAATATCTAACGGTGTAGGAGTTGAAAGAACATTCCCTATTCATTCACCAATAATTGACAAAGTTACTGTTGAAAGAGTTGGTAAGGTTAGAAGAGCTAAACTATACTACTTACGTGGTAGATCTGGTAAAGCTGCTAGAATTAAAGAAGTTAGATAAAGTCGGTATAACCGACTTTTTTCTATTATAATTAAATAGAGGTATATATGGATAATATAAAAAAAGAATTAATTAGTTTATTAAAAACATTAGTAGTTAGTTTAATAATAGTTTATGTTTTAAATAATTTTGTGTTTAGACCTGTAAAAGTTCAAGGGAGTTCTATGTATCCAAATTTAATTGATGGTGAGTATGGAATTTCTAGTATATTTAATTTGAAAAAAGAAGGAATTGAAAGATTTGATATTGTAATAATATATATACCTGAAAATAATGAATATTTAGTTAAAAGAGTGATAGGATTACCTAATGAAAAGATAAGTTATAATGATAATAAGTTATATGTTAATGGTGAGTATGTTGAAGAACCTTTTTTAAATGGTATTAATACTTTTAATATTGATGAGATGTTAGTAGAGGATAATAAGTATTATTGTTTAGGAGATAATAGAGAATATTCAAAAGATTCTAGGTTTTATGGTAGTTTTTCAATGGATCAAATAAAAAGCAAGGATATATATGTGATTTATCCTTTTGATAAGATAGGAAGGAAGATAAAATGACACAAATACAATGGTTCCCTGGTCATATGACTAAAGCTAAAAGAGAGATGGAAGCATCTCTTAAGTTAGTTGATATGGTAATTGAAATAAGAGATGCTAGGATACCTAATTCTTCTAGTAATCCTATGTTAAGAGAAATGATTAATCATAAGCCTTATTTAATTTTATTGTCAAAAAAAGATAAGGCAGATGATTTAAAAACTAAACAATGGGTTGAGTATTTTAAGGATAAAGGTATAGCTTGTGTTGAAGTTGATTTACTTAAAGATAATGTAATTAAACTGGTTAAGGATGAAGTTCATAAGATAATGAAACCTTGGATTGATAAACAAAAATCAAGGGGGATTAATCCTAGGGCTATAAGAGTAATGGTTAGTGGTATACCTAATGTTGGTAAGAGTACTTTAATTAATAGGATAGCGAAAAAGAAGATCGCAAAGACTGCGGATAAACCTGGAGTCACAAGAAGTTTACAATGGATAAGATTAGATAAGGATATTGATTTATTAGATACTCCTGGAATATTATGGCCAAAATTTGATAATGAGACTATTGGTTTAAATCTTGCGGTAGTAGGGTCTATTAATGATGATATTTTAGATGTTGAACAAATTTCTGTTTATGCTTTAAAGTACTTAGTTAATAAATATCCTAACTTTATTAAAGAAAGATACAATATAGAAATTGATGAAGATCCTTATGTAATGTTAGAAAATATAGGAAATTCAAAAGGTTTATTAAGAAAAGGTGAAGTTGATTTTGAAAGAACAATGAAGTATTTTTTAACTGAAATCAGAAATGATAAGATTGGTAAGATAACTTGGGAAGAAGTAAATGAAGAAAACAACTAATGAATATGAACATAAATATTGGCCTAGTACTGTTATAGGTATTGATGAGGCTGGAAGGGGTCCTTTAGCTGGACCTTTAGTAGTTGCTGGTGTAATCTTTCCTAGTGGTTATAAAAATGAAAATATTTATGATTCTAAAGGAATAAGTGAAAAAAGAAGAAATGAATTATTTAATATTATTAAAGAAGATGCTTTAGAATATGAAATATTAATTATTTCAAGTGAGGAAATAGATAAAGTTAATATATTACAAGCCACAAAAAATGGAATGTTTGAAATAGGTAGTATTTTAAATAGTAATATTGTGTTAACTGATGCTGTTGATATTAAAATAGAAAATAAAACAGTTATACCAATAATTAAAGGTGATCAAAAAAGTATCAGTATAGCAGGTGCTAGTATTTTAGCAAAAGTTACTAGGGATAGTATTATGGATGAATATCATAAAATGTATCCTGAGTATGGATTTAATAAAAATAAAGGTTATCCAACAAAACTACACTTAGAAGCTTTAGAAAAATATGGAATATTAGATATTCATAGAAAAACATTTGGACCGGTTTCAAAACATAATCAACTTAGATTAGATATATAGGATAAATATTAATATCTATAATACTTTCTAGAGGTATTTATGGATATTAAAGACAAAATAGTTCAATATGCGTATATGTATGATGGGGATTTTAATAAGATTAGTAATGCAATAATTAACAATGAAAAAATATATAAACAAGAAATTAAAGATAACTATATTACTTATTTAGATAAAGAATATCCCATTGAGTTTAAGAAACTAAGGTTTCCACCATGGGTTATTTTTTATAAAGGAGATATTAGTTTGCTTAATAAAAAGTGTATTAGTATTGTAGGTTCTAGAAATGCATGTGATTATGGTATAAAAGTAACTAAAGAGATTGTCAGAAAGTATAATGATAAAGTGATTGTGTCAGGTCTTGCTAAAGGGATAGATGCAATAGCTCATAGAGAGGCAATTAAATATAGTAAGACTATTGGTATTATTGGTAGTGGCATATCTATCAAATATCCTTATTGTAATAAAGATATTTATGATATTATGGAAAAAGAGCACCTAATTATTAGTGAATATCCATATCATACAAAGGTAAAAAGACATCATTTTCCATTTAGAAATAGATTGATTGCAAGTTTAGGAGAATGTTTATATGTTAGTCAAGCAAAGATAAAAAGTGGTACTATGCTTAGTGTTAATGAGGCAATTAATTTATCTAAGGATGTTTGGGTTGTACCATATCCACTTTATGAAGAAGAGGGCAAAGGTTGTAATTTATTAATTAGTCAGGGTGCTAACATCTTGACAGAAATATAAATAGTGTAATAATTATTAATCTTAGTGATACATTTGTTTAGGAGGAATTTTAATGAAGAACTTAGTAATAGTGGAATCACCTTCAAAATCAAAGACTATTGAAAAATATTTAGGTAAAAATTATTCGGTAGTTTCAAGTAAAGGTCATATTAGGGATCTTGCGATTAAAGGTAAAGGTGGTTTAGGAATAGATATAGAAAATGGTTTTATACCTACATATGTTGTTTCTAAGGATAAAAAAGATGTTGTTAAAGATTTAAAAAGTCAGGTTAAAAAAGCTGATAATGTTTATCTTGCGACTGACCCTGATAGAGAGGGAGAAGCAATTTCTTGGCATTTAGCACAAGAATTAGATCTAAATACCGAAGATAATAATAGAGTTGTATTTAATGAAATAACAAAGGATGCAATAATTGATGCTTTTAATAAACCTAGAACAATAGATATGGGTTTAGTTAAATCACAAGAAACAAGAAGAATGTTAGATAGACTTATAGGTTTTAAGTTATCTAAGTTACTACAAACAAAAATAAAAAGTAAGTCTGCAGGTAGAGTTCAATCTGTAGCTTTAAAACTAATTGTTGAAAGAGAAAAAGAAATAAAAGCTTTTATTCCTGTTGAGTATTGGACACTGGATGCAATTTTTAATAAAGATAACATTTCTTTTGAGGCTGCTTTAAGTAAGATAAATGGTAAAAAAGCAGTTATTAATAATGAAGAAAAAGCAAAACTTGCATATGAGAACACTAAAGGTGAATTTGAGATAACAAGCATAAAGAAACAGATTAGAAAGAAAGAACCAAAACTTCCTTTTATAACCTCTACACTTCAACAAGAAGCTTCTACTAAACTTGGTTTTAGTGCTAGAAGAACGATGAGTGTTGCTCAAAGACTTTATGAAGGTGTTGAATTATCTAATGGGTTAGAAGGTTTAATTACTTATATGAGAACTGATAGTACAAGATTATCTAATACATTTGTACAAAGTGCTAAAAGTAAGATTGAAAAGGATTATGGTAAGAATTATTTAGGTAAATATAAGATTAAAAATGACGAAGGTTCACAAGATGCGCATGAGGGTATTAGACCTACTAATTTAGAAAATACCCCAGACAGTATTAAAGAATACTTAAATAATGATCAATATAAATTATATAAATTTATTTACTTTAGAGCATTAGCATCATTAATGGCTCCAGCTTTAAATAATACTGTATCAGTTGTTTTAAGTAACAATGGATATGATTTTAATGCGAATGGTACTCAATTAGAGTTTGATGGTTATTTAAAGGTTTATGGGGATTATGAGTCAAGTAAGGATGTAATCCTTCCTAATTTAGAAGAGAAAGAAAGATTAACTCCAAAGAGTATTACTTCTAATCAACACTTTACTGAACCACCTTTAAGATATTCAGAAGCTAGATTAATAAAAGAATTAGAAGAACAAGGTATTGGTAGACCTAGCACATATGCTTTAATCATTGAAACAATTCAAGATAGAGGGTATGTGACTTTAGATAAAAATAAGGAAACAAGTAAAACAAAGGTGTTTTTTCCAACTGAACAAGGTATGCTAACTACAGAGAAATTAGATCAGTTTTTCAGTAGTATAATTAATGTTAAATATACTGCTAATATGGAAAATGAATTAGATGAGATTGCGGATGGTAAGTTAGATAATGTAATAGCTTTGACAAAGTTTTGGGAAAAGTTTGTTCCTTTATTAGATGAAGCTAATGAAAAGATGGAAAAGATTGAACCTGAAAAAACAGGTGAAAAATGTCCTTTGTGTGGTAATGATTTAGTTATTAGAGTAGGTAGATTTGGTAAATTTATTTCTTGTTCAACTTATCCTGAATGTAAGTATACTGCTAAGATTGTTAAGGATGAGGCAGAGAAAGAGAAACCAGAACCTACAGGTAAAATGTGTCCTAGATGTGGTAGTGAATTATTAAAACGTAAATCTAGATATAATACTTATTTCCATGGTTGTTCATCATTTCCAAAATGTAACTACATGGAAACATTAGATGGTGAAGAAATAATACCTAAGGCTAAAACGAGTAAAAAGAAAACAACAAGAAGGACTAAAAAATGAAAGTTAATATTATTGGGGCAGGGCTAGCTGGTTGTGAGGCTGCTTATCAACTTACAAAAAGAGGAATACCTGTTAGATTATATGAAATGAAACCTATCAAGTATTCAGATGCACATAGTAATGAAAACTTTGCAGAACTTGTATGTTCTAACTCTTTAAGGAGTGATCAATTAACTAATGCTGTAGGTGTTTTAAAGGCTGAGATGAGACTTTTAGATAGTTTGATACTTAGAGTTGCGGATAGTTGTAGATTGCCTGCTGGGAGTGCTTTAGCTGTTGATAGAGAAGAATTTTCTAGAAAGATTACAGAAGAAATAAAATCTAATCCTTTAATAGAGGTAGTCTATGAAGAGGTTAGTGAAATATTAGAAGGTCCTACTATTATTGCAAGTGGACCTCTTACTAGTAGTAGACTATATGATTCAATAAAGAAACTTGTTGGTGATGATGGATTATATTTTTATGATGCTGCAGCTCCAATTGTTGAAAAAGATAGTATTGATTTTGATATTGCATATTATAAATCTAGATATGATAAAGGTGAAGCTGACTATATAAATTGTCCTATGAATAAAGAAGAGTTTGATAGTTTTTATGATAATTTGATTACTGCAGAAACAACTAAGATAAAAGACTTTGAAAAAGAAGTTTATTTTGAAGGGTGTATGCCTGTAGAGATTATGGCTAAAAGAGGTAGACAAACTCTTTTGTTTGGTCCAATGAAACCTGTTGGATTAGAGAAAGAAGGAGAAAGAAGACCTTATGCTGTTATTCAATTAAGACAGGATAATGTATCCGATAGTTTATATAACATTGTTGGTTTTCAAACCCATTTAACATGGCCTGAACAAAAACGAATTATTCAAATGATTCCTGGTTTAAATAATGCTAGTATCGTTAGATATGGTGTTATGCATAGGAATACATATATTAATTCTCCATTACATTTAAACAATGGTTATCAGTTTATAAAAAGACCTGATTTATTTTTTGCTGGTCAAGTTACTGGAGTTGAAGGTTATGTGGAAAGTAGTGCTAGTGGATTGTTAGCTGGTATAAACATGGCAAAGTATGTTAAGGGTGAAGCAATCTATAATTTAAGTAATGAGACAATGATGGGTGCTTTGGCATATTATGTATCTCATGCTAGTAGTGATTCATTTCAACCTATGAATATTAATTTTGGTATTGTAAAGAGTATGGATAATGTTAAAAAGAAAGATAGAAAACAAGCTTATGGTGAAAGAGCTTTAGAAAAGATAAAAGAAGAGTTATGTCAAGAAATTTAAATGAATCTTTAAATAATTATTTGGATCACCTTAGTTTAACTCTTACAGGTTCATCAAGAACATACGATTCATATAATAGGGATATTTCTAGGTTTATTAATTATTTAAATGATAATGATATTTCAGATTTTAATAATGTTAGTAAAGAATTGGTTATGGATTATTTTACACAACTTAAAAGTGGTGTTGTTGGTGGTAAAAAATTATCCAATTCTTCATTTTCTAGAAACTTATCTGCACTTAGATCTTTTTATAGATATTTAAATAAATATGAAAACGTAGAAATTAATCCAATTAAATCTTTTAGAAACCCTAAACCAGAAAAAAGATTACCTTCATTTTTATCTTTTGATGAAATAATGCAATTATTAGATGTATTTGATTTAAGTGATCCTATACAGTTAAGAAATAGAAGTATATTAGAAACTATATATGCTTGTGGCTTAAGAATTTCAGAGGCTACATCTTTAAAAATGAGTAATGTGAATTTAGATGAAAACTATCTAAGTGTTGTAGGAAAAGGGGATAAAGAAAGACTTGTACCTTTTTATAAAAGATGTTCTAAGGTATTAAGAAAATATAAAATTGAAGGTAGACCTTATTTAGTTAAAGAAGAAAATGATTTTATGTTTTTATCGACACATGGTAAGCCTATGTCTAATAGGAGTGTGCAATTATTATTACAGGATGCGGCTAATAAAGCGGGTATAAAAAATAATGTTCATCCACATATGTTAAGACATTCATTTGCTACACATTTATTAGATAATGGTGCTGACTTAAGAGTAGTACAAGAATTATTAGGACATGAAAATTTATCTACAACCCAAATTTACACACATATAACTGTAGATAGGTTGAAAAGTGCTGTTAAAAAAGCACATCCACGTTCTAAGAAATAACTTGTTTAAGTTACTACAATATGATATATTATTAAATGGCGCTTTTTATAGCGTACTACACACATCATGGATTCATTGATCCGTGCGCATTTGCGTTATCAATGTTGGAAGTGATGGAGGAAACAACGGAAAGTGAGGAAAATAAAAATGGCTGTTGTTACTATGAGAAAACTACTAGAGAGTGGTGTTCATTTCGGACATCAAACTCGCCGCTGGAACCCTAAAATGAAACCGTATATTTATACAGCAAAAAACGGGGTTTACATTATTGATTTAGAAAAATCAATGCCAATGATTGAAACTGCATACAATAAACTAAAAGAAATTTCTGAAAGAGGTGGAAAAGTACTATTTGTTGGTACTAAGAAACAAGCTCAAACAGTAATTCTTGAAGAATCATTACGTTCTGGTTCATTCTATGTTAGCCAAAGATGGTTAGGAGGAATCTTAACTAACTTCCGTACAATTCAAAAAAGTATTAAAAGACTTCTTGAAATTGAAGAGATGGATAACAGTGGAACAATTAATGTTTACAAGAAAAAAGAAATTGCTGTATTAAGAAAGAAAAAAGATAGATTAGAAAATTTCCTAGGTGGTATTAAGGAAATGAAAAAACTACCTGATGCTATATTTGTTGTAGATCCTACTGAAGAATACAATGCAGTAGCTGAAGCTAGAAAACTTGGAATCCCTGTATTTGCATTAATTGATACTAATGCTGATCCAGATCCAATTGATTATCCAATTCCATCTAATGATGATGCTGTAGGAGCAATAACTCTAATGGTTACTTTAATGGCTGATGCTATTGTTGAAGGTAAAGGTGGAGTATTAAGTGTGGCTCATCAAGAAGATGATACTGATGATATTACAATGAGCGATGTTATGATTAGAGTAGAAGAACAAGCTGCTGAAAATGAAAGACGTCGTCGTCAAAAATTTGAAGAAAGACGTGCTGCTCAGGCTGCAAGAAGAGGAAATTCTGAACGTCGTTTCATCAAACGTGATAATAGACCTACAGAAAATACTGAAGTTAAAAAAGTAGAAAAAGTAGAAGAAACTGTAAAGGAGGAAACTAAATAATGACAATTACTGCCGCTCTAGTTAAAGAGTTAAGAGACCTTACTGGTGCAGGGATGATGGATTGTAAAAAAGCCCTTCAAGAAAATGATGGTGATATCCAAAAGTCTATTGACTGGTTAAGAGAACAAGGAATTGCTAAAAGTGCTAAAAAATCTGGAAGAATTGCCGCTGAAGGATTATCAAGAGTTAAGGTTGATGGAAATAAAGCTTGCTTAATTGAAGTTAACTCAGAAACAGACTTTGTTGCACAAAATGAACAATTCTTATCTTTATTAGAAAAAACTGTTGATGCTGTATTAGCTAATAGTCCAGCAAACATGGAAGAAGCTTTAAATATTAATGTTGATGGATCTTCATTAAGCGATTTATTTGTTGAAGCAACAGCAACAATTGGTGAAAAAATAAGTTTTAGAAGATTTGAAATTTTAGAAAAGAATGATGATGAATTATTTGGGACTTATATGCACATGGGTGGAAAGATTAGCGCTTGTGTTGTAGTTAAGGGAACAAGTGAAGAAGTTGCTAAAGATATGGCAATGCAAGTAGCTTCAATGTCACCTCAATATGTTTCTAGAGATGATATGCCAAAAGAAATAATTGAACATGAAAGAGCTGTTCAAGAAGGTCTTGTAAAAAATGATGAATCATTACAAGGTAAACCAGAAAAAGTATTACTAGGTATTGTTGAAGGAAGATTATCAAAATCTTTACAAGACATTGCACTAGTTGATCAAATATTCTTCAAAAACCAAGATATAAAATGTGGACAATATCTAAAAGAAAATAATTCAACAGTTGTTAAATTTGTAAAATATGCTGTTGGTGAAGGTATTGAAAAAAGAGAAGAGAATTTTGCTGAAGAAGTAGCAAAACAAATTGGTAAATAAGGCACTTAAAGTGCCTTTTTTTAATATTTTCCTTGTTTTGTAGTAATGTTAATCAAGATAGTGTTATAATATTTTTAACAGAAATAGGAGAATTTAAATGTATAAAAGAATACTATTGAAGTTAAGTGGAGAAGCGTTATCAGCGAATGGTAATAATTTCGATCCAGAAGTTTTAAGAGGGCTTGCAAGTGAAATTAAGGAAATCCATGACTTAGGTGTAGAAATTGCAATCGTAGTTGGTGGTGGTAATTTTATTAGAGGTAAAATTGCTGAGAAAATGGGTATTGAAAGAGTACAAGCTGACTATATGGGAATGCTAGCAACTGTTATCAATGCATTAGCTATTCAAAGTGCATTAGAAACAGCTGATGTACCTACTAGAGTACAAACAGCTATTGATATGCCTAAAGTTGCTGAACCATTTATTGGAAGACGTGCTATTAGACACTTAGAAAAAGGAAGAGTTGTAATCTTTGGTGGAGGGACTGGTAGTCCTTATTTCTCTACAGATACTACAGCAGCTTTAAGAGCTTCAGAAATAGATGCGGATGTAATACTTATGGCTAAAAATGGTGTGGATGGTGTATATTCTGCTGATCCAAAACTAGATTCAAGTGCTGTAAAATATGATTCATTAAATTATATGGATTTATTACAAAAAGAATTACAGGTTATGGATGCAACTGCAACTAGTATGTGTATGAATAATGATATAGATTTAGTTGTATTTAATATGAATGAACATGGTAATATTAAAAGAGCAACATTAGGTGAAAGTATAGGGACAGTTATTAAGAAGGGAGCAAAATAATGTCATACGATGAATTAATTTATATGGAAGATAAGATGGAGAAAGTTATAGTCCATTTTGAAAATGAGCTAAAAAGTATTAGGACAGGACAAGCAAATACAAATATGCTTGATGTGGTAGAAGTTGATTACTATGGTTCTATGACACCAGTTAAACAAATTGCAAGTGTTTCAATACAAGAAGGAAGAACTTTTGTAATTAAACCTTATGATTCTAATAGTTTAAAAGATATTGAAAAGGCTATTAATGTGGCAGATTTAGGTATTACACCTCAAAATGATGGAACTGTAATTAGATTAACAGTACCTAAGTTAACTGAAGATACACGTAGAGATATGGTTAAGAAAGTTAATAAGATTGGTGAAGAAGCCAAAGTTAATATCAGAAATATCAGAAGAGACTATAATGATTCCACAAAAAAGAACAAAGAAATTTCTGAAGATATTCAAAAGAATATTATAGAAGAAATTCAAAAGATTACAGATTCTTTTATAAAGAAAATAGATGAGATAGCATCAAATAAAGAGAAAGAAGTAATGAAGGTATAAAGATGCTATAAGCATCTTTTTCATATTATGATAATTAGTGAAGAAAAATTGAAAGGTATTTTAAATAGTAATGAAGATTATGAATACTTTTTATATTTAATTAAGTCTAATGGTAAATCTAAAGAAATAGTTGAAAATATAAAAAAGGTATTTGAAATTGATTATATTGATCCTATTAATGAGTATTTAATTATTATGTTAAATAATTTAGAGATTAGTGATGAGGTTGTGGATTTTATAAATACTGAATTAATGTATTCTATTCGAGTAGGTTATAGTAAATATACCAAGGGTAGTAGTAATATAGTTGATGCCTATAACCAAGCAAATAAAGCATTAGAAATGGTTTATTTATTTGGTATTGATAGAATTGTATATGGCTACGGTAATAATAAAATTGATAATCTTATTAGTAGTTTCAATGATGAACAGATTGAATATCTTAAAAGTAATTATGATTTAAACAACTTAAATGAAGATGATATATTAACTATTAATACTTTTATTAGTTGTGATTTAAATATAGCGCAAGCTTCTAGAGAGTTATTCTTACATAGAAACACTTTAATTTATAGGTTAGATAGAATTTATAGAATTACTAATCTAGATGTAAGAAAGTTTGATGATGCATTAGTTTTAAGAATATTATTGTTATTTAAGTTTAAAATATAAAAATTTGGTTATTTTAACCATATTTTTTTATGTATAAAGGGTTTAGGATATAGACATTAAGGAGTTTGAATATGGCACATATATCACTAAAAAATATTGATAAAACTTATCCAAATGGTTTTAAGGCAGTAAAGAATTTTAATTTGGAAATTGAAGATAATGAATTTATTATCTTTGTTGGTCCTTCTGGTTGTGGTAAATCTACTACACTAAGAATGATTGCTGGACTTGAAGACATCACTGGTGGAGACTTACTTATTGATGGTGTAAGAATGAATGATGTTGAACCAAAGGATAGAGATATCGCAATGGTATTCCAAAACTATGCATTATATCCACATATGAGTGTTTTTGATAATATGGCTTTTGGGTTAAAACTAAGAAAGATGCCAAAAGATGAAATTAAGAAGAAGGTTGAAGAAGCTGCTGAAATACTTGATTTAGGACCATTATTAGATAGAAAGCCTAAACAATTATCTGGTGGACAAAGACAACGTGTTGCTATGGGTAGAGCTATAGTAAGAAATCCTAAAGTATTCTTAATGGATGAACCTTTAAGTAACTTAGATGCTAAGTTAAGAGTTCAAATGAGAACTGAAATTTCTAAATTACATCAAAGATTAAATGCGACTATTATTTATGTAACTCATGATCAAACTGAAGCTATGACACTTGGTACAAGAATTGTTGTTATGTCTGATGGTGTTATGCAACAAGTTGATACACCAACTAATTTATATGATAAACCTGATAATTTATTTGTTGCTTCATTTATAGGTTCTCCTCAAATGAACTTTATTGTAGCAACATTTGAAGTAAGAGAAGGTAAAGGTTATCTAGTATTTGATGGTCATGATATTGAAATACCTGATTATAAAACTAAGATTCTAAAGGATAATGGATATGTTGGTAAGAAAGTAATGATGGGTATTAGACCTGAAGATTTATATGATCCAGACTTATCATTAAAACCATTAAAAGAAAAACTACATGTTAAAGTTTCTGTATATGAAATGGTTGGGGCTGAAGTGTTCTTATACTTTGATTTACTAGGTTCTAATCTAACAGCTAGGGTAGATCCTAAGACAAAAGCAAGAGTAGGAGATAATATTAGCTTACTAGTTGATACAGATAAGATTCATGTGTTTGAATTAGAAACAGAAAAGAAAATAGTTGACTAAACTCTCATTATTGAGAGTTTTTATATGTAAAGTATTTTTTTATTACTATATGTTATAATTATTTAGAAAAAGAGGATTTATTATGAGTAGTTTAAAACATGTTGCCATTATTATGGATGGTAATGGTAGATGGGCAAAATCTAAAGGATATCCTAGGACACAAGGTCATTTAGTTGGTACAGATAATGTTAGAAACATTGCTATTGCTGCTAATGATCAAGGTATTGAAGTTCTTACTGTTTATGCATTTAGTACAGAGAATTGGAAAAGGTCTAAGGATGAAGTTGATTATTTAATGAAATTACCATTTGTGTTTTTTAATAAGTTTATTAAAGAACTTATGGAAAAAAATATAAAAATATCTATGATAGGAGAAATGGATGATATTCCAAAAGATACTGCTAGAGTTTTGCAAAAAGCAATTGATGAAACAGCTAATAATACAGGTATGGTTTTAAACTTTGCGATGAACTATGGATCTAGAAGAGAAATAGTTAGTGGTATTAATAAAATTTTAGAAGAATATAAAAAAAATAATTCCTTAGAAATTACTGAAGAAAACTTTAATAGTTATTTATATACAAAAGATTTTCCTGATGTTGATTTAATGATAAGGACTAGTGGTGAACAAAGAATATCTAATTTCTTGTTGTGGCAATTGGCTTATAGTGAACTAATGTTTGTAGAGGAATCATGGCCCGAGTTTACTCCTGAGTTATTTGTAAAGTGTTTAAAAGATTTTGAGTCACGTGATAGAAGGTTTGGGGGAATAAAGTAGTGAAACAACGTATAATCACAGCTTTTGTAATAATAGCATTGGTTATACCTCCTATCATTTATGGTGGTATTCCTTTAAGGATTTTAATTTTTACTATATGTGCTATTGCATCTTATGAGATTGTTACATTAAGAAGTAAAGAGCCAGATTGGCCTTTAGCTGTTTTTACGTTTCTTTCTATAGTTGTTATGTATAATGTAAATAATACATATTATGTTCCTATGTTATCGCTTTATATTATTTTCTTATTTTTAATACATTTAACTAGTAAAACATTTGATATTGATGCATTATCTTATATGTTGTTAATTTCTTTGATTCTAACAATAGCTTGTAAAGGTATTATTCAAATATATGAGATAGGTATAGCGGATGTTTTCTATGTAGCTATTGCATGTTATGTAACTGATGCTATGGCATATTTTACTGGTGTTAAATTTGGTAAACATAAGATGATACCTAGAATATCTCCTAATAAAACATGGGAAGGATCTATAGGTGGGTATATATTTGGTTTTGCAATATCATTAATATTTGGATTTTTCTTTTTATCTATTCCATCGTATGTGTTAATATTTTTATCATTGACACTACCTATTGTTGCTCAAATTGGAGATTTATCTTTTAGTGCTATTAAAAGGCATTATAATTTAAAGGATTTTGGGACAATCTTTCCAGGACATGGTGGTGTATTAGATAGAATAGATAGTTTATTATTTTGTATTATATATACATATGCAATATATATTTATATGGCTAATTTATTTATATAGGTGAATTATGAAAAAAATTGTTTTGTTAGGAGCATCTGGTTCAATAGGTGTTCAAACTGTTGATGTAGTTAAAAGAAATAAGGATAAGTTTAAGATTATTGCTTTTAGTATTGGTAAAAATATAAAAGTATGTAGAGAATTAATTGAGGAATTAAATTGTAATATTGTTTGTGTTTCTTTAGAAGAGGATGCTTTAATGCTTTCTAAGGAGTATCCAAATATTTCTTTTTATTATGGAGATGAAGGCTTAGTTAAGTTATCTAAACTAGAAGAATATGATTTATTAGTCAATGCCTTAGTTGGGTTTGTTGGATTAATACCTACTATAAATGCAATTGAAAATAAAAAGGATGTTGCATTAGCAAATAAAGAAACTTTAGTAGTTGCTGGTAGTATAGTTCAAAAAGCTTTAAAAGATAACAATTGTAAATTGTTTCCAATTGATAGTGAGCATTCAGCAATATTACAGTGCTTACAAGGTAATGATATTAAGCAATTAAAAAAAATTATTATTACTGCATCAGGAGGATCTTTTAGAAATTTAAGTAGAGAAGAATTAAAGAGTGTTAGTGTTAGACAAGCTTTGGCTCATCCTAATTGGTCAATGGGCGCTAAGATTACTATTGATAGTGCTACAATGATGAATAAAGGTTTTGAAGTAATTGAAGCACATTATTTATTTGATGTTGATTATGAAGATATTGAAGTTGTTTTACATGAAGAAAGCATAGTTCATTCAATGGTTGAATATATAGATGGTGCGATAATGGCTCAAATTGGTAATGCGGATATGCGCATACCAATTCAATATGCTTTATCTTATCCTGAAAGACTAGAGTTTGAAAGTAATTTTTCTATTTCTAAGATTAGAACATTACATTTTAAAGAAATGGATTTTGAAAGATTTCCTTTATTAAAATTAGCTTACGATGTTGGTAAAAAGAAAGGAAATTTACCTGCAGTTTTAAATGCTGCAAATGAGATAGCTAATCAAGCATTTAGGGATAGTAAAATATCTTTTTTAGAAATAGAAGAATTAGTATTTAAAGCTGTTGAAAATGCTAAATACATTGAAAATGTATGTTTAGATGATTTAATTCAAACAGATTTAGATACAAGAAAGTATGTAGAAGATTTAATTAAAGGTGAAAATTAATGGGAATTGTTTATTTTATATTATTGTTATCAGTTATAGTTGTTATACATGAACTTGGACATTTAATAACCGCAAAATTATTTAATGTCTATTGTTATGAGTTTTCATTGGGAATGGGACCAAAATTAGTAAGTAAAAAGTGGAAAGAAACAGTGTATAGTATCAGAGCATTACCAATTGGTGGTTTTGTGGCTATGGCTGGAGAAGATGAAACTGATAGAGATATTGAAGTTCCTTATGAAAGAACTATAAAAGGTATTGCAAAGTGGAAACAAATCATAATAATGCTTGCAGGAGTTTTTATGAACTTTGTTTTAGCATGGTTTATTGCAAGTGCTGTATTCTTATCTAATGGAGCTTATGTGGAATCTCCAAAACCTATAGTTGGAGGTGTAATTGAAAATGGTCCAGCTGATGTAGCAGGATTTTTAGAGGGTGATTATATTACAAAGGTAACCTTAAATGATGGTACTGTAATTAAACCTGATACATTTTATGATATTTTACCTTTTACACAAATGGAGAAAGAACAAATAACTTATACAATAACAAGAGGAGATAAGAGTTTAGATTTAAAAGTAACTCCAGTATATGATGAAGTTCAAAAAGTATATCTAGTTGGTATACAAATTCCACAAGGTGAAGTTGTAGAAGTTAATTTTAAAAATGCGTTTATATATGGAGGTTCTTATTTAGTAGATATTACAAAGACTTTATTTATATCTTTAGTTAGATTATTTTCTGGTAAAGGGTTAGATCAATTATCTGGTCCTGTAGGAATATATAGTGTTACTAAAGAGACTGCATCTTTAGGATTATCTAGTTTTATGATGTTAATCGCATTATTTTCTTTAAATGTTGGTATATTTAATTTGTTACCTCTTCCTATACTTGATGGAGGAAGAGCATTAATTACTTTAGGTGAATGGATAACTAATAAACAATTGAATAAAACTATTGAAACTGTTATTATGTCACTTGGTTGGTTTTTAATGCTTGCGCTTATGGTTTTTGCGACTTGGCAAGATATAAGTAGGTTATTTTAGGAGATTGTATGGAAAATTTAAAGTTAGTTTTAATTGGTATGGCTATGGGTGTTGCTAATGTAATTCCTGGAGTTAGTGGAGGAACTATAGCTATTATATTCAATATATATGACAAGTTGATGGATTGTATTACTACAAATATTAAATTGATAATAAAGAATTTAAATTTTTTATTACCTTTAGGAATTGGTGTAGGAATTGGGATATTAGGTTTAAGTAAAATAATGGAAATACTATTTCAAAATTATCCTCAACAAACTTTTTTTGGGTTTATTGGGATTATTATTGGTAGTTTACCTTTGATATATTCAAAAGCCGTTAGCGGTAATGATAAAAATTTATCTGTTAGTTCAATTATAGCTTTTATAGTTACTTTGTTATTAATGGTATTACTTAGTTTTGTAAATGCGGATAAAGAAGCTGGTAAAGTTTTATTTACAACTTTAACACCTTTTTCTTTTATTGCATTATTTGTGTCAATGTTAATAGCAACTGCAACAATGATAATTCCTGGAATAAGTGGTAGTATGATTTTAATAGTTATGGGTATGTATCAAACTATTTATTTTGAAGCTATTAACAAAATGAACATACCATTGTTAATTCCTAGTGTATTAGGTGGTATAGTAGGGTTATTATTAGGTGCTCAATTGATAAGGTTTTTACTTGGGAAGTTTCATCAAGTTACTTATATGGGTATTATGGGTTTACTTGTTGGATCAGCGTATCAATTGTTTTATTCTAATAAGATATCGGAAATTAATATTGGGTTTGCTATATCAATGTTAGTGATGCTAGTCATGGCTGCGCTAATTTATTGGTTTAGTATAAATGAAATAAAAGAAGATAAATTAAAATAAGGAGGCTTTATGGAAACAATTTTAGTTACAGGTGGCACAGGGTTTATAGGCAGTCATACGGTTGTAGAACTTATTAAAGAAGGTTATGAAGTTGTTATATTAGATAACCTTTATAACTCTAAGGAAGTAGTTTTAGATAGAATTAAAACTATTACTGGAGTTAGACCAAAGTTTTATAAAATAGACATCCTTGATAAAGAAGGAATTAGAAAAGTATTTAACGAAAATAAAATTGATGCTGTGATTCATTATGCTGGGTATAAGGCTGTAGGAGAATCTGTATCTAAACCTTTAACTTATTACCAAAATAATATTGCGGGTAGTTTAAATTTATATGAAGTAATGAGTGAGTTTGGTTGTAAAACTGTTGTGTTTAGTTCTAGTGCAACTGTGTATGGAGATCCTGCAAGTTTACCTATTAAAGAAGATTTCCCTTTAAGTACAACAAATCCTTATGGAACTACAAAATTATTTAATGAAAGAATATTAGAAGATGTATATGTTTCAGATAATGATTGGAGTATATTACTTCTTAGGTATTTTAATCCTATCGGTGCTCATAAGAGTGGCTTATTAGGTGAAACACCTGTTGGTATTCCAAATAATTTAGTACCTTATATTGCTCAAGTTGCTACAGGTCAAAGAGAATTTTTAAGAGTTTGGGGTAATGATTTTGATACAATAGATGGAACAGGTGTAAGAGATTATATACATGTAGTTGATTTAGCTTTAGGTCATATCAAAGCTATAAAATATGCTTTAAAGAATAAAGGTGTACAAGCAATTAACTTAGGTACTGGAAATGGATATTCAGTACTACAAGTAAGAGAAGCGTTTGAAAAAGCTTGTGGAAAAGAAATACCTTATCAAATACTTGATAGAAGAGCAGGGGATATTGCATCTTGTTATGCTGATACTAAAAAAGCAAAACAATTATTGGGATGGCAAGCTCAATATGGAATAGATGAAATGTGTCAAGATGGTTGGAACTTTTCAAAAAACAATCCAAGGGGAATTGAATAGGAAAAGTAGTTCACATGAAATTAAGTAAGAAAATATTAATAGCAATAGGTATATTACTTTTTATAGGAGTAATATATGTAGCGTTTTTTATGCAAAATAATTCATCAGAAGGAAATAGTAATGTTAGTGTAGATTTTAATGGTCCTGTTGAAGAAGCTAGTAGTGATGTTGTAGAAACTACAAGTGGAGTTATTTATACAGGAAAAGTTGTACCTATAGAGTCTAGATATTATATGAAGGATGCTACAAAAGAATATAAGGGAACTTATGTTGCTGAAGGTGATATTATTAGTAAAGATACCGTGTTATTTGATTATGTACCTGATTATTCTGTAGATGCTCAAATATCAGTAATCCAAAAGAATTTTACGACTTTAAAAGAACAATTAGATGATTACTACAGTAGAATTGAAGAGTATAAATCATGGCTTGCTGGGGTTGATCCAGCAGATACTGGTTATAAGTCTTACTTAGAAAGTGAGATAGTTAAAACAGAAGGATTAATTGCTCAAAATAAGGTTGATTGGGTAAAATCTGAGGAGACTATTAGAAAATTAAATGAAAGTAAGGATGATTTAAAAGTTAAATCGGATATTGATGGTTTAGTTTATAAAATAAATGAAGATAATTCATCTTCTCCAACAAATATTGCTAATGCATATATAACTATTTATTCAGTTAATAAAAAAGTTAGAATTAGTGTTAGTGAGTATGAATATAATTTATTTACTGTTGGAGAAACTGTCTCTGTTAAAATAGAAGGACTAGATAAAACATTTGATACTACTGTTGCCTCTATTGATACCTTGCCTAACAACTTAGAAAGTACTGATACTTCTTATTATAATGTTGATGTTAATATACCAGAAGAAGTTCCTTATGGTTATACAGCAACTATTACGGTGAATAAGAAATGAGTGTTCCTGTTATTGAATGTATCGATATAGTAAAAATATTTAACCCTGGTGAAAATGAAGTTAAAGCTTTAGCTGGGGTGTCTTTTAAAATAGAAAAAGGTGAATATGTTTCTATTATGGGTAAAAGTGGAAGTGGTAAAAGTACTTTGTTAAATACACTGGGTTTATTAGATTCTCCTACATCAGGAAAATATATTTTAAATGGACACGACGTTACTAAGTATTCAGAATCTAAGCTTACAAAAACTAGGTTAAAAACATTTGGATTTATATTTCAATCTTTTAATTTAATGAATAACATTACATGTTTGAAAAATGTAGAACTACCTATGTTATATGCAGGTGTAAATGCAAATACTAGAAAAAATAAAGCTTTAGAATTAATGGATATGATGCAAATAAAAGACCAAGCTAATAAAAAACCAATGACTTTATCAGGTGGGCAAAGACAAAGGGTTGCTATTGCTAGAGCTTTATCTAATTCTCCAGATATTATATTTGCGGATGAACCTACTGGTGCACTTGATTCTAATACAACTAAAACTATTCTTGCTTTATTAAAGGATTTGCATAAGGCAGGCAATACTATAGTAGTTGTTACTCATGATTTAAGTGTTGCTAAATCTGCAGATAGAATTATTACTATAAAAGATGGTTTAATAGAAAGTGATGTGGTAAATATATGATATTTGAATATATAAGACTTTCTATTAATGAATTATTTAATAATAAATTAAGAACATTTTTATCTTTAATAGGTATTGTAATAGGGGTTGCTGTTGTTTTTGTAATTCTTTCAATTAATGATATAGCTAATGCTGCCATTTCTAGTGCTATTACAGGTACTAATGGTACAGTTAATATAAACTATGTTAATGATAAAAAGGATGCTGATTCTAACTTATATACTTCTTTTGCTTCTAGTATGGGAGGAGTAGGTGAAGTTAGTTACAGATTTAATCCTGAAGATACTAAAGAATTAGTTAAAATAGAGGGCATTACTGATGCTTTACCTCACTATTCAAGTACTGTTAATGTATCTTTAGAAAGAAAAAATATAAATATTGGTGTTAAAAGAGATTCTGAAAACTTTGTAAGTTTTTATGATTTAGAACTTGTTAAAGGGAAGTTCATTAGAGATTATCCAGAAGATAAAAGGATGAGTATTGCTATAGTTAGTGATAAGTTTATAGAACAAAGTATGAAGATTTCTATAGATGAAGCACTAGGAAAAACTATACAGATTAAAAATAAATTGTTTACTATAGTAGGGGTTACTACTAGTACAAATACTAATGTAAATAATATGATTGTAATTTATGATAAGGTTTATGATACCATGTTTTCTAGTGGTTCAATACAGTTTATGTCAATAAAGATAGCTCCTGGATATGATTTAGATACTACTACAAAAAGTGCTGTACTTAGACTAAATGAAATACATAACTCAGTTGATACAAAAGATGGTTATGTACAAGAAGATTTATCAGCTATTATATCTCAAATAACAAGTGTAACTGGTATATTATCCATTGTAATGAGTATTATAGCTTCTATTTCATTATTAGTGGCTGGTATTGGTGTTATGAATATAATGCTTGTATCAGTTGTTGAAAGGACTAAAGAAATTGGTGTTAAAAGGGCTATTGGGGCTGGTAAAGGAGCAATTCAATTTCAGTTTATTATTGAATCTAGTTTATTAACTCTATTTGGTGGTTTAATTGGAATATTAATTGGTATTGCAGTTATTAGGTTAGCTTTAAATTTATTAGAAATGAATATGCCTATTAACTTTATGTATGTAACATATGCAATTGTATTCTCAATTTCATTAGGTGTAATATTTGGGTTTCTTCCTGCTAAGCGTGCTGCAAATCTTAATATTATTGAAGCAATTCAAAGTGAGTGATCATACTCACTTTTTTATTTAAGGTAAACTTAAGGTTATTAATTATGTTTATGATTTAATAAATATTGTATAATATAAGGTGATTATGAAGAATAATAGAAATATTAAAACTATATTGTTAATATTATTATCTGTATCGCTACTTGTAGGGATTGTTTTATTAATGTTCTATAACATTAACGTTAAAAATAGTACAGATTTAATAGATGATAATACATTACCAGAAATTGGTAACCAAGATAAACCTCAAGAAACAACTAATTTAAGTGGAATTAAAATAGAACTTGCAGATTATAGAGTGTTTAAGGTTGATGGTATTCCATTTAACTTTGTAATCGCAAAGATTAAAGTAAGTGCTCCTTCATCCACAAATATTACACTTGATCATTTTATTAGTATTGAAGGGGTTAAGTTAAATGAAGTAGATGATTATGTTATAAAGTTAGAAGAAAAATCTTATTTTTTAGGAAGACAAAACGTAGTATTTGATTTAATTTCAAATGATTCAGAATACTTTGCGAGTATATTTATCCCAGTAAAAGATAAAACATTAAACACTCTAGATTTAAACATAGATTTTGATAATCAAAAATTAAGCTTTGATTTAAATAGTCATGTGGGTGATAGTAAACTATTAGTATATAAAGCAGATGATATTATTACTGATGGTAAGACTTATAAGATGAGTGTTTCTAGTGCTTTTGAAATTACTGGTGATTATATGAGTCAAACAATTAATGGTGTATCTAGTGAATATCTATTACCTTCTACAGTACAAGTTTATACATTTAATTTAGAAACTGTATCACTTTGGGGAGATACAGTTGAAATAGAGAATGCTCAATATGTGACTACTGATAATAATGTATTTGAAGCATTAGATTCATCTATTGATTCTATGAAGTATACAAATATATTAGGTAAACAAATTAAAGATAAAGACAAAGGAAGCTTATTCTTTGTGGCATACAATCCTATAGATAATCCTGTAACTTATAAGGGTGTATTAAAGCTAAAGGTTAAGGGAAGTGATTCTTGGATTAGTATTAATGTGGATTTAAATTAGGAGGAAAGTAAATGAGCAAATTAATAAAAATTATTTTATGTTTAACAATTACATTTACTACTCTTATTATTACTAATAAAGAATCAATGGTAGTAAATGCAGCTGTAGATTATAATTTATACCCAATGCATTGTAATGTTTTTGAAGTTTCAGTAGTAAACAACAATGGTGGTTTTGATAAAAAAGAATGTGTTAATGATTTTAATACTGCAAAAAATAAGATGTATGCATATGGAAATGATGCAGTTGTAAGACATTATGCAAGTTTAAGTCCATCAAAGATAGTTGCAATGTCTTCAGGTGTTGCTGTTTCTTATCCTGTTAGAAGTGGTATTAATACATCAAATATATTCCAATATGCAAATAATTCTGGTAAGAAGACATACATTACTATGCATAGAGAAATGGCATATTTTTCTACTGAAACATATGATAATGGTAATGGTAAGGTTCATATAAATATTACTGGTTTTGATGGCTATATTGATTTAATAAATGTGGATTTAGTACCTACTAAATTTATTAATAATCAAATGCCTATTCATTTAGGTGGTAATGATACTTCAAAAGCAAATGAACAACCTTTTTATACAAGAATATATCAATCATTCTTTAAAGTAGTTCAAAACGGTAATTATAGAGATTTAGTTTTTGTGGCACATAGTGGATGGTCTAAAGATACTTGGCCAGCTAAATATGAAATAGTTATTGGTCCAGCAGCTGATTGGATGAATACTGGTGCTATTTATTACAGTTATAATGGGTATGATTTTTATAGTGATCAAGGATATAGAAATAAGGTTAATACATATTATGGATATTATTTATTCTTACCTTTAAGAACACAAAGTAATATTCCAGCATCAGCTTACAATAAGTTTTTAAATGAAAAAAATATTAATGGTAATTCTAAACTTTATAACCAAGGACAAACTTTTATTAATAATCAAAATTCATATGGTGTAAATGCGTCTTTAGTATTTGCGATGGCTTGTTTGGAGTCGGCGTATGGAATGAGTAATTTTGCACAAAATAGAAATAATCTCTTTGGTTGGTCCGCATTTGATTCTGATCCTAATCAAGCTGCTTCATTTGGAAGTGTTGAACAAGCTATATATGAACATATGTCTATAAACTTAAGAGGTTATATGGATATAAATGATTATAGGTTCTTTGGTATGCATTTAGGTAATAAAGGGTCTGGGGTTAACGTATTATATGCGGCTGATCCATATTGGGGATATAAAATTGCAGGTATTGCATATGCACTTGATAAGTCATCTAATAATCATAATGGAAATTTAACAGATTTTAATAAATACAATCTTGGAAAAGTGAATACTTATAATACATCTGTGTATAGAGGCAATAATACAGGTAGTGGCGAGTTATTTAAAACTGCATATGGTTCAACATATCAAGAAAATTATATTCTACCTATTCTTTCTCAAGAAGGAGCTTTTGTGAAAGCTCAAATACAAAATGGTATTAGAAGTGACAATAGTATTGTTTATCATGATAAAAAATTACCTGGTGTTCAATATTTATGGGATAAAAGTGTTGGTTATATTGATAAGAAATATATGACCGGTATTAATACTACAATTAATATGAATGTTGGTAAAGAACCAACTGGTGAATTTGTGTTTAGTGTAGATTCATTATTATTAAATGAAGAAAAGCTATCAATTTCTGGTAGTGCTTATAGACCTGGAATTTATGTCACAAATGAAAACAAAATTTTACATAAATTAATAATATATGATGAGATGTATAAAGAAACAGTCTTTAATTTAACTAGTAGTGTTAAAGATAATGATAATGTGACATTTAGTGGTAAAGACATTGATTTATCTACTTTAGATTATGGTAAATACTTCTTTAGTGTTAGTAGTGAATATGCTGTTTTATTGGATTATAACAATAATAATTATCTATTAGATCAAATATCATTACCAAAAGAAGTTAAAATAAATTCAAAAATATATACATTTACACATGTTGATGGTTATTTATTTATGGAAATAAAAAAGGATGATGTTATTCCAAGTCCTTCACCTAGTATTGAACCTTCACCAAGCGTAGAACCTTCACCTAGTGTAGAGCCTTCTCCAAGTGTTGAACCAAGTGCAACTCCTAAACCAATTACAAATTTAACTATATTTAGACAAGCTCTAGAAAAGTTTGAATTTAGTGATGAAAACAAAACTTCTGTAAAAATAAATGGTTTGGCATTTATTAAGGATATGGATGCTAGTAAGGATGCAGATGTTAAACATCAATTAGTTTTTACTAATATGGAAACAAGTGAAAGAATATTAATAGATACAACTACATCAGTACTAGAATCAGCGTTAAACTTAAATGATGGATATGATTATTCTAAGATAGCATATGAATCAATAATTGATTTAAAATCAATTCCAAAGGGTGATTATACAATAAGAATAGCTGTTACAAATAATAAGAATAATAAAGAGTTATTCTTAACTGATATAAATCTTGAAAATATTCCAGCTACTACAACCATTGATAATTTAACTTATAAATTTAATCAAAAACAAAGCTATAGTTATAGATATGAATTATCTGTTTATGAAAATAGTGTTGATTATGATTCTATTAAAAAACCTACTAGAAGAGATTCTATGGTAGGGTATGAAATACTAAATGTTACTGATGGTAAGCTTAATATAAAGGGTGTTTCTTGGATTTACAATGTGAATTATAAGGATAGTGATAAACCTTTGTATAACTTAGTTTTATTAGCACAAGATGGGACAATAACTACTTATCCATTAACTGTATCTAAGTGTAGTGTAGATTATAAATCAATGCTTAAGTCTAAATATGCTATTAATAATACATGTTTTGATGGAAGTATAGATATTAGTGGATTAAGTAATGGATCTTATTTAGTTTATTTAGAGAATAATATTGGTCAGTATAAAGATATTATTGAGATAAATGATATAAGCCAACCAACTATAAAAGAATCTATTTTTAACAATAAAACATATAATTTAAAATTTAATAAAACAAGATATAGATTATCATTAAGTATATCTGAATAAAAAATGGCTAGTCTCTTCTTAAGAGAACCAGTCATTTTTATTGTTGTCCAGAATATATTTCTACTGTAAATGTTGTATTACAATCTATATCTTGATTGCTTAGTCCAGTTGGAGAAATTGATTTTATTACTCCATTAGCAGCGCCAGAATTATCATCACCTTCAAGTTTTACTGCATTTACATTGAAACCTACAAATGCAGCTCGTACGTTATTGACTGCTGTATCAAAGTCAGCTCCATTAAACACACTTATAATAGAGTATGAAGGAGCTCTACATACTTTTGGTGTTGGAGAAGGAATTGGGCTAGGAGTTGGCGATGGGGTAGGACTAGGAGTAGGAGTTGGTTTAGGACCAAGCGATATAACTAATTTAATAGTTGTATTTGGATCTACTTTAGTTCCTGCAGCTATACTTTGTGATATTACTTTACCAGAAGGAACACTATCATTATTAGAAGTTTCCTGTGTTATTCTTAATCCATCCATGCTACAAGTATTTACAGTACAAGGCTTATTAGAACCTACATAATTTTTAACTGTTATTTGTTGTCCTTTAGATACATTACATGTAATTGCTTTACCACTTATTGAACAACTTATAATATTACCACTAGCTACAGTATCATTATATGAATCTGATTTATTTATGGAATATCCTGCACCTTGAGAATTAGCACTATTTATTGTGCTCACTAAGGTGTTATATGGTTTATTGACATATGAATTTACATCAATAGTATATTTACCCTTTGATATAACATAATTTATACTTGAACCTGTTTCAAATGAACCAGTATCATTTGAAATAAGTATTCCATTACCTTTAGAATCATCATATTTTTCAGTTCTACTACCTACCTTTAAACCTAAATCAGTAATATACTTTTTAAAATCATTTTCATTTGAACCAGCTTTACTTACAACACTAATTTTCTTAGCCCCAGCTATTTTAAGTGTTACTGTAGTACCTGGAGCTACCATTGTTTGACCACTTACTACCTTGCCGTTTATTATTTGAGAAAGTATTGTTCCAGCTGCACTAGAGGATTCCTCTATTTCTATTTTTCTTTCGATTCTTGCAGAAGAGTTATATGATTTATTTAATCCTGATAGATATGAATCAAAGTCTGCTTGTTTTTTATTTGTGTAGTTATCAATTGGAACTAGTCCTTTTGAAACATTGAACTTAACTGTTGATCCTGCAGCAACGGTTCCTGTACTTGGAGTATTACTTACTATATTTCCTGTTACTTGTTTACCATCATATATTTCTGTATATGATGCTTTTAAACCATTTTCTTTTATCCATGATTCTGCTTCTTTTTTAGGTTTGCCAGTAAAATCAACTGCAGTTATTCCTTTTCCTGTTGATAATGTAATGGTTGCCTTGCTACCAGTCATTATTTTTGTTCCTGCTTTAGGGACTTGAGAAATGACTTTACCACTGGCTATTGTGTTTGATGCTTGGTTTTTAAATGTAACACTTATGTTATTTGTTTTTGCCCAAGCTTGAATATTAGCTTTTGTATAATCTTTTAAGTCAGGCATATCAATTTCTATTGCTAATGGTTCTTTGCCAGATGAAATTGATATTAATATTAATGCACTTCTTGCTTGATTCATGTCAGTAACATTAATTCCAACATATTTATCTTTATCAGTGTTATCTGATTGTACAAATTCAAATTGATAATTTGTAAAAAGATTTTCTTTAAACCATTTATCTATTTCATCATGTGTTTTATTAGTGAAATCAGGAATTAATACTTTATAATCGGGATCCTTACCATCTGATATGGTAACTGTGAATACTTCATTCTTTTTTATATCTTCATCTGGTAAAACTGATTGTTTAATAACATAGTCCTTTTCTATTGATTCACTAAACTCATGGTCTATCTTATATGCATCTTCTTTTATTTTGTTTTCATTTAACCATGTTTCTACATCACTCAATGTTTTATTTGTAAAATCAGGTGCTTTGATATTTGCAGGCAAAAATATATATAGTGCACTTAATATACCAATAATAGCTACTAAAGCAATTGCTATAGAACCTAATATAATAGTTTTCTTATTTCTCATATAATTACCTCTAAAAAAGTATAGCATTTATTAGGTTAGAAATATAGTTTACTTGGTCTATATTAAGATAAATTTAAGGTTGTTTATGATATTATTAATAGGACTAAGGAGAACAAAATGGAACAATTAATTATACCCATAGCTAATGAATTAAAAATAAATAAAGAACAAGTAGAAAGTACTTTAAAACTATTAGAAGAAGGGAATACTGTACCTTTTATTGCTAGATACAGAAAAGAAGTAACAAAAGGTTTGGATGAAGAACAAATTCTTTTTATCCAACAACAATATGAGTATCAAGTTAATTTACAAAAAAGAAAAGAAGATGTTATTAGACTAATAGAGACTCAAGGTAAATTAACCAAGGAGTTAAAAAAGGAAATACTTGAATGTGATAAATTATCTAAGGTTGATGATATTTATAGGCCATATCAACAAAAAAGAAAAACCAGAGCAAGTGATGCGATTGCAAAAGGATTGGAACCTTTATCAAAATATTTATTAACTTTAAAAGGTAAAGCAAATATAGAAGAAGAAGCTAAGAAGTATTTAAATGAAAATGTTGAAACTGTTAAAGATGCTTTACAAGGTGCTAAGGATATTATTGCTGAGTTGGTAAGTGATAATGCTAAATTAAGATGGAGAGTAAAAGAATCTATTTATAGATTTGGGTTTATTGTTACTAAAAAGAAAAAGAATGCAGTAGATGATAATCTTACATATAAGATGTATTATGATAAATCAGAAAAAGTTGCATATATTGCTAATCATAGAGTTATGGCTATTGATAGAGCAGAAAAAGAAAAGGTAATTACTGTAAGTTTTACTTATGATGTAGAATACTTGGAAAACTATGCAATTAGAGGTTTTGCAAAAAATAGTGAATCAAGTTCTTATGATTTGGTTGTTGAAGCTATTAAAGATGGTTTAAGTAGATTATTATTTCCAAGTGTTGAAAGAGAAATAAGAAATGATTTAAGTGAAAAAGCTCAAAAACAATCAATTGATATATTCTCTTTGAATCTAGAAAAATTATTATTACAACCACCTGTTAAAAGTAGTTGTGTATTAGGTTTTGATCCAGCATTTAGAACAGGTTGTAAACTTGCGGTTGTTGATAGTACTGGGGCTTTAAAAAAGATAGATGTAATCTTTCCTCATGCACCTGTTAATAAGGTAGATGAAGCAGAAAAGAAAATGCTAAAATTGATAAAAGATTATGATATTAAACTAATTGCAATTGGTAATGGTACTGCAAGTAGAGAGTCAGAAAACTTTGTATCTAATTTAATTAAAAACAATAATTTAAATATTAGTTTTACTATTGTTTCAGAAGCAGGTGCATCTGTGTATAGTGCAAGTGAAATAGCAAGGGAAGAGTTTCCTGATTTACATGTTGAACAAAGATCAGCTATTTCTATTGCAAGAAGATTATTAGATCCATTATCAGAATTGATTAAAATAGACCCAAAAAGTATTGGTGTTGGTCAATACCAACATGATTTACCGCAAAAACAGCTTAATGAACGCTTAGATTTCGCTATTTTAAAATCAGTAAACCTTGTGGGGGTTGATTTAAATACAGCAAGTAAAGAGCTTCTAATGCATGTTTCTGGGCTTAATAAAAATATTGCATTATCTATTGTTGAACATAGAGGTGAGATTGGTAAGTTCAAGGATAGAAGTCAACTAAAGAAAGTAAAGAAATTAGGTAGTAAGACATTTGAACAATGTGCTGGTTTCTTAAGAATTAATGATGGTGAAGAACCATTGGATAAAACATCTATTCACCCTGAAAGTTATAGTATTGCCAAAAAGATTATGAAAAAATTTAATATTAGTACACTTGGTGAAAGTATTGATGTTAATGTTGATGAATTAAGTAATGAACTAGGTGTTGATAGTTATACTGTTAAGGATATTGTTGATAGTATAAATCAACCTTTAAGAGATTATAGAGATAAGTATGATGCACCACTTTTAAGACAGGATGTATTAGATATAAAGGATTTAAAAGTAGGTGATAAACTAAATGGTACTATTAGAAATGTTGTAGACTTTGGTGCTTTTGTGGATATTGGTTTACATGAAGATGGATTAATACATGTTTCTAAAATGAATAAAGCTAGAAATATACATCCTAGTGAAGTAGTTTCAGTAGGAGATGTTGTTAAAGTTTGGGTTAGTGCAATTGACCTTGAAAGAGGTAAAGTTCAATTAAGTTTAATTGAGGTATAAAGTTTCATAAATCAAATAGTATAATTATTAGGGGGGTATAAACATGAAAAATACTAAATTAATTGTTTGTGATTTAGATGGTACATTAATTGTAAAACATAATTTAATTTCTACTAGAAATAGAGATGTGATTGAAGAATGTCGAAGAAGGGGTATATATTTTGGTATTGCCTCTGGTAGACAGTTGGATGAACTCAACTTTTATAAAACTTGGGGATTAGAAAATGATTTTGAACTAATAGTTGGTTTAAATGGTTGTCAATTACAAGATAATATATTAAATAAAGAAGAACGATATTTTGTGATGAAGAAAGAATGGATAAAAGAAGCTTTTGAAGCTATGAGACCATTTATCTTTAATCCTGTTATGTATATAGGAAATAAAATGATGACTAATGAGATTACAGAGATAGTAAAGATGTCAGCTTCTCATAGTAAAAAAGAAATCATAGTCGCTAAAGAAGAATCTGATTTCTATAAAGAAGATAATTATAAAATTATGTTTAGAGTTGATGAAAATGATATGCCTAAAATAGAAGAGCATGTAAGAAATTTAAATTTGAAAAACATAAGAGCATTTAAAACACAAAATACTTTAATAGAATTTTCAAGTAAAGATGTAGATAAGGCAATTACTATAGAAAAATTTTGTGAATATCATGATATTGATGTTAAAGATGTTATAGCATTTGGAGATACTACAAATGATAATGGAATGATTAAGTGGGCAGGTATTGGAGTTTGTATGTCAAATGGTAGTGATGATACAAAAGCAATTGCTGATTATATTTGTGGTGATGTTGCTGATGATGGTGTTGCTAAATTTATTGAAGAAAATGTATTTTAAAACCTTAGTGAAATCACTAAGGTTTTATTTTTGTAAATGCTATAAAGTTCATTATTCCCATATATAATGCTGCTATACAAACAATTATATTTCCTATCATTATTATAGGAGATACTTTCATTTGAATACCGTTTATTACTATTAGAACCCCTAATGCAACATATAATATTGCAAGTGTTAAGTTTCTTTTTTTATCTTTTTCAAGTATTAAAGCATCTAATGTAGAAATGTTTTTTGTTGGTTTGAAGTTTGTTAATTGTATTAAAGATGGTAGAAAGTGAGTTCTATATCTATATTCTAGAAATGCGATAAGTGCTACTGATATTGCTATACAATATAATACTGGAATATTAAAGTTAGCAGCAAGTACTCCTGCGATAACAGATATAACATATCTATTTGAATATAAATTGTATCCTTTTTGATCTTTTTCCTGAATTACATATCCAGTGTTTTTTGACTTAATATAAAGTATATCTCTTCCTTTATCATCTTTAAATATATTTCTTCCAGATACTATCTTTGTTTTAACACTCATAGTTGTTCTTTTCCGTTACAGTATGTTTGTACTACAGAATAATCATCATCAAGTACAACTATATCTGCATCATATCCTTCATATAATTTACCTTTTCTATCATTAACTCCGATTAATGTTGCTGGGTTAATAGTACAAGAATTTAATGCTACATCAAATGGAACATCAGCTAGTTCAACAACATTTCTTAATCCTTCATTCATTTTCATTGTAGATCCTGCAAGACCTTTAGAAGATGTTAAATGTGCACTACCATCTGGATATATTTCTATTTCATTACCACCAAATAAGAATTTTTTTCCTACTTCAAATCCTTTACACATTAAACCATCAGATACCATTAATGTTTTATCAGGATTTTTAGATTTGTAAAGAATATTTACTGCAGCTGGAGTTGAGTGGTTTAAATCACAAATAATCTCTCCATATACATCTTTAAATTTAAGCGCAGCTCCTACCAAACCATTTTTTCTATGGTTGAAAGGTGACATACCGTTATATACGTGAGTCATTGACTTAGCACCATTTGCTACAGCCATAAGTGCTTCTTCATAAGTTGCTCCACTATGTCCCAAGCTTACTGCAACACCATTATTTGAACAATATTTTGTTAGTTCAAAATTATCATCATGTTCACTAGCAAGTGTAATTAACTTTATTAATCCATTTGCTGCTTCTTGATATTCTTTAAATTCAGCTACATTTGGTTTTAAAATATGTTGCTCAGGTTGAGCTCCCTTATATACCATATCTAGATAAGGTCCTTCAAAGTGAATTCCAAGTATTTCAGCACCTTCATAACCTTCTTTATAAACATTTGCTACATTTTTTACAGCATCGGTTAGTACTTTTTTACTTTGTGTAATTGTAGTAGCTAGTAGTCCTGTAACTCCCTCATTAGGTATTTTACTTAACCAATTTCTTAATCCTTCTGGTTCAGCATCATTAGTGTCATACCCATATGCACCATGACAGTGGATATCAATAAATCCAGGTACTATTCTTTTGTTGTCATAATCCTTATCTGTAGGTTTTGTGTCATAATCAAGTACAGCAACTATTTTATTACCTTCAATTTTTAGTTGTGCAGGGTAGAATTGTCCTGCTAACCAAACTCTTTTACTTTGTATAATCATTTTTTGCCTCCATTTTCACTATAATTATAATCTAACATATTTAATTAATATATATGTTTGCACTTTTTAGTTTGAATTTTGTTATATTTAGTCAATTTGTTGAAAAAGTGATTTTGATTGTTATAATTTGCTTGTAAATGGAGGTAATTATATGACAATTTTTGATATGAATTCAAATGAGTTAACAAGTTTAAACGCTACTTATACAGCAAAAGAAATTAACCAACAACCTGAAACATGGGTTAAGACAATAAATCAAATTAAAGAAATGAAAAGTGAGATAAAAGCATTTGTTGATCAAGTATTAACTGCTGAAGATTATGATGTAGTATTTACAGGTGCTGGAACAAGTGAATTTGTTGGTAATGCATTATTTTCTGCAATTAACTTAAAAACAAACTTTAAAGCTCATTCATATGCAAGTACTGATATTACTGCAATGCCAAGAAATTATATATCAAGTGAAAAACCAACTTTGTTAGTAAGTTTTGGTAGAAGTGGAAATAGTCCTGAATCATTAGGTGCAGTAGATTCAGCTGAAGCAGTAAGTGATAAGATTTATAATTTATTTATTACATGTAATAGCAATGGAGCGTTAAGTAAAAGAGCAGCCGTTGAAAAGAATTGCCTAGCAATAAACTTAACACCAGAAACTCATGATTTATCATTTGCGATGACTTCAAGTTTTTCTAATATGTTTCTTGCGGCTTATTTAGCATTTAATTTAGATGAATTAGATAATATTGCTAATAGTTTTACAGAAGTTATAAAATATGCTGAAGATATTAATAAAGGTGGATATAAATATTTTAAAAATTTAACTGAAGATTATGATTACAAGAGAATTGTTTATTTAGGTAGTAATGTATTAAAAGGTATTGCACAAGAATCAGCGTTAAAAATGTTAGAATTAACTGCTGGTAAAGTAGTAACTTTATATGATACACCATTAGGATTTAGACACGGACCTAAATCAATTGTAGATAATGAAACATTAACTGTTGTGTATTTAAGTGATGATAGTTATACTAGAAAATATGAAGTAGACTTAGTTAAAGAAATGAGCATTCAAAGAAAGGAAAATAAGATATTAGTTGTATGTAATACACCTAGTGAAGAAGCAAAAGAACTTGCGGATTACTATTATTGTTTAAATGGAAGTGTTAAAGAAAATATTGAACTTGCACTACCGTATGTAATGTGTGCTCAACTTGTTGCTTTATATAAGTCGTTATCACTTGATATTACTCCTGATAATCCTTGTCCAAGTGGAGAGGTAAATAGAGTTGTTAAAGGTGTTACTTTATATCCATATAAAAAGGAGAATTAATTATGATAGGTATAGTTGTTACAGGGCACGGTAATTTTGCTACAGGGTTAACTAGTTCAGTTAAACTCATAGCTGGGATGCCAGAATGTTATCAAACAGTGGATTTTGTTCAAGAAAATTCAGTTGATGATTTAGAAGCAAATATTAATGAAGCTATTGACAAACTAAAAGATTGTGAAGATGGAATACTAATATTTACTGATTTAGTTGGTGGATCGCCATTTAAAACTTCTGTAGAAATTTCTATTAAAAGAGAAGAGAAAATTGTAGTACTAAGTGGAACAAATTTAGGAATGTTAATTGAATCTTCAATGGGTAGAAGTTTCATTAGCGATATAGATACACTAGCTGATATGGCTGTTAATACAGGAAAAGATCAAGCTATGAGATTTGTACTTCAACAACCTAGAGTTGAAGAAGAATCAGAGGATGGAATTTAAAAAG
>CAYQNJ010000006.1:0-57119 GCA_964418835.1 uncultured Erysipelotrichaceae bacterium
AGTTAGCAGTACATTAGTAGAAGTTAATAATGTAGATTTAAGTATTAGTAATATAAATAAAATAGTAATCACTTATCCTTCTTACTTAGAATATATTGATATATCTACTCCTAGTGAATGGGTTATTGATAAACAAGAAGGGATTGTTAGTGTAGATACCAACTTAAATAAAACTGGCATTGTAGATTACTTGAACAATTTGTCATTTAATATAAAAGAAGAAGTAGTTGATAATAATATATCTATTACATTGTCTTATCAGGAATTGGTTTTGGGTGAGAGTAATAATAGACACTATGTCTTTGTGGATGCACCAGGAATCACTTGGTTTGATGCATACAAGGCAGCACAAAATAGTAGTTTAAATAATATGAAGGGTTATCTTGCGACAATAACTAATGATGGTGAAAGAACTGTTTTAGAAGGTATTTCTACTAAGATTGGCTGGATTGGTGGTACACGTGCAGTAAATGTGAATGATGGTTCTAAGGTTAATAGTTCAAATAGTGACTTATATACCCTTGATACAAGCAATTGTAGTGTTGTTTGTCCTAGAGTTTGGTATTGGGCAGATGGACCTGAAAAAGGTAATGAATTTTATAGTGCTCCTACTCAATTAGATGGCGGTTCAAGTATAGGATATGAATATTTTTATAAAGAAAATAATATCTATCATGAACCTAATAATGATGGAGGAATAGAAGGTTATCTTTCTACTGCATTTGTTACTAATGATATGTGGAATGATTTACCTAATGTAAATCAAACTGTAGAAGGTTATTTTATTGAGTATTCTAGTGATTATCTGATTGATCCTAATAAAACTATTACTGTAAGTAAGGAGATAAAAGCTTTTGTAAGTCCTATATCTAGCCCTTCGCCAACACCAAGTTCATCACCAACACCAAGTTCATCACCAAGCCCTACATATACTCCGTCTCCTACATCAACACCTATAGTAGTAAACACACCAATCAATGATAAACCTGAAGTAAAAGTAACATGTGAAGATCAAGGATTGATTTGGGATGATGTTAAACAAGCCTGTGTTTCATTAGTTATAGAAGAAGTAAAAGAAACAGAAAAAAAGATTGAAAAACCAGCTGATAAAGAAGTTGCTTCAACCCAAGTTGTAAAACCACAAGAAGTTGTGGACAATTCGGTAAGTATTAGCTTAGTAAACAATGAAACACAAATAAACACTAATAATGGTATTTCATTTAATGTTGGAGGAAGTACTACTGAACAAAATAGCGCAAAAGTAAGTACAGAAGAAAGAAAGAGTATATTATCTTATGAAAAAACAGGTTTTATTATTGCTTTATTTCTATTGATAGTCCAACAAGGTTATCATCAATATATGTTTTATAAATTAAGAAAGGAATATACAAATGATTAATATAGCTTCTTTTTCTAAATGGATTATATTTACAGTTATTATTATCTTATTGATTATTCTTTTTGAGATTAGTTTTAGGAAAGATTATAAACAAAGAAAAGAGTTTTATGAGTTTAAAAGTGGTAAAAAGTAGGTAAACATCTACTTTTTTTGTTTGTATTAAACTTTTTTTATATAATTATTAAATATTGCTATATAATATACACTAAGAATAAGGAGATAGTACATATGGGTTACATAGATAGAGTTATTGAAGAGTATAGAATTAAGGATGCTAGTCAACCAGAGTTTATTCAAGCAGTTGAAGAAGTTATAGATTCTGTTTCAGTGATTTTTGATAAACATCCTGAATATGAAAATATGGCTATTTTAGAGAGATTGTTAGAACCAGAAAGAACAATTAAGTTTAAAGTTCCTTGGGTTGATGACAAGGGTAAAACTCATGTGAATAGAGGGTATAGAATCCAATATAATAGTGCTTTAGGTCCTTATAAGGGTGGGTTAAGATTTAATCCTTTAGTAAGTGAATCTGTACTTAAGTTTTTAGGGTTTGAACAAACATTTAAAAATGCATTAACTAACCTACCAATGGGTGGAGGTAAGGGTGGAAGTGATTTTGACCCTAAAGGTAAGAGTGATATAGAAATTATGAGATTTTGTCAAAGTTTTATGACAGAGTTATATAGGCATATAGGAGAAAATGTGGATGTTCCTGCAGGAGATATGGGTGTAGGCGCAAGAGAGATTGGTTATCTATATGGACAATATAGAAGAATTAAAGGTGCTAGTGATAGAGGTGTATTAACTGGTAAAGGTGTAGGCTATGGTGGAAGTTTAATTAGAACAGAAGCTACAGGCTATGGTTTACTTTATTTGGTTATGGAAGTATTAAATAAGTTTAATATTGATCCTAAAGGTAAAAGAGTAATTATAAGTGGTTCGGGTAACGTTGCAACATATGCGGCTGAAAAAGCTATAGCTTTAGGCATGAAAGTTGTAGGAATGAGTAATATTACTGGGTATGTATTAGATGAAGATTTTGATGTAGAAATATTAAAGAAATTAAAAGCCACAAAAGGTAAAGTTTTATCTGATTATATACAAGAAGCAGGTAGAGGAGAATTTCATCCTGGGTCAATCTATGATTGTGATATTAAAGTAGATATCGTAATGCCTTGTGCAACTCAAAATGAAATAAACTTAGAAAGAGCTAAAAGATTAGTTAGAAATGGTGCTTTCATGGTCGCAGAAGGGGCTAATATGCCAAACAATAATGAAGCAATTTCTTACTATTTAGAAAATAATTTAATTGTAATTCCTGGTAAAGCCGCAAATGCTGGTGGAGTTGCTACATCTGGATTAGAGATGACACAAAACAGTATGAGATTATATTGGAGTGCACAAGAAGTTGATGAAAAGCTACAAGGTATTATGAAGAATATTCATGAACAATGTATTAAAACAATGAATGAATATGATTTAGATGAAAAGAACTATGTGGCTGCCGCAAATATTGCTGGTGTTCAAAAAGTAATAGATGCGATGATAGCACAAGGAGATTATTAAAAAAGGGTCTAAGACCCTTTTAGTTTGCTTTATCAATAATGATATAAGGTTGTAATTGTAGTGGTTTACTAGCGACACTTCTATCGTGCCACATGTAGAACCATCTTTCTAATGGATATGTGTAGTAACCATCTTGTGAGTGATCACTAGTGTCATATGGATCTGCAAATATTAATGTATCATCACCTATTGCAGGAGTATTATTGTTGTCATAACCAATGATTGCTTGCCAATGACCATTCCAGTCAACCCATTCAACCATTATAGCTCTACCTTCATTTAAATGAGTTGTAAGCCATTTTACAAAGTAAGAATCTTTTGCGTCTTCTACCCATTTATCAGTGTTATCATCATTTTCACTTGCATATAAACTAGAAGATGAGAAAGTTCTTTTTATATTTCCTAAGTCAGCTTCAGTTACTTCATCTTCTTCACTATATAAATCTGAAGCTAATGGATTTTCTATATAACTTGTTTCTACTACCTTAACACTTGGTATAGTTTTGAAGAATTCATACATTTGTTTTACATCTGTACCGTATTCTCCAAAGTTATTAGCACTTCCTGGTAGTGCATTTTCTACATCTAAATCAGTAGAAGATTTCATTTGAGTTGCTATTTCAAGTTCGGTGAAAGTATTTAAATTTAAGTTTTCTAATACCATCAATGCAGTAGCGTTTCCACAAGACCATTCTGTAGTTTGTTGCATAGTTTTAAAGTTTTCAATAATTGTTAATGTATCATTATCTTTTAAATTATAAAAATCAGGATTTTTATAAAATAAAGATTCATTGTTATCCCCTGAGTTACCATAAGCATCTGCACCACCCATTTCATCATAGTCTTCCCCTTGAATGGTAGTTTGAATTTCAACTTCTTCAGTTGGTGTGCTTTCTACTGTTGCTTTAGTACAACCTTGCAATAGTATAGTCGCAATAATAAAAGCAATAAATAATTTTTTGTTCAATTCCTTACCCTCCTATTGAAACGAGTTTAATAATACTAAATATTTTATTTAATATCAATAACTTTTTTAAGGGTGTAATTTGTTGTAAATATATATTTATTTCAAAATAAATTAAAAGTTAACTCAAGTTAAACATTAACTAAAAAAATGATGTATTTTATTAAATTACATCATATTTTTCAGTTATATATTTAATTATTAAGTTTTTATCATTTTGTATATTTTCTTTTATTACTTGTAATAAAACATCTTCTAGTATTGTGGATACTATTGGGCCTTTATAACCTAGATAAGTTATATCATTACCATTTATTTTTAATTGATTTAGTTTATAAGGTTCATTATTTTTGATGATTGATTGTTTTATTTTATTAATATTTGTTGTATTTGTATTGGGTTTAATTATTTTTATGAACTCTACTAATTCAAGGAAGTATTCTTCGTTATTACTTAATATTTTTTTTATGTTTATTTTATTATTTAAATCTAAATTGTAATTGTTTAATAGGAAAGTAATTTTCTTTTTAGTTATATTTGGTAATTTTAGATTATTCATAATATCTATTGCATCTTCTTTTAAGTAGAATAGTAAAGATGCTAGTTTACTATTTGAGTAAGTAGATATATTAGAGAGATAATTAATGGTATTTATTCTTTCTTTATCACTTAGTTTGTCTAACTGAGGTATGAACACTTTAAATACTTCAAAGTATTCGTTTATTAAATGTGAACTGTTATTTGGGTTTAATATTTTTAATAGTTCTTCACTTATTCTTTCTATAGAAATATTTTTTAATAAATCTTTATTCTTTATTATTGATTTTTTAGTGTTTTCTTCAATTTTAAAATCTAACTGACAAGAAAATCTAAGAGCTCTAATAATTCTTAAAGCATCTTCATTAAATCTAGTATCAGGGTCATTTATACATCTAATAATTTTGTTATTTATGTCATCAGTACCATTAAAGAAGTCTAATATTCCTATTGTTGGGTGATAGCATATTGCGTTAATAGTAAAGTCTCTTCTTTTACAGTCTTCATATATGCTTTGTGTAAATATTACATTATCAGGGTGTCTAGAATCATTGTAGGTACCATCTATTCTATAGGTAGTTATTTCTATTGGGTGTGATTTAACTAATACGGTTACAGTACCATGCTTAATACCTGTATCTATTGTTTTATCATTTTTAAACACTTCTTTTATTTCTAAGGGTGTGCTATTTGTGGTTATATCATAATCATTCACATTTCTATTTAATAAAGCATCTCTAATAGCTCCTCCAACCACAAAACATTCAAAGCCTTTTGAATTTAATTTATTTATGCAATAAGTAATATAATCTGGTAGTTCTATCATGGTTTAATTCTATGAATTTAGTTAACTAAAGTAAAGGTAATACTTTAAAAAAGTTGGTTTCAAGAGTATTATAGATTAATCAAGAGGTGCTTATGAAAAAGGGTTTGATGACAAGTGGAAATATTTGGAAACAGATTATATTGTTTTCTATACCATTACTATTTGGGAATTTCTTTCAATTAATGTACAACACTATTGATTCAATTATTGTAGGACAATATGTTGGTAAAGAGGCATTAGCCGCAGTAGGTGCTAGTACTCCGCTTATTAACTTATTGATATCTTTTTTTATGGGTTTATCTACTGGTGCAGGTGTTATTGTCGCAAAGTTTTTTGGTGGAAAAAAGTATGAAGAATTAAGTGACAGTGTTCATACATTTATACTTTTTTCTTTAATATTTGGAATAATTTTAAGTGTGGTAGGAGTTATCTTTTCAGAAACTTTAATGGTTTGGATGAAGACACCAGAAGATGTAATAGTTGGTGCAGTGGAGTATTTAAAGATATATTTCTATGGCTGTGTATTTGTGTGTGTTTATAATGCGGGTACTGGTATTTTGCAATCAGTTGGTGATTCTAAAAGTCCATTAATATTCTTAATCATTTCTTCAATAATTAATGTTGTATTAGATTTGTATTTTGTGAGTGATTTAAATATGGGTGTTGCAGGTGCTGCATGGGCAACCTTAATTGCACAAGCAGTTTCAGCGTTACTTGTAATACTTAAACTTTCTAAAACAAGTGAGCCTTATAAGTTGTTTATTAATAAACTTAGAATTAATTCTCATTTATTGTATGAAATAGTTAGAATTGGTGTTCCTACAGGATTACAGTTAATGATTGTTTCATTCTCTAATGTATTAGTACAAACATATATTAATGACTTTGGATCTTCTTCAATTGCTGGTTTTTCTTCAGCTTTAAAATATGATAGTTTCATTGGTTTGCCTTTAAATAGTTTTGCGTTAGCTATTACTACTTTTAGTGGACAAAACTTAGGTGCTAAACAGTTTAAAAGAGTTAGGGAAGGTATAAAGATTACATTAATCTTATCTACAATTACAGTAACTGTATTAGGAGTTATAGCCTTTGTGTTTGCGGAGGTAGCTATTGGTGTATTCTCTAATGATTTTGATGTTATTAAGACGGGTGCTTTAACTATGAGAATAATGGGTCCTTTCTATTTTGTGTTGTGCTTTCATCAAATATATTCAGGTGCACTACGTGCCTCTGGAAGAAGTATGGCACCAATGGTTATATCTATTTTATGTTTTGTGTTAATTAGGCAAATATTTTTGGCTAGTTTAATTAATGTAATAAATGATATTAGCTTAATTGCGTGGAGTTATAGTTTAACCTGGTCTATTTCAAGTTTAATAACATCTGCTTATCATCACTTTACTAAGTGGTTAGAGAAAGATGAAGCTATGTCATTAGTCTAATATGGTATAATTTTTTTGAGGTGGAATATGAGGATAGGACAATCTAGCGATATTCATCCATTAGTTGAAGGTAGAAAGCTTGTACTAGGTGGTGTTGAAATAGAACATCACAAGGGATGCGCTGGTCATTCTGATGGAGACGCATTAATTCACGTTGTTTGCGAAGCTATTATAGGTGCTTTAGGATTAGGGGATATTGGTGCTCACTTTCCTGATACAGATGATAAATATAAAGGAATAAGTTCTATAATTTTGTTGGAAGAAGTTTATAAGTTAATGGTTAATAAAGGGTATAAGATTAATAATGTGGATAGTTTAATCTTACTTGAAAAACCTAAGTTATTGCCTTATAAACAAACAATGAGAGAGAATATAGCTAAAGCACTACATTGTGATATTGATGATGTAAATGTAAAAGCTACTAGAGGAGAGAAGTTGGGCTTTATTGGTAGAGAAGAAGGAGTAATGGCACAGGCTGTTGTGTTGTTAAAGGAGATATAATGTTTAAGAAACTTGATGAAATAAAGGTCTTAAGAGATCCTGTACATGATTATATTCATGTGGAGTATAAGGTTATTTGGGATTGTATAAACTCAAAAGAGTTTCAAAGGTTAAGAAGAATTAAGCAACAAGGTTCTTCTTTTGTGGCATATCATACAGCTGAACATACTAGATTTGGGCATTCTTTAGGTGTATATGAAATAGTAAGAAGAATGTGTAATGAAGTTAAGGAAATAAACGAGAATCTTTCTTCTGAAGATAAGCTTGTGGTTATGCTTGCGGGTTTATTACATGATATTGGTCATGGACCATTCTCGCATACATTTGAAGCTATTTCTGAGATAAAACATGAAATCTATTCTTGCAGGATATTAGAAGAAGATACAGAAATACATAGAATATTAGAAAAAGCTAGAAGAGGTCTTTCTAGCAATGTGGCTTGTGTAATAAATCATACTCATCCAAATCCGTTATTATCACAAATGATTAGTGCTCAACTTGATGGGGATAGGATGGATTATTTATTAAGAGATGCATATTTTACTGGTACAAAATATGGAGAGTTTGATTTAGAGAGAATCCTAAGAACTTTAAGAGTAAAAGATAACACAATTATGGTTAAGGAAAGTGGTATTCATAGTATTGAAGATTATATTATGGCTAGATACCATATGTACTGGCAAGTATATTATCATCCAGTCGCAAGATCGTTTGAATGTGTGTTATCCGCATTATTTGAAAGAATGAGAGATCTTCTAGCAGTTAATCCAAAAGCTTTAAAAGACTTACATGTGTTTGATGGTTTCTTAAGTGTTGATAAACCTACCTTAGAGGATCATTTCTTGTTAGATGAACATACATGTTTCTATGGCTTTCAACAGTTGATGTCTCATGAAGATAAAATATTGTCTGATTTAGCTCGTAGATTAGTTAATAGAGATTTATTTCAATATGAAGATTATCAAAGTAAAAAGACAATTGAGGATATTACAGTAAGAGCTAGTAGTGCTGGATATCATCCAAAATATTATATTAGAGTAGATAAGGTAAGACAAAGACCATATCAACCATTGGGTGATGATAGATCAATTTGGATATTGATGGATAATGGTGAAGTTAAAGAGATATCTGAAAGTTCTACAATAGTTTCAAGTTTAATTAGAGGCAAGAATAGAGATGATAATAAAGTATTCTTTCCAAAAGGAATATAAGAGCGAAAGCTCTTTTTTCTTGACTCTAATGTGCATACTGTATATACTGTATATATACAGATGGAGATGGTTATGAAGATTATTTTATCTAATACAATAGGTATACCTATATATGAACAGATTAAAGAACAAATTAAAACAGCTATATACACAAATAAAATTAATGAAGATGAACAATTACCTTCCATAAGACAACTTGCGAAAGAATTAAAAATAAGTGTTATTACCACAACTAGGGCATACAACGACTTAGAAAGCGAAGGCTTTATCACAAGTGTTGCGGGAAAAGGTTTTTATGTAATGCCTAAAAATAAAGAATTAATTAAAGAACAGGCATATAAAGCAATAGAAGAACATTATTTAGAAATTCAAAAAATAGTAAATAATTCAGGTATTAGTGAAAAAGAATTAGAAGAAATAATTAATTCCATTAAGGAGAGTGAGTTAAATGACAAATAGTATTGAAATAAATAATTTAAATAAAATGTATGAAAGTTTTAGTTTAAAGGATGTTTCTTTCAATGTGAAAGAGGGTTATATTACAGGTTTTATTGGACCTAATGGTGCAGGTAAAACAACTGTTTTAAAATCAATACTTCAAATGACAAAAATAAATAATGGTGATATTAAGATATTTAATAAAACATTTTCTGATGATAAATCATATTTTGAAGATATAGGTATTGTGATGGATTATCAATTTTATTCAAATGATTGGACACCAATAGATGTGGAAAAGGCAATTTCAGGTTTTTATTCTCAATGGGACCATAATGAATACTTTAAATATTTAGATAAATTCAAATTAGATAAAAAGAAAAAAATTAAAGAACTTTCTAGAGGTATGAAGGTAAAACTTATGTTAAGTGTGACATTTTCTCATAATGCAAAACTATTAATATTAGATGAACCTACTTCAGGTTTAGATCCAGTTGCAAGAGATGAACTAATGGAGATATTTCAAGAATATATGAGTGATGAAAATAACAGTATTTTATTTTCTACTCATATTACAAGTGATTTAGAAAAGATTGCGGATTACATAGTATTTATTAGAGATGGAAAGATTATCTTTGATGGAGAAAAAGATTCTTTATTGGAAAGATATTTATTGGTTAAAGGTGGAATAGATGATATAGATGCTTCATTAAAGAACAAGATTATAGGGTATAAGGAACATTCTTCTTGGTTTGAGGGTTTAATAGATATAAATAATAAAGAAATATTTAATCAATCATTAGTATTTGAAAAAACAAATTTAGATGAAATTATTGTTTTCTTAAACAAGGAGGAAAATCATGGATAAAATATTAAAGTTTATTAATTTGGATTTTGTGACAATAAAACCATATATTACATTAAAAAACTTAATAATTATTGTAATCTTTTCAGTATTTGTAAGTGTAATGTCAAAAAACGTATATACAATAAATTCATATTTTCTAATATACTTAATTACATTTATGGCTTATCCTTTTGCGGCTGCGGAAATTAGTCAAATGGATGTATTATATTTAACTCTTCCAATAAGCAAAAGAAACATGGTTATTAGTAGATATTTATTTTCGTATTTATTATTGTTTATTGGCTTAACTTTTAGTGTAACTATAACTTTCATTTTATCTTTTATTTTAAAAATAAATATTTCTTTAGTTGATATAATAACTTCAATTATTCCTTCAGTCTTTATATATTTATTAATTACATCCTACCAAATTCCTTTGTATTATAAATTTGGATATACAAAAAGTAAGCCATATGCATTCTTTCCTGTACTATTTCTATTATTTTTATTTGTTGTGCTAGTACCATACTTTAGTGAAGTAATTGCTATAATTGTTTCTAATGCATTATTATTTATAGCAGCAACATTAATCTTATTAGTATTTATAATTGTAATATCAATAAACCTATCTATAAAGTTCTATTCAGATAAAGACATATAAAAATCAGATTTAATAATCTGATTTTTTAAACTATTCTGCACTAATTGCGCTTACTGGGCATGCATCAATTGCGTCTTGTGTTAATCCATATTCTGATTCATCTGGTTGTTTAATAACATCAGCTAAACCATCATCTTGCATTTGAAATACACTTGGACATATGCTTTCACATACTCCACAACCAATACATAAATCCTTATCAATTTTAACGTTTTTCATATTTAGTCCTCCAATATTCTTCCGTCAGTTGAAATTGTAACAATTTGCCAAGGGATCATCTTACCACTATTAATTAAAGCTGTTTTAACTGCATGTTCTATGCCACCACAACATGGTACTTCCATCCTAACAACTTTAACTGATTTAATGTTATTGTTCATAATAATTTCAGTTAGTTTATTTGAATAATCTACACTATCAAGTTTAGGACAACCAATAATAGTCACATGATTTCTCATGAAATCTTTGTGGAAATTACCATATGAGAAGGCTGTACAATCAGCCGCAATTAATAGATTTGCATTTTCAAAATAAGGTGCTAGTACTGGAACTAGTTTTATTTGAACTGGCCACTGTGCTAGTTGACTATCAATATTTACATTAATATCTTCTTTCATATTGTTTCTAACAATAGCTTTAGCCATTTGACTAGGACATCCAGGTCTTTGTATTGCTTTAGCTTGACTTCCAGGGCATCCTCCTAAATTTTTAGCTTCCATATTCTTTTTAACTGCCTCAGCATCAAAAGGTAATGTTTCTTTTTCTATAAACTTTATTGCGCCAGTAGGACATGTTGGTAAACAATCTCCTAAACCATCACAATAATCATCTCTTAATAACTTAGCTTTACCATCTACCATGCCTATAGCACCTTCATGGCATGCATCTACACAAATACCACAACCATTACATAGATCTTCATTTATTTCTATGATTCTTCTTAACTCCATAGATAATCCTCCTTGACTTTACAATTGTTATTATACTATTGTTTGGTTAGAAAATTCGGTGGTTTTTACAACAAAAGGTGATTATGGAAAGACTTAAAAATACTAAACTATTTAAAGATATAAGTGAAAAAGAAATAGAAAATTTTATAAAGCAATGTAATGCAAAGTTCATTAAATATAAAAAGAATGAGGTTTTAGTGACTCCTAGGGAGAAAGTAAAAAGCTTTGGAATAATACTTTCTGGAAGTGTTATGGGTGTTCATAATGATTACTGGGGCAATAGAACAATAATTACTGTTTTAAATGAAAATGATATGTATGGTGAATCATTTTCATTTAGTCAAAAAGAGAATTATAACGTTACTGTTTTATGTGCTAGTGATGTAGAAGCGTTAGTTATTGATATAGATAAACTATTAGAGATAGATAATAGAAAGATAATTCAAAATATGATGATGGTTCTTGCGAGTAAGAATGTTTATCTTACAAGAAAGATGGACTACATGAGTAAAAGAACAATCAAGAATAAATTACTAACATATTTATCTGATGAATCTTTAAAACATAAATCAAATAAATTTGTAATACCATTTAATAGACAAGAACTTGCGGATTATTTGGGTGTTGATAGAAGTGCAATGTCTAGTGAATTAGGTAAATTAAAAGAAAAAGGTGTTTTAAATTATCATAAAAATGAGTTTGAATTATATTAATGTGTTATATTTATTAATATGTCAAAACTAACTCAAGATATGACAATTGATAAACCATTAGGTTTGATTATTAGATTTGCGGTTCCTTTAATGTTGGGGAACCTTTTTCAACAAGCTTACACATTGGTTGATTCAATAATAGTAGGTAGAGGTATAGGACCTCATGCCTTAGCCGCAATAGGGGCTGTTGATTGGCTTCATTGGATGTTTATAGGAGCTATTACAGGTTTGTGTGGTGGTTTTGGAATAGTTTTTGCGAAATCATTTGGACAAAAAGATAATGAAAAGTTAAATAAGAATATTAGTAATAGTATTATTCTTGCGATAATAATTGGTGTTTTATTAGTCGTAGTAGCTCAATTATTAGCACTTCCTTTATTAAAGGTTTTAAATACTCCAATAGAAATTATAGATATTTCATTAGAGTATTTAAGGTATTTATTTTTTGGATTGTTTGTAGTAATGATGTTTAATTTATCCGCAAGTATTTTAAGAGCTGTTGGAAATAGTAAGGCACCTTTAGTTGCGATGATAATTTCTTCTATTATAAATATTGTATTAGATTTATATTTTGTGTATGTATTGAAAATGGGTATTAAGGGTGCGGCTATTGCGACAATAATAGCACAAGTATTTTCTGCGATATATTGTGTATATGTATTAAGTAATATTAAAGAAATAAAGATTTCAAGTAATGATATTTCTTTTGATTTTAATGTTAGTAAAGCTTTATTGAAGGTTGCTTTACCTTTATCTTTTATGAACTTTATTATTGGTATTGGTGGAACAATTGTACAAGGTGTTGTAAATACATTTGGATTAGTATTTGTGACTGGCATTACTATCACAAATAAACTTTATTATTTATTTGAAATAGCTGGTAATTCATTGGGTTTATCAGTTGCGACATTTGTGTCTCAAAATCATGGCGCAAGAAAGAATGATAGAGTTATAAAAGCTTTTAAAAGTTCATTGTTATTTTCCATAGGTGTTTCTATAGTTATTAGTTTTATAATGATTGTATTTGGTAAGAATTTTATTATGTTGTTTGTGGATAAGAATGTTTCTAATATAAATGAAATTATTAAAGTTGCGTATGATTATTTATTTACAATGGTTATGTTTCTATGGGTTTTATATTCATTACATATAATCAGATCTTCATTGCAAGGTTTAGGAAATACAGTTGTGCCTTTATACTCAAGTATTATTGAACTTATAGTAAGAGTAAGTTTTATTATGGTATTACCTAAGATAATAGGAGTTAATGGAGTATACATTACAGAAGTACTCGCATGGATATTTTCTGTGGTTATTTTATCTTATGGTTTGTATAGAATGTTTATGTTAATAAGGAACGAGGTTGACTAATGAACATAAATATTGACAACTTAATATACTTGGTTATAATTCAATAAGAAATGAAGTATATTTATGGAAATTAGAATTATTGCGACATCAAATAATATTTTGACTAATGAAGTAACTCTTATCAAAGATGGGGTAGGTTATTTATTTGACAATGTTAAATTATCTTATTTAGAAGATGGTATTGAAGATGTTAGAAATGAAATAAGTTGGAATGAGGAAGAGATTGTTTTAACTCGCTCTGGTAGTAATAGTAGTGTCACAAAGCTTAGATTATATGAGTATAGTACATCGATAGTTACTACAATGTATGGGGAAATGATACTAGACACATATTTAATTAATGCAGTAAAAAACAGTGATGTTTGGTATGTGGAATATAAGTTATTTCTTGAATCTGATTTGATAGGACATATTAAAGTTGTTTGGGAAATAAAGGGAGTTAACTAATAAAGTTAATAAAGATATTGACATATAAAAATAATTTGGTTTAATATCTATTGACAAGGAAATTGGATTTATTAAAATTATCAATTTCATTAGTCAAATATAAATAAATATTACATGGTGTAATACACCAATTGATCTATAGGAGGATATATGGCGAATCGATCAATGACTGATGTAGCTTATGATTTTCTATCAAAAAGAAAAAGAAGCGTTGAGTTTATGAAACTGTGGGGAGAAGTTAATGATGTATTAAAATTCCCTGAGGCTCAAGTAAGAAATAAAAAGGCTCAACTTTACTCACAATTAATGATAGATAACAGATTTGCATCATTAGAAGACAATAAATGGGATTTAAGAAACAGAAGAAAATTTGATGAAGTTTATTTCGATCCTGATTCAATTGTAATAGATGATGATGACGATGAAGAAGAGTTAGATGAAGATGAGGAACAAGAAGAAGATGAATAATCTTCTTTTTTCTATCTTTATCATTAAAACCCTTTCAAATAAAGTGTTTTTGATATAAAATTAACAGTGTAAATAGGAGGATTATTTAAATGGTATTAGTATCAGCAAAAGAAATGCTTGAAAAAGCACATGCTGGCCAATATGCAGTTGGTCAATTTAACATCAACAATATGGAATGGATTAAGTCTATTTTAGCTGCAGCTGAAGAAACTAAATCACCTGTTATTTTAGGTGTTTCAGAAGGTGCTGGAAAATATATGGCTGGTTATAAAAATGTTGTTGGAATGGTTAAAGAAATTCATGATTATTTAAACATTACTGTTCCAGTAGCAATTCATTTAGACCATGGTTCATTTGATGGAGCTAAAGCAGCTGTAGAAGCTGGATTTACTTCAGTTATGTTTGATGGCTCACATTTTGCGTTTGATGAAAACGTAGAAAAATCTAAAGAAATTATCGCTTATGCACATGAAAGAGGAATCTCTGTAGAATGTGAAGTTGGTGGTATTGGTGGTGAAGAAGATGGTGTTACATCTATGGGTGAACAAGCTTCTCCAGCAGAATGTGCAACAATTGCAGGTTTAGGAGTTGACTTCTTAGCTGCAGGTATTGGAAACATTCATGGTAAATATCCTGAAAATTGGGCTGGGTTAAACTTTGATTTACTTGCTGAAATTCAAGATGCTACAGAAGGTAAGCCATTAGTATTACATGGTGGTTCTGGTATTCCAGATGATCAAGTAGCTAAAGCAATTTCATTAGGGGTTTCTAAGATAAATGTAAATACAGAACTTCAATTAGTGTTTGCTGATGCAACTCGTAAATATGTTGAAGCTGGAAAAGACCTAGAAGGTAAGGGTTATGATCCTAGAAAACTATTAGCTCCTGGTGCAAAAGCAATCCAAGCTAAAGTTGTTGAAATGATGAATAAATTTGGTTCATCAAACAAAGCATAAAAATCTAAAGCCTCTATGAGGCTTTTTTAATAATTGTAGGAGGAAAAATGAAAGCAGTATTGTTTGATATGGATGGTGTTTTAATTGACTCTGAAACTTTTTATATGAATGGTATGTATAAATGGATGAAGGAAGCTGGTTTTAAGGGCCATGTTGAAGATGTTTATGTTGTTATTGGTACTACAATGAAACAAACCTATGAAATTATTCAAAAGATGTTTAATTTTAAATACTCTATTAAAGAACTAGAAGATATGAATAATACTTATTTTAATAATCATCCTTTAGACTATAAAAAAATAATGATTCCAGGTTCTTTAGCTCTTATGAGACATTTAAAATCTAAAGGTGTTAAACTTGCGGTTTGTTCTTCTAGTCCAAAAGATAATATAGATCATGTAATGGAAGTTTGTGGTTATAAGAAATATTTAGATTTTGAAATAAGTGGTGAACAATTATCTCATAGTAAACCTTTTCCTGATATTTATTTAAAGGCTAGTGAAGTATTAGATGTTAAACCTGATGAGTGCATTGTTATTGAAGATTCTAGAATTGGGATTGAAGCTGGTAAGAATGCGAATATGTTTGTAATAGCATATAAAGATGAAAAGTTTAAACAAGATCAATCTAAGGCTAGTATTGCGTTTAGTTCTATGAAAGAGATATCAGATTATATTGATAATCTAATTTAAGCTTTGTAATTTACTATATTTTTACTTTTGTTATAATGTAGTAGATTTAAATGAAAGAAGGCTGTATGAAAAAAGTAATTAAAATTGAAGGTGGTTATGAATTAAATGGGGAAGTAACTATAAGTGGTTCAAAAAATGCGACTGTCGCATTGATACCATCAGCAATACTAGCTCATGGACCTGTAACTATAGTGGGTGTTCCTACAATATCTGATGTAGATTCTTTGTCTGAGATACTTGAAGGTTTAAATGTAGAAGTTACTAAGGTTGCTCATGATCATATTATTATAGATCCAACAAATATAAAGAATGTTCCTTTAGATAGTTCTGCAGTAACTAAATTAAGAGCTTCTTATTATTTTATGGGTGCATTATTGGGTAGATTTGGTGAAGTTAGAATGAAGATGCCTGGAGGGTGTTATTTGGGTCCTAGACCAATAGATTTACATCTTAAAGGATTTGAAGCTTTAGGAGCTACTGTTAAGTATGAACAAGGCTTATATACAATAAAGGCTGACAAATTAGTTGGTAATAAAATATTCTTAGATATATCTTCTGTAGGAGCTACTATAAATATTATGATGGCTGCAGTTTATGCAGAAGGAAGAACAACTATAGAAAATGCTGCAAAAGAACCTGAGATAATTGACGTAGCAACTCTTTTAAACAAGATGGGTGCTAAGGTTAGGGGTGCAGGAACTAATGAAATTACTATTGATGGTGTAGAAAAATTAATGGGATGTTTCCATGAAATAATACCTGATAGAATTGAGGCAGGAACATTTATTATTCTTGCTGCTGCAGCCGCAAAAGAAATGAAGATAAACAATATTATTCCTCAACATTTAGATTCATTGTTATCTAAACTTGAAGAGATGGGCGTTGATATGGTAGTTGATGTTGATGCTGTTACTATTAGAAAGGGTAATGAATTAAATTCTGTAAGTATTAAAACGTTACCATACCCTGGTTTTGCAACAGATCTACAACAACCACTTACAACTTTACTTACTCAATGTAATGGTGAAAGTACAGTTAGAGATACAATATATCCTGAAAGGTTTAAGCATTGTGTAGAACTTCAAAGGATGGGTGCTAATATAGATTTAAGTCCTGGTAAATCATTTATACAAGGACCTACAAAATTATATGGTGATGTTGTTACTGCTACAGACTTAAGATGTGGAGCAAGCCTTGTTGTGGCAGGTTTGATTGCTGAAGGAGTTACTGAAATTCATGAAATATCTCATATTGATAGAGGATATGAAGATCTTGATGGAAAATTAAAAAATCTTGGTGCAAAGATTTGGCGTGAAGAAGTAGAAGATTAATAATTATAATAAATACACTATTGTACAAATGATTAAAATTATTTTGAAATAATGGACATTTGGCAATAGTGTATTTTTATTTTCTAATGTAATATTAGTATACGGCTATTTGTAAAAATAGTAACATATTTACAATTGTTAGGTGGTATGAAAAAACTTGTGGGGGTGGAATTAAATGAGTCAATTCAAGAAGATTTTGACTAGTTTTATCATTCTTATTATGCTTTTGGGAAGTTTGTTCTCAAATTCAATTAGTACCAATATGGTATTAGCACAAAATAGTGAAGAACCTATAGGTGATACTATTACAGTTGAGGAAGAAATGCCTTCTACTAATATGGAATCACCATCTATGGAAGAGTCCATAGTTGAAGGTGAAGATAACGAAATAGATGTAACGATCGTAGAAGAGGTTAATGATACAACATTACCTGAAGTACCTTTAGTGGTTGAAGAAACACCAAATGTTTCTGCTTCACCTGAATCTACTCCAGTTAGTGAAGAAATAGTAGATGAAACTTCTTTACCAATTGAAACCCCATTAATAGGAGAAATTATTGAAGAAACTCCTTTACCTGAGGTTTCTCCTTCTGTAGAAGAAATAATTGAAAAAACAAAAGAGCCATTTGTAAATGAAATACATGATGGTGATTTTGTCATTTCAGGAACAGCAGAAGAAAACGCATTGATTCAAATTAAGATAAATGATGAAGTATTTGAAATTATTGTTACTGAAACTAAAGAGTGGTTAGTTGAATTGATCAACCCTTTAGTGTTGGATCAAGAAGTAATTATTAATGCTAAGTTAGAAAATAAAGAAATTAGTAATGATGTGAAGATAAAAGTATTACCTTTAGAAAAAACAGAAGAAGAGGTAATAGAAGAAGTTGTTGAAGAAGGAATTGATTTATTTCAACCTACTTATCCAGATGGGATTATTAATGATGATACTCCGATAAATTCAGAAGTTAATTATAATATATTCCCTGAAACAAGCTTTTTAGGTTTATCTGGAATGATGATGTTTAGAAGCAGTGGTATGTTAAGAGCGATGGTAAGTCCTACTAACCCTGGACAAGTTACTACTTCTAAAACAGCAACACCTGTACCTGGAATGGTAAATACATGGGATATTACTGTAAGAATTGAAGGTAAAGATACACAAAAGACTTCTGATATAGTACTAGTGATAGATACATCTGGAAGTATGAATGATAATAATAGAATTACAGCAGCAAAAAATGCAGCAAAATCATTTGTGGAAACTTTGTTAGGGGAAGGAGCTTCCTCTGCTGATTACAAGAATTTCTGTAGTTTCTTTTGATTATTATGCACATACAAATATTGGTTTAACTAATTCAGTCAATAATTTAAATGATGCAATAAATAGTTTAGGCGCAGAAGGAGGAACATTCACTCAAGCGGGGATAAGACAAGCTCAAGCAATACTTGCAAATTCTGATGCAGATTATAAAAATATAGTTTTATTATCGGATGGAGAACCGACATATAGTTATCAGATTAATAATCCAGATAATTACTTAGTTGAATATACAGGATATGGAGGACAAACTGGAACTTCAGTCCCTTCAAGTAGTTACCTAAATGTAAGAGTTGGTAGAGGAAATGATTTAAGAACCTGTTACAACTGTGAGTATAATTACTTTGGTAATGTGTATTATCCTCAAGATGAAGGTAGAAGGTTGTTTTATAACCATGGAAACAGTGCTATTGCGGAAGCAGGTTTTGCAAAAACTGCTGGTAGCTCTGTATGGACTATTGCGCTAGAAGCAGGAACTATAGGAACACCTATTTTGAATAGTATCGCAAGTCCTGGAAATTCATTTACTGCAGCACCTGCGGATTTAAATTCAATTTTCCAAAACATTGCAGGTAGTATTAGTTCAGCAGTAACAAACGCTACAGTAACTGACCCTATGGGAATGGGATTTACTATTCCTGTTGATAGTATTTCCGGAATAATTACAGTGCCAGAAAATACAGCTAATTACGATAGTGCTGCTAATACTATTACGTGGAACCCAGGAACACTTACTATTCCAACTGAAACAGATCCAACAGTTAAGTATGCTGAGTTAACATACAGAGTAGAAGTAACTGATGACATACTAAATGCCACACCTAATGGTGATACTTACTCTACAAATGGAAATACTGTACTAACATATACTGATTATAATTGTGTTGTACAAACTGTAAACTTTGAAGTTCCAAGTGTTGATCCTATACTTTTAGTATTAGAAAAGAAGCTTATTGATACACATGGAAATACAGTTACTGATGACGGAAGAGTTTTTACTGTACAAGTAACAAGTAATAATGGTTATAATCAGCTTTATTCTTTAACTGGTGGACAAAAAAGAATTCTTACAAACCTTAGACTAGAAGATACATATACCTTAAATGAAAATGGTTTTACGGGTACACCTGTAACTTTAAGTAGTGATTATAATACTACTTATAATGTATATGATACAGACACAAATACATTTGTGATTAGACAAGGAGATCCAGATTCTTCTGTATTAATAACTAATGTTGAAAAACCTTTAGGAGTTTTAACTATAAGCAAGGTATTTAAACCGATTATAAATCCACCTTTAAGATCTAGAGGTCTTAGAAATACTAGTCCTGTATTTGAATTTACAATAACTAATCCTAAGGGTGAGACCAGTATTATAAATCTTCAAGCAGGAGAAACAGTAAGTTTAGAAAACTTAATTTATGGAGAATATACAGTTATTGAAACAAATTCACAAGGATTTGTTAGTTCATATGAAGATGATTTTGGTGATACAACTGATGGTAAAGTAACTTTAAGTATAGATGATAAAGAACATAGTGTAACAATAACTAATTCACCAACCACAAACGATACTTATATTACTATAAACGGTGAAAAAATATGGAATGGAGGACCAATAGAGAATTATAATGCGATCCAATTAACATTAGTTAAAAATGGAACTCCTATGGATCCTCAACCAACATATACTGTGACACAAGGTCAAGGAGATTTATCTAACAGATTTTATTATCAATGGAATGACTTACAAAAATATGATGATTCTGGAAAATTGATAGAGTATACAATTCAGGAAGATAATGTTCCTGCTAAGTATGAAGCTACTTATTCAGTTGATAAATTAACAGTCACAAATACATATAATCCAGATATAACCGCAAGAACAGAAGCTAATAAAATATGGGTTAATGGTCCAACTCCTAGGGAAACAGTTTGGTTTAAGTTATATAGGCAAATTCCTAATGGAGTGGTTGAAGAGGTGCCAGAAGTTCCTTTAAGAGAACTTCCAAATGGAACTATAAAAGTAGAATGGTTAAATTTACCTGCAGAAGATAATATGGGAAATACATATACTTACTCTGTTAAGGAAGTGGATGAAAATGGTAATCCTTTAACACTTGATAACTATAATATAGAAGAGAATGGATTAACTGTTACTAATACATATGTAATTCCTACTGATGTTAGTGTTACTGCGAATAAGATATGGGAAAATGGTCCAGAACCTAAGCCAGTAATTTATTTCAAATTATTTAGAACAAAAGGAATAGAAGAAACTGCTGTTGATGTTCCTGTAGTAGAGATAAACGGAACTAACTTACAAGCAGTTTGGAATAATCTTGAAAGAACAGATATAGAAGGTAATGAGTATGAATATATAGTTAAGGAAGTAAATGCGGTAGGAGAAGAGTTTACTCCAGAAAACTATTATCAATCAAAAAATGGTTATGATATTAAAAATATATATGTAACTCCAAAAATAAAAATAACTGCTCAAAAGGATTGGGTAGATGGTGAATCATTAATAGGAGTAGTTACATTACAATTACAAAGATCACTAGATGGTATTAATTTTACAGATTTATATGAACCAGTATTTATTGATGGAGAAGTTGATCAAGGTGCTGATGGAAATGCAGAATTTACAGCTTGGGTTTATACATGGAACTATGTAGAAAAGACTGATGAAAATGGAACTCCATATATATTTAAGGTTAAAGAATTAGAAATACCTAACTTTAATAGTACACAAAGTGAATTTGATGAATCTGTGGAGGGAGTTTTAAGTACAGTCATAACAAATACTTATATTTCACCAAAGATAACTTTAAATGCTAAAAAGATTTGGGTTAATGGAAGTTCATTAGCAACAAGTGCTACATTTACATTACAAAGATCATCAAATGGCGGTGACTATGTTGATGTAGAAACAGTGACACTAGATGGAATCATAGATACTGGAGAACTAAATCCATGGATTTATACATGGAATAATTTAGATAAAACTGATACAGAAGGCTATGAATATACATATAAAGTAGTTGAAACACCAATAGATAACTTTACTACAGAAGGTGGAGTTGTTAGTGCGAATTCAATTGCAAATGCATATGAAGCAACTATTACAAATACATATTCTTCACCAAAGATAACTTTAAATGCTAAAAAGATTTGGGTTAATGGAAGTTCATTAGCAACAAGTGCTACATTTACATTACAAAGATCATCAAATGGTGGAGCAATTGAAGATATAGATCAAGTCACATTAGATGGGGTTGTGGATGAAGGTGAATTAGAACCATGGATTTATACATGGACTAATTTGGATAAAACAGATATAGATGGTTATGAATATTCTTACCAAGTAGTTGAAGCACCGATAGATAACTTTAATACATCAGGTGGATTAGATGTTGTTGAAACAACAGCAAATACATATGAAACAAGTATTATAAATGAATATATACCTCCTCAAGAAGAAGTGATTGCAAGTAAGGTTTGGGAAAATGGACCTGATTTAAAACCTGATGTTTGGTTTAAGTTATATAGACAAATTACTGGGGGAACTATAGAAGAAGCAGATGATGCTGAAGTTATTAAATTAGATGGCACTCAAGTTATTTGGCAAGATATCAAGCAAACTGATATTGATGGAAATAAATATACATTTACAGTAAAAGAAGTAAATGAGTTAGGGGAAGAATTTGAACCTGAAAACTATAAAAAACTTGAAGAAGGATTAACTGTCACAAATACATATCAAATACCAAAAGTCGTTGTTAAAGCGACAAAAGTCTGGAATGGTGGAGATGATTTAACAAAAACAGCTACTTTCCAACTTCAAAACTCTATTGATGGTATTACATTTGATAGTGTAGGTACTACAGTAACTCTTGATGGAACTGTTGATGATGGTGCTGTTGGTAGTGGAGAATTAGTATCTTGGGTTTATACTTGGGATAATGTTGATAAAACAGATATAAATGGTAATCCTTATACATTTAAAGTAGTAGAATCTTCAATAGAGAACTTTACTACAACAGGTGGTGTTGATGTTGCTGAAACAACAGAAAATTTATTTGAAACAACCATTACAAATGTGTATACACCAGAAACAATAAGTTATAACATTATAAAAAAATGGAATAATAGTGGTGTTAAAATAATTGATATTCCAGAATCAGTAAGAATTACATTAACAAGAAAATCTACTGGTGCTACTTTTGAAGATGTTCAAACTGTAATTTTAAACGTAGATAATAGTTGGCAAGAAACAATTAGCAACCTACCAAAAAATGATGATAGAGGAAATTTATATGAATACGCTGTAAGAGAAGAACAAGTTCCTGGATATGGCGAACCAACTTATGAATTTGCTAATAATACATTTACAGTAACAAACGAAAGAAATGTTGTGACTAAGTCTGTTACTAAAAAATGGGTTAGTATTGAAGGTGAAAAGACTCCAGCTGAAATCACTTATGTATTACTACAAGATGGCAGTGAAATAGCTAGAGAAACAGTTACGTCTCCTTATTCATACACATTTGAAATTGATGAAGAAGGTAATGCATTACCAGAGTATAATATCGTTGATAATAAAAATTATGATTATACAATACAAGAATTAGACATTGAAGGTTATACTTCAACAGTTAATCAAGAAACAGGTGAAGTATTAAACACACAAGATACTATTAGTAAAACTGTAACTAAAGCTTGGATTAATAATACAAATGTAGCTAACCCAATAGAAGTTGAAGTTGAACTACATAGAAATAATACAAAGTATAGAGATTCAATTATTTTAAATGAAGCTAATAATTGGACACATGAATTTATTAACTTACCTGAGTTTGATGAAAATGGTAATGAATATAATTATACTTTTGTAGAAACTAATGTTCCTGATGGATATACAGTTAATGTAGATAATACAACTGGAATAATTACAAATACAAAAGATGTTATTAGTAAAACTGTTTCTAAAGTTTGGATAAATACAAGTGCAGACCCAAATCCAACATCAGTTATAGTAAATCTAACCAGAAGTGACGGGGATGTTCTTGAACAAGAATTGAGTGTGGATAATGATTGGACTTACACTTGGAATAATCTTCCAACACACGATGCTAATGGGAATCCTTTTACTTATGCAATAAGTGAAAACACTGTTACTGGTTATGGTACAAATATTGATCAAACAACAGGTGTAATAACTAATACAAAAGATGTTAAGAATATAGAAGTAACTAAGGATTGGAAAACAATTGAGGGTGAAGATAAACCAGAATCTATAACTATTAATTTGCTAAGAAATAATGAATTTTATAAGTCAACAACACTAACAGATGAGCCATGGACTTATACATTTGAAAACCTTCCTATCAAAGATCTAAATGGTGATGACTATATTTATACACTAAGTGAAGAAGAGATTCTTGGTTATACAACAAGTATTGATAATAATACATTTACTGTTACAAACACTCAAAAATCTACTGAATTTATAGTAAGTAAATCATGGATAAATACCACAGGACAATCAAACCCAAGTTCTGTAACGATTCATTTGTATAAAGGTGAAGATTTAATTGATACTCAAACTTTAAATGAAGCTAACAATTGGTCTCATACCTATAGCAACTTACCACTAACTGATCCAAGTGGAAATGATTATATTTATAAGATAACTGAGGATGAGATTATTGGTTATGATTCTATAGTTAATAATGAAACAAAGACAATAGAAAATACAATTAATACTACTCAAGTTTCAATAGAAAAAGTATGGAATCCTATTGATGGAGAAACAATTCCTGAGTCTATTGTAATTAAACTATTACAAGATAATAAAGATTATAAGGATGTTACACTAACACCAAACACATTGACTCATACCTTTGAAAATCTACCAACTCACTCTACGAATGGAACACAACATGATTACACAGTAATAGAAGTACCACATGATGGCTATGATTCTGAAATTAATAAAGTAGAAGGTGTATTTGTAATCGCAAACACTCAAAAGACTACTAGTAAATCAGTAAGTAAGAAGTGGGTAAATAATAGCGATGAACCAAATCCTACCGAAGTAACTGCGGTATTAAATAGAAATGGCGAAGAGTATAAAACTCAAGTATTAAATCAAGATAATGGTTGGGCATTTACTTGGGATAACTTACCTCTTACAGATTCAACTGGTAAAGCTTATGAATACACTGTTGATGAAAAAGAAGTTGTTGGATATAACAAAGCAATAGATAGTGATGTTATTACAAACACTAAAGAAGTTATTTCATTAGAAGTAAGTAAGACATGGAATGATGAAAGTGGTGGAATTAATAAACCAACAAGTATCACTGTTAATTTATATAGAAATGATTCAACAGAAGTTTATAAATCATTAGAGTTATCACAAGGTGGTAATGCTAATCTATGGATTGGTGAGTTTACTAATTTGCCAAAGTATAATCAAGCTGGAGAACAAATAGAATATACTATTGATGAAGTTGATGTACCAGGTTATGAAAAAGTAGTTAATGATTACAGTATTACAAACACAAGAATCTTCATAACTATTCCAGTTACTAAAGAATGGATTAAACTTGATACTGAAGGTTTCCCTAAATCAATAACTTATAAGTTATTAAGAGATGGTTTAGTAGTATCTACACAAACGGTTTATGAAACTGATTGGAACTATGAATTTACAACTGATTCTAATGGAAACAAACTACCTCAAACAAATCCATTAACTGGTGAAGACTATGAATATACTGTAGAAGAAGAAAACCTTCCAGGATATGAATCAAAGGTTGAAGAATTAAATGTAATAAATACACAAATACTTATTGATGTTGAAGTTAATAAAGTTTGGGTAGGTGGAAACAAACCTAATACAACTATTGAACTATGGAAACAAGGCAAAGATGCTTCAGGTAATGAAATAAATGAAAAAGTAGATGAGTTTATAGCAACATCTACTGAAACAACAAAAATATTTGAAAACCTACCAGAATATGATCCTAGTGGTAGTAAATATAATTATTATGTATTAGAACCTGAAGTGCCAACAAACTATACAAAAACAATTGAAGGGTTAACAGTAACAAACACCTTCAAAAAACCAGTTACACCAACAGACCCTCCAAAAGATCCAGAAGTAAAATGGACTTGTGCAGATGAAGGTAAGATTTGGAATGAAGAAAAGCAAATGTGTGTATTTGCTTATAAAGCTCCAAATACTTCATCAAATAACTCTGTGTTTATATGGATAGCATCATTATTTATTTCAACAATATTGTTTGTATGGAATAATTTAAAACATAGAAGAATTTCTTAAATTAACTTACTCGGATTTTTTCATACCCCCCAATTAAGCGAATAGTAAAAAACTATTCGCTTAATTACTAAAAAATGATATTTACTTCTTGATTTGTACTATTTCTCATGGTATTATAATCAAGCACTTACTTTAAATCCGCAAGTGATTTAAGGCGGAAGGGAGAGATAACTTATGAAAACAGGAATTCATCCAAAATACGAAAAAACTACAGTAGTATGTACTAGCTGTGGTAATGAGTTTGAAACTGGATCAACTAAAAAAGATATCAAGGTAGACACTTGCTCTAATTGTCATCCATTCTTTACAGGTAGACAACGTTTCGCTGCTGCTCAAGGACGTATTGAGAAGTTTAATAAAAAGTTTGGTTTAAAAGAAGAAGAATAAGGGTATAAGTCCTTATTTTTTATTATAATGATATAAGAGGATAAATTTATGAGTATGATGTACAATCAATATCGACCAGGTTGGGTTGAAGTAATCGCAGGCTGTATGTTTGCGGGAAAAACAGAAGAATTAATAAGAAGAATAAAAGTATTAGAATTCGCAAAGAAAAATATAAAAATATTTAAACCAGCAATAGATGATAGATATAGTGTTACAAAAATAGTTTCTCATGCTGGTAGTAGTGTAGAAGCGTTGGTTATTAGTAAGGCGATTGACATATTTGATTATATAGATGAATCTACAGATGTTGTAGCAATTGATGAAGTTCAATTCTTTGATGAAGCAATTACTGAGGTATGTGATATTCTTGCAAAACAAGGTAAAAGAGTAATGGTAGCTGGATTAGATACTGATTTTAGAGGTGAACCCTTTGGTATGATGTCAACGCTTATTACTGAGGCTGAGTTTGTTACTAAACTAACTGCAGTATGTAGTGTGTGTGGTTCTCCTGCAACACGTACTCAAAGACTTGTGGATGGTAATCCTGCAAGCTACAATGATCCACTAATTCTTGTAGGGGCTAGTGAATCTTATGAAGCTAGATGTAGACATTGTCATGAAGTAAAAGATAAAGTTTCAAAAATAAAGAGGTAATAATATGAATTCAATGATAGAAAAACTGATGACCATTAATAACAGATATATAGAACTTAATGATCTTTTAGTGAGCGATGAAGTAATAAGTAATCCAAAAGAAATGGGCAAGCTAGCAAAAGAACAAGCTTCTTTACAACAAGCTGTTGATGCATATAATAAATATCTTTCTTTAACAAGTAATATTGAACAAGCTAATGAAATGCTTAAAGAAAATGATGAAGAACTAAAAGAGATGGCTAAGATGGAATTAGAAGAGTTAACTCCTCAACTAGAAACATTATTAGAAGATATCCAAATTATATTAATACCTAAAGATCCTAATGATGACCATAATGTAATTATGGAAATTAGAGGTGGAGCTGGTGGAGATGAAGGAAATATCTTTGCGGGTGATTTATTTAGAATGTACTCTAGATATGCTGAAACAAAAGGTTGGAAGGTTCAAGTCTTAGAGGCGAGCGAATCTGAGGCTGGAGGTTTTACACAAATTATATTTGCGATTAAGGGTAATGATGTTTATAAAGAATTAAAGTTTGAATCAGGAGCTCACAGAGTTCAAAGAGTTCCTAAGACAGAAACACAAGGAAGAATACATACATCTACCGCAACTGTTTTATGTCAACCAGAAGCTGAAGATGAAGATATTGAAATTGCAATGTCTGATTTAACTATCGAAACTCATCGTGCTTCAGGTGCTGGTGGACAACACGTTAATAAGACAGATAGTGCTGTTAGAATTGTTCATGTTCCTACTGGTATAAGTGTTAACTGCCAAGAAGGTAGAAGCCAAATAGAAAATAGAGAAACTGCTTTAAGATTAATCAAAACTAGAGTAATGGAAGAATTACAAAGAAGGAAAGATGAAGAAGCAGGAGTAATAAGAAGGGAAAAGATCGGTACAGGAGATAGATCTGAAAAGATTAGAACCTATAACTACCCTCAAAATAGAGTTACTGACCATAGAATTGGTTTAACTATTACTCAATTGGATAGGATCATGGAAGGAAAGCTAGATGATATAATTGCGGCTTTAATTAGCGAAGAACAAAAACAAAAACTAGCTGAAAACTAATATGGTTTTTAGAGAATTAGTAAAGAAATATAAGGACTTATGTGTTAAAAACGGAGTTCCTAGTGAAACAGCAATGCTATATTTATTAGAGTTGACTCAAGAAGATAACTATAACTTGTATATGAATTATGAAAATGAAGTTCCTTTAGAGTTATTAGAAACTTATGAAAAAGGAATGGTAAGAGTTTTAAAACATGAGCCTGTTCAACATGTATTAGGGTATTCATGGTTTTATGGTTATAAGTTTATTGTGAATCCTGATGTATTAATACCTAGACCTGAAACAGAAGAATTGGTATCTCATATATTAAGAACTATGGATGAAAGATTTCAAGATAAAAACCTTGTTATATGTGATATTGGTACAGGATCAGGTGCTATAGCTATAAGTTTAAAAAAAGAAGAAAATGATTTAAAGGTATACGCTAGTGATATAAGTGAAGATGCTATTGTAACCGCTAAAGAAAACGCAAAGTTAAATGATGTGGATATAAACTTTACTGTAGGAAATATGTTAGAACCCTTAGAAGGAATTAAGTTAGATGTTTTAATATGTAATCCACCATATATTCCTAGTGATGAAGTCTTAGAAGATTTTGTGAGTGAACATGAACCTCATCTGGCTTTATTTGGTGGTAGTGATGGTTTAAAGTATTACAAGCACATATTTGAAAACTGTAAAAAGTATCTAAAAGAAAAAAGCTTCATGGCTTTTGAGATAGGATATAATCAAAAAGAAGCTTTAAGTAATGAGTTAATAAAAACCTTACCAGAAACAACCTTTGAATTTATAAAGGATATTAATGATAAGGATAGAATGCTATTTGTGTATTTTAATTAGGAGGAAACTCCTTTTTATTTTTGTGTTGTATCTAATAATCTTTTTAAGGTTTGTGTTCTTGCGGAAGTTCTTGCGGATATAAACATTCCTATTCCAAATATGATAAAGAATGGAACAAGTGCTAAATCACCAAATATTGTCATTGCTGTTAAAACTAAAGACATAACACCTAAAAATATAGACGCAAATAAAATGATTCCACCAACCTTACTTTTCTTTGATCTTTCTTCAAATAGTTTAGTTACCATACTTTTATCAAAGTAAGTAAGTCTTAAGTTTGTTAGTTCTTTTTGTGCTGCTCTACCTTTTTTACTGCTGTATCCAAGTAACCAAGTTGTTCCTATCATACATGCTACAAAACCAAAAACAACTAATACACTAAAAAAGTCACTATATTGTGCAAACATTATAAAGAAGAAAAATAGCGCAAGACTAAAAAATATTCCACCTAGTCCTAAAGCGGACATATCTGAATACTTATCTGCTTCATCAATTACTGGTGCTATTTTTTCTAATGGTGTGTATGGATCATATGATTTATTAAAAGATCCTTTTATTTTATTTACTGCTTGTGTATCAAGCTCTTTACTTTCTTTAGATATTTCATCTAATGCACTCATAAGAGCTTCTTGATTTAAAACATCATTTTGACTGTCATAATTTTGTTGGCTCATAATCTTTACTCCTTAAAATATATTAACATAAATTCATCATTATTCTAAATCTTGTTTGACAATGATTCTATATTTTTTCTTCTTTCAAAAGTTTTAATCATTGAAAACAACACAAAAGTAAACATTAAATAATATATACAATGTAATAGTTTTATATAATTACTTTTATAAGTGAAACCTATTAATGTAAATATAATTACTATAGATATAAATAAAATGATATAGCTAAATTTGTTTTTTGATTTTCTTTGCCTTAATAGGATTTCTACACTATCTTTGTCTTGTATATTTAAACTACTTAGTTTATCTCTTTCATTTAACATTTTGTAATATTGAGATTGTATATTTTTTGTTAATAAAATTAATAAACTTAGAAAAAATATAAATAAAAATATAAAAACAATAATATTAGAATAAAAATTAGGAAAAAGTTCTATGACTATAATAATTATTGAATATATAAATGGAATACTAGCAAAAAAAAACGCAAACATATCCGCATGCCTATCAACCCTTAATATAAGGTTATGTATTTTATTATATTCATCATTCATAGCAGCCTCCTAAACTTGGGAAGTATCAAGTAATATTTTAATGTTTTTTCTTCTTCCATTAGTTCTTAATAGTATAAACAATCCAAAAGTTAATATTAAATAGAATATCGCAAATACATAATCTGATAAAACAGTACTTACTAACATGATTGCTATAACAATACTTATTAATAATGTTATTACTCCAATAATAAATCCTACCTTATTATCACTTTTTCTTTTCTCATATAATTCATATAGAATATCTTTATCAAAACTACTAATTCTATGGAATGATAAATTCTCTCTATTTATATTTAATCTTCTTTTATTTTTAACTATTTGCCATACACAAATAATAATAGATACTAAGAAAAATAATAAAGAAAACATAACTAATGAATCTAAAAACAATATAAATCCTAGATTAGAAAGAAATGATAATAATGATATAGAAAAGAAAATTCCTGAAATTGATAAGGCATATAAATCTGAATACTTATCTGTTTCATCAATGATTTGAGAAATATACTCTAACTCTGAATATTCTTTGTCAGAATTTACACTGCTTATTGCTTTTAAAAATTCACTATTATTACTTTTATTTTTTTCATAATATTTTTGTTCCATAGTAACTCCTTAGTAGTATTTTACCATATCTAGAATATAATAAATAATGAGGTATAAGTATGAAGATAGTAGAAAAACATGATATTAATGAAATTGTAAAAGTTTTAAAAGATGATGCAGTCATCGCTTATCCTACTGATACAGTATATGGACTAGCTGTTAGGTTTTCTTCTAAAAACGCAAAAGAGAATTTAATAAACAAAAAAAATAGGCCACAAGAAAAGTCTTTTCCAATAATGGTTAGTGATATAGAAATGATGAAGAATATATCAATTATTACTAAAAGGAATGAAAAGATTATTAAAACATTAATGCCAGGTCCTTTAACTGTAATATTGAAAAAGAAGGATAATGTTGAAGGCTGGGTTAATGACTCAAAGAAAACTCTTGCAATAAGAATAGCAAGTGATAATTACATAAAGAAAATAATTGAAGAACTAAATGAACCAATATTTTTAACAAGCGCAAATAAATCAAATGAAGCAGTTTGTACTAGTGTAGAAGAGATAGAAAATAAAGAGTTAGCTGATCTTATTGTTAGAGGTATTCCTGGTAATGACAAGGCTAGTACTATATTAGATTTAAGTAATGAAGAAATAATGATATTAAGGCAAGGACCTATTTCTTTAGAAGATATTTTAAATGTGATAAATAACTAAAATTCACTTTTTTAAATAGTGTTTTTGGTGTATTGTATATATTAATATCAAGGAGGATTTTATGATGGATAGAGAATTGTTAGACGCAATGAATTTAGAGGTAGAAAGACAAAAATATAATATTGAGTTAATAGCTTCCGAGAATTTTGTGTCTAAAGATGTTTTAGAAGCTGTAGGAAGTGTTCTTACAAATAAGTATGCGGAAGGTTATCCATCAAGAAGATATTATGGTGGGTGTGAATATGTTGATATGGTTGAAAACCTTGCGATAGATAGATTAAAGAAAATATATGGTGCACAACACGTTAATGTACAACCTCATTCAGGGTCTCAAGCTAATATGGCTGTTTATATGGCTGTACTTGAACCAAATGATATTGTTTTAGGAATGGATTTAAGTTGTGGAGGACATTTAACTCATGGTTCTAGTATGAGTTTTAGTGGTAAGCTTTATAATTTTCATTCATATGGTGTAAATAAAGAAACTGAAATGATTGACTATGATGAAGTACTTAAACAAGCAAAAGAAATTAAACCAAAGATGATTGTTATTGGTGCTAGTGCTTATCCTAGAGAAATAGATTTCAAAAGATTTAGAGAAATATGTGATGAAGTTAATGCGTATATGATGGTTGATATGGCTCACATAGCTGGTTTAGTTGCGGCTGGGGTTCATAGTTCACCAATACCTTATGCGGATTTTGTGACTAGTACAACACATAAAACATTGAGAGGACCTAGAGGTGGAATCATTCTTTGTAAGGAAGAATACGGTAAGATTATTGATAAGACTGTTTTCCCTGGTATTCAAGGTGGACCTTTAATGCATGTGATAGCTGGTAAAGCTGCTTGTTTTAATGAAGCGCTTCAACCAGAATTTAAAGAATATGCACAAAATGTTGTGAAAAATTGTAAAGCTTTATGTGAAACACTAAAAGAAGAAGGTTTTAGAATAGTAACTGGTGGTACTGATAATCATTTAATTAGCGTTGATGTGAAGTCTTCTATAGGAATGAGCGGTAAAGAGGCTGAAAGATTACTAGATGATGTAAATATTACTTGTAATAAGAATACTATTCCTTATGATAGTGAAAAACCTTTTATTACAAGTGGGATAAGGTTAGGTAGTGCCGCAATGACAACTAAAGGGTTTAATGAAGATGATTTTAGATTAGTTGCTAAATTAATTTCTAAAGTGTTAAAGAACCCTGATAATGAAGAAGTAAAAGAAGAAGTTAAGAAAGAAGTTTATAACTTAACTTCAAATCATCAATTTTATTAATATTTATTCCCTCTAATTAAACATAGAGGGTTTTTAAAAGGAAGGAGTATCTATGTCAAATAAACAATATATAGCGATTGATTTAAAAGCTTTTTATGCGTCTGTAGAATGTATAGAACGTGACTTAGATCCTCTTACAACTAACCTTGTGGTTGCGGATAATAGTAGGACTAATAAAACTATCTGTTTAGCTGTATCTCCTTCTTTAAAAACATATGGAATATCAGCCAGACCAAGATTGTTTGAAGTTGAACAAAAGGTTAAAGAACTAAATAAAGAGAGATCTAAAATAAATAAATATAAGAAATTTACAGGAAGTAGTTATTATGATGTGGATTTAAAGATTAATAACAACTTAGCTATTGATTATATAATCGCTACTCCAAGAATGGCTTTATATATTGAATATAGTTCTAGGATTTATAATGTTTATTTAAAGTATGTATCAAGTGAAGATATCCATGTATATTCAATTGATGAAGTTTTTATAGATGTAACTAGTTATTTAAATACATACAAAACTACCGCAAAAGATCTTGCGATGAAAATGATTGTGGATGTTTTAAGAACCACTGGTATAACTGCGACTGCAGGAATAGGAACTAATTTATATTTAAGCAAGGTTGCGATGGATATAGTGGCTAAGAAGTTAGCACCTGATGTGAATGGTGTAAGACTAGCCTCTCTTGATGAGATATCATATAGACATAACCTTTGGGACCATAAACCTTTAACTGATTTTTGGAGAGTTGGTAAAGGTTATAGCAATAAATTAGAAGAAAACGGTTTATATACAATGGGAGATATCGCAAGATGTTCCTTAGAAAACGAAGATTTATTATATAAGTTATTTGGTGTTAATGCGGAACTATTAATAGATCATGCATGGGGATATGAACCTTGTACTATGGAAGACATAAAAAACTATAGACCAAGTTCTAAATCCTTAGGTATGGGACAAGTACTACATAAGCCATATCCTTATAAAAAAGCTAAATTAATTGTAAAAGAAATGGTTGATTTACTTACTTTGGATATGGTTGATAAAGGCATAGTAAGTAATCAATTTGTATTAACAATTGGATATGACATAGAAAATATTAGTGAAAATTATAAAGGAGAAGTTCATCTTGATTATTATGGTAGGAAAACTCCTAAACATGCTCATGGTAGTACTAATTTAGATATTCATACATCATCAACAAAACTAATCACAAAAGCTGTAATAGACTTATTTGATAGAATTGTGGATAAAAGTCTATATGTAAGAAGAGTTAGTATTGCGGCAACAAGAATTTTAAGTGAACAACAATTAAAAGATATAGGAGCTTTTGATCAATTAGATTTATTTAAACAAGAAAGTAATGAAGATAATAATTTAGAAAAGGAAAAGAAATTACAAAATGCTGTATTAAATATAAAAAAGAAGTATGGTAAGAATTCTATTTTAAAAGGTATGAATTTAGAAGAAGATGCGACTACTTTAGATAGAAATAAACAAATAGGAGGTCATAAAGCATGAAAGAATATGAAGATATTATTAACTTGCCCAGACCTACTTCAAAGAAAAGAATACCAATGGAAAGGATTAATAGGGCTGCACAATTTGCACCATTTTCAGCCCTTTCTGGATATGATGCTTCAATTAAAGAAACAGCACGATTAACACAAGAAAAAATAGAGTTAGACGATTATGATAAATACTTTATTAATGAGAAGTTAATGATACTTAAGGATAATATAAAACAAGAATTGAATGTTATTATTACTTACTTTAAAAAAGATAAAACTAAAAAAGGTGGCAGATATATCAAACATATTGGAATACTAAAAGATATAGATGAGTATAATTTTATTGTGAAATTCAAAGATGGATTAAATATAGAAGTAAAAGATATTATTGAAATTGAATCAAATATATTCGATAATATCAATAATATGTATTAATGAGGAGGCATATTATGAAACAGTTATATTTCAAACAAAAAGTATTTAAGATTACAGATAGCTATGATGTTTTTGATGAAAATGATGATGTTTTATATCATGTTGAAGAGGATTTAAAGTTTCTAGGGTTTACAGTAAACGTTACTGATCCTAGTGGGGAATACGTATTTTCAATTGATAAAGAAATATTTAATTTTTTACCTAAATTTAATATTAACTTTAGAGATGGTAGTAACATTGTTATGCAAAGTAGATTTAATTTGTTTAAAAGAGAAATTGATATTGATTCAGGTGGATTAGATTTAACCTTAGTTGGAGATTGGTTTGATTTAGATTTCCAAATTGTAAAAGGTGGAGAAATTATTGCTCAAATTAATAAAAAATTCCTATCTTTTGCAGATACTTATACAATTGATGTTTATGATGAGTACTATATTGATGTAGTATTAGCTGTCACAATTGGTGTAGATTGCTTAAAAGACGAACAATCAAGAAACAATAATAGTGGAAATTAATTAATAAAATTATCGTAAAACAATAAATAATTATTGCAATACGATAATTTATATATTATATTAGTCACAGGAGGTATGTTATGAAATGGAATAATCATAAGTCTGTGACTATCACAAAGTATCTAATAATAATTATTCAGTTAAGTATAGTTGGATTAGCTATTTTTGGATACTGGTTTTTTAATAATTATAAAATGTATGGATCTTTTAGGATATTAAGGACTAGTTTAGATAAATATCTGCTTTTATTTATTTTTAGTAGTTACTTTGTATTATTGGTAGGGTTTTATATTATGAGTAACTTAAGTAAGTTAGTTAATAATATCGATGAAGAAGAAATATTTACTTTAGAGAATATTCAATTATTAAGATATATTAGTTGGGCTTGTTTTGTGATATCTTTGGTTGGCTTATTATCTACTTTCTACTACTATGCTTGGTTTGTTATATTTGTGGTTGGTATCTTTATGGGTATGTTGTTAAGAGTTATAAAGAATGTCTTCTCTAGAGCTTTAGAAATTAAAGAAGAGAACGACTTAACGGTATAGTTATGGCAATTAGAATTAACTTAGATGTCATTATGGCAAAAAGAAAGATATCAGCCAAAGAACTAGCAGAAAAGATAGATATAACACAAGCAAATTTTTCAATTTTAAAAACAGGAAAAGCTAAGGCTATTAGATTAAGTACTTTAGATGCATTATGTAAAGAACTTAATTGTCAACCTTCAGATATATTGGAGTATGTTTATGAAGAATAATATTAATTTTATTACCGCAATACTAATGTGGGTAATTTCATATTTTTATTTAGATAATTTATTTAGATTATATGGATTGGGGTTTTCTATAACAATATTTACTGTATTAATAAGTGCGTTATCTTATTGGTATATTAAAAAACATGAAATAAGCATTACAAAAGAAAGCTATTATTATATGGCTTATGTATTGTTGATAGGGTTATCATTTTCAGTATTTAATGGTACAGGAATTAGCTTTGTAAAGATGTTAGTTTTACTTGCTAGTTTAGGTTATTGGTTAGTTGTTGTTAGTAACTCAAGAACAAGCAAACAACTAGATCAAAGTATACTAAAAGATTTATTGGTTAAAGTACTATTTAGACCTTTATCAAAACTTTATTTATTAAGTGTTAATTTGTTTCCAAAGGTATCAATAAAAGATAAGAAGACAATGAATGTTTTATATGGATTAGTTATTGCATTTCCAGTATTACTAATTGTAATATCATTGCTTTCAAATACAGATAGTACTTTTAATAAAATATGGAGTTTATTTACAAGTTTTAAATTCTTAGAAGATTTAAATATATTTAATTTAATTATATCTTTTATATTAGCTAGTGGTTTCTTTAGTGCTTTATATACAAACACAAATAAAGAAGAATCAAATGAGAGTAATATTAAACCATATTTAGATAATATAGTAATAAAAACTGTCTTAATATGTTTTGTGTTAGTTTATTTAATATATCTAATTAGTGTTTCTTATACCTATTTTAATTATCAAATAGTAACTTCATCACCTTCAGATATTTCTAGTTATGCAAAGAGTGGTTTCTATGAATTATGTGTTGTATGTTTTATAAACTTTGTATTATTTATTACTAGTAGATGGTTAAGTGTTGAAGAAGATAAAACAATTAAAACTTTATTAAGTGTTATAGGTATTCAAACATTGGTTATGATATCTTTAGCTATACTTAGGTTATTTGTTTATATAAACATTTATGGCTTAACATATTTAAGAGTTAATGCATTAGTGTTTATGCTTTTATTGTTTATTACGGTAACTTTATTTATTATAGGTTTATTTAAAAATATTAATTATACAAAGATTAGTGTTTTAATAGGTTCATTCGTATTTCTTATTATGTGTTATGTAAATATTGGTAATTTGATTGTTAGTTACAATTACAATTATAAAAATATAGAAATTAATTATTATACTTATGGATATGAAAGTATTCCTCATTTAGTTGATAGATATAAAGAAACTAAGAGCTCTTTTGAAAAAGAAAGTATAAAGAATACTTTAGATTATGCAAAAGAAAACTTAAATGAAACAAAGTATATTAATCATACTATTGAATCTTTGAATTATTTAAATATATTAAAAGATATTAAATAATATGCTATAATTTATATAGAAGGTATCACTTTATACAATAATCAAGCAAATCCATTACTTATTGTTTTGGGTTTGCTTTTTAGTTATTAGGAGGTAAGAAAATGACTAGTTTTCCAAAAGGTTTTTTATGGGGTGGAGCTACAGCTGACTTTCAATATGAAGGTGCTTACTTAGAAGGTGGTAAAGGTCTAACAACTCATGATTTTGAGACAGATGGAAGTGCACAAAGATCAAGGATGATTACATTAAAACTAAAGGATGGTAGTAGAGGTGAGGTTCCTACAAGGGCTACTTTACCTGAAGGTAGTGAAACAGAGTTGTATGATGACGTTTATTATCCAAGTCATAGGGCAGTAGATTTTTATCATAGATACAAAGAAGATATTAAATTAATGGCAGAGGCAGGGTTTTCAGTATATAGATTTTCTATTTGTTGGAGTAGAATTTATCCATTAGGAATAGAAGAAGAACCAAATGAAGAGGGTTTAAAGTTTTATGACAATGTATTAACTGAATTAGAAAAGTATAATATTGAACCTTTAATTACTATTTGTCATGATGAATTACCTGATTATCTAGCAAAAGAGTATGATGGATGGTCTAGTAGATATGTAGTTGAATGTTATGTGAAATACGCAAAGACATTACTAGAAAGATTTAAAGGAAGATGCAAGTATTGGTTAACATTTAATGAACTTAATATTTTAAGTGGATATGCACAAATTGGAACACATAAACATGACCATCAAACTGTGTATAATGCAAAACATAATATGTTTATTGCAAGTGCTTTAACAGTTAAACTAGGACATGAAATAGACAGTAACAACATGTTTGGGACTATGTATGCAATGAGTCAATTCTATCCTAAGACAAGTGCACCAGAAGATGTAGAAGCTTGTTATCAAAAAAGAAGAATGAATCTAATGTTTGTGGATGTAATGGCTAGAGGTTATTATCCTAATTATGCGGATATGATTTTAAAAGAAAAAGAAGTTACTATTAACTTTCTAGAAGGTGATGAAGAGATATTAAGAAATGGAACATTAGACTATATTTCATTTAGTTATTATAGATCTATGGTTGTTGGCAAAGATACTGTATTAACTCAAGCAATGGGCTTTTCTGGAGGAGAAACAAATCCTTATTTAGAAGAAACTAATTGGGGTTGGACTATAGATCCTATTGGATTAAGACATACATTAAATGAAGTTTATGATAGATATCAAAAACCTATATTTATAGTAGAGAATGGAATGGGAGATATAGATGTTTTAAAGGATGATAATACTATAGATGATGATTATAGAATTAAGTATTTCGCAAGACATTTTGAAGAAATGAAGAAAGCAGTATTAATAGATAAGGTTCCAGTTATTGGTTATACAATGTGGGCACCTATTGATTTAGTTTCATTATCTACAGGAGAAATGAAAAAAAGATACGGAATAATATATGTGGATATGGATGATAAAGGGAATGGTACTTTAAATAGATATAAAAAGAAATCATTTTATTGGTTTAAGAAAGTTACAGAAACAAATGGAGAGGATTTAAGTTATTAGATCAAAAACACTCAACAAATAAATAATTGCACTTTAAATAGTGCAATTTTTAATTTGAATAGCAATAATTAAATAAATACAATGAGATTATAAGGAGATGATTTTATGACTTTGCTGGATACAATAAAAACATTACCAAATATAGTAGAAGAAATTATTAATAACTATTATGTAATTGAACATAAATTAGAAAACTACAAAAATAAATATAAAAAAATAATTATTGTAGCTTCTGGAACTTCATATAACGCTGGTCTGACAGTAAAAAAGATGTATGAAAATGAATTTAGAATAAGTGTTCAATTATTCTATTCAAACGACTTTTTAAACTATACAAATTTCAGTTTATTTGAAACTGATTCATTATTTATATTGATTTCTCAAACAGGAGTAACTACACAGGTATACAAAAGTTTAGAAAAAATTAAAGAATATGGATTTAATCATATATTTATAACTGAATACATTGATGGACCAATTTCAAAACTAAGTGATTGTACGATTGATATGGGATCTCAAAAAGAACCATTCATATTTAGAACTATAGGATTTGATGCTACTTGTATAACTTTAATAATAATTGGCTCGATATTATCAGGGTGGAGCAAAGAAAAAATAACAAACGATTTAAGAAATGTTACTTCTAATTTTGTAAATATAGTTTCAGTTGCAGAGGAATTTTATTTTGCTAACAAAGATACACTCTTAAGTCTAAAAAATTACTTGTTTATAGGAGCGGATAATCTATATGCAATTGCAAAAGAAGCAGATATTAAATTCATGGAAATGTTACCTATTTTCTCTAATAGTTTTGAATTAGAAGAGTCAATACATGGTCCTCAAAATGCATTTAATAAAGATACTGGATATTTTATTTTGAGTAGAGAAAGTCAGGAATATGCAAAATTTAATTCAATATATGAATTTATTCAAAATGAAGTGACAAATAATGTTTGGGTATTAATAGATACTAATGAAAAAAAGTTTATAAGTTTAAATATAAAATCAAGTTATTTTGATTTTATTGAATATATTACATTCTTTCAAGTGGTTGCTTATTACATATCTACGGAAAAAGGGAGAGATTTAACTAAACCAGTTTTCCCTCATCTTACAAAATATATTAATAAACATATGGAGGGGAAATGATGAGAATATTAATTGCATCACATGGTGAATTTGCTAAAGGTATAAAAAGTTCTTTGGAAATAATCATGGGTCCTAAAGAAAATGTAGAGTTTATAAACGCATACACTACAGAAGAATCATTAGAAGATTCTATTAAAAATGTTATGGATAAAATTGATTTAGAAAAAGAGAAATTAATTGTGTTTACAGATTTAATGGGTGGTAGTGTAAATCAATATTTTGTGAATAATTATGACATTAGTAAATTTCATCTTATATCAGGAGTGAATTTACCTGTACTTCTTGAACTATCATTAGCCAACGAAGAAAATATAACAAAAGAATTTATAAATGGGGTTATAGAAAGTGCAAGACAACAATTATTATATGTAGAAAAAATGGAAATTAATCAAGGTGATGACTTTGATTTCTAGGAGGTATAAATATGATTCAATTAGTAAGAATTGACGACAGATTATTACATGGACAAGTTGCTTATAGCTGGAAATCAGCATTAAGTTATGAAGCCATTGTAATTGCTAATGATAGCGCCTCGAATGATGAAATAAGAAAAGCAGCATTAAAAATGGCGGTTCCACCAGGTGTAAAGTTAGCGATTAGATCTATTACAGCAGCAGCAGAACTTGTAAATAATCCAAAATTAGAAAAGGTTAAAGTTTTAGTGATTTGTGCTAATCCAAAAGATGTATATGATTTACTTTCGCTAATTAAAGAAAAACCAAAAATTAATTTAGGTGGTATACAGAGTGCTGATGATAAAAAAATGTTTTCAAGAGCTGTTTATTTAAATTCAGAAGATATTGAATACTTAGACAAGATAGAAATCTTAGGGTATGAAATTGAAGTTAGACAAACGCCATCAGAGAATATTCAAAATTATAAGTCATTAAGACAAAAATTTAGTCTTTAAAATGGAAGGGGGTTCTTTATGACTGAAGCATTATTGGTTGGATCTGTTTTAGGTATTTTATGGTTTTTAGAGAAGATGCTTGGAACACCAATGGTAATTAGACCAATTGTTACTTCTACATGTGTTGGTTTAGTATTAGGAGATGTTACAACAGGTTTAATTACAGGAGCAAGTTTAGAGTTAATTTTTATGGGGGCAATCCAAATTGGTGGATCTGTTCCACCGGATGTACTTGTTGGTGCAGGATTAGGAACAGCATTTGCGATTGTTACTAATCAAGGAGCGGAGATTGCACTAACTTTAGCTTTGCCTATTTCAATTCTTGCACAATCGTTAAAGGTTATCGTTTTTATTGTAAGAAGTTGGTTTATGGATTTTGCGGTTAAATTAGCTGAAAAAGCAGATATAAAAGGAATGATTTCTTTAAATATTGGTGGATTAATATTGCAGTGTTTAATGTATTTTGCAGTAGGGTTTGTTGCTGTATATTTGGGTTCTGATGTTGTCTCTAAGTTTGTTGATGCTATTCCACCAACAGTAATGAATGGTTTAAAAGTTGCTGGAGGCTTATTGCCAGCAGTGGGATTTGCGTTATTATTACAACCAATGTTAGAAGGCAAAACTTTCTTATACTTTCTATTAGGGTTTATTTTAGTTACTTATATGAATTTGCCAATAGTTGCAATTACTATATTAGGAGTATTCTTAGCGTTCTTAATAGTGTTTGAAGTTGGAGTAAACAAATCTGAGCTATCAACATCTAGTTTAGAAGATAAAGAATTGGAGGATTTATTTGATGAGTAAAATAGTAAATACAGCTGATGAAAAGAAAATGTTCAATGAAATATTCTGGTATTCATTTCACTTAGAAGCTAGTTATAATTATGAAAGACAACAAGCTCTTGGTTATGCAATTGGGATGTGGCCAGCGATAAAAAGGTACTATAAGACAAAAGAAGAACAAGCTGAAGCATTAACAAGACACATGGCTATTTTTAATACAACTCCTCATGTTACTCCAATTATTACAGGTGTTGCAACAGCTATGGAGAGAGAGGCTAGTCAAAATCCAGATTTTGATAAGGATTCTATAAATGCAATAAAGGTTGGTTTAATGGGACCATTTGCAGGAATTGGAGACTCAATGTTCTGGGGAACACTTAGAATCATTGCTATTGGTATTGGGTTACCACTGGCTGCACAGGGAAATATTCTTGGTCCTATCTTGTTCCTATTATTATTTAACGTGCCTCACTTTATTATCAGATATTATGGCGGGGTAATTGGATATAATTTTGGTACAAATGTACTAACAAAAGCAAATGATTCAGGAATTATGCAAAAAATATCAAAAGCAGCGAATATTATAGGTTTGATTGTTATTGGGGCTATGACTGCTTCAATGGTTAACTTAACTACACCATTAAGTATTAATATGGGAGAATCTTCATTCTTAATACAAGATTATATTAATCAAATATTCCCAAAATTATTACCATTCTTATATACATTACTAATGTTTAAATTCTTAAAGAACAATAAGAGCTCTACATTTGTATTACTGTTTACAATTGTGGTGGCATTAATTGGAGTATTTATAAAAATATTTTAAAATCAAAACCTCGCTACATTATGATTTATTAACTATAATGGCGAGGTTTTAGTATACTTAAATAAAAGGGCATATTTATGAATTTAAACAAAAGAGAATCATTAATATTATATTTATTAAATAAAACAGATACTATTACAGCTAAAGAAATTTCCGATAGTTTAAATGTGTCTGTAAGAACAGTTAAAAATGATATTTCTTTATTAAGATCAAAGCTTGAGGTTTTTAATATTTTAATTAATTCTACACCTGGATTAGGGTATAGTTTAGAATTATCAAAATCAAAAGTTTCACCCAAAGATATTATTACAACAATTAATGAATCTGTAGATTCAATCAAATCATTTTCAACCAATTACGATAGGGTAATATATATAATAAAAAAACTAATTGATTATTATGATGGGGTAAATTTTGAGGATTTAGCAGATGAGATGTATATTAGTTTGTCAACATTAAGGAATGATTTAAAATCAGTAAAAGAAATATCCGAAGATTTTGAAGTGAAACTAGTAATGACTAAAGATAAGATAATAAAATTCAAAGGTTTAGAATTGGATATAAGAAATTTAATTTTTGAATACTACTCAAATCTAAAATCTAATATCATTGGATTAGATGAAGAGTATTTAAGTAACAAATTAATTGAATCTATCAAAGATGGGATAGTTTTATCCGATTATACTATTCATAATATTGCATCTTTTACACTGATAGCATTATTACGAGAAATGGATGGTTTTAACTTAATTTATCCAAATACCAATTTTAATGATAAAAAAGTTTTCGAATTAACAAAAAGATATATTGATTTTATAATTGAGGATTTTAACATACCAATAAATAGTCACACGATGTTTTATATCTTTAATCAAATTAAAAATAAACAGGTGTATTATGATGATAGATTAATCAATGAAACAGATGGAATAGAAGAAGTTATAAAAGATATCATTATAGAATCAAAAACAAATTTTGATATAGACTTTGAAAATGAAAAGGAATTTATTTATGCTTTAAAACTCCATATTGCAGCATTAATACAAAGAGTGAAAAATAAAATGTCTACAAATATACAAATAGATTACGAACACCTAAGGAAGTATTTATTTGGATGTAAAATGACAATGTCGGCGGTTGAAATAATTGAAAAATATTATAGTTTAGAAATACCGATGGATGAATTTGTGTTATTAGTTTACTACTTTAACGGTGAAATATTAAAACAACAAAGAAATAAAACAAAAATAATAGGATTTGTAAGCTCTAGAGGAAGGGCTGAGAATTTGATGTTTATTAATCAACTAGAAAACAATTTCTATTTACCTAAATATAAAGTGACTACTTTTGAGAATGCGCACGAATTAAAAAAACAAATTAATAATGTTGATTTAGTTGTCACATCTAATAATGCACTTTTTCAAGAATTGAATAACAATAATATTGTAGATATTAGAAATCCGCATTTTGTAGATGAAATAAGAAATTTATTTCATCTACAAACAATAAAAAATATTGAGTTAAATAAGTATTTTAAACTAGAATATTTGAAATTTGGAATTAAAGGATATAATAGGCAAGAAGTAATGGGAAGTCTTATAAGTTATTTAAAAGAAATTAATGTATTTCATAAAGAAAGATCGAAAAATATCCAATTTAAAGATATTGAATTAGGAAATGGGATTTTGATGTTACAGGATATAAATAGAGTGTGTAAAAATCCTATCTTCTTTGTTGGGTATTTAGAGAATCCAATTATATGGCATAAAGAAGTAATAACTACAATTACTCTAATTAAAACTAAAAAGGATGGGGACAAAGATTTGCCTACTTTATGTAATTTGTTATCGACATGGATTTCTGATAAAAATAAAATCAAAGGGGTCTATTTAAAGAAAGATTATAGTTTTTACATAAAATCACTACTTAGACAAGTTGGAGATATAAATAGTTGAGATAGCCTACTGGCTATCTTTTTTGTTGTAAATATAAGTATTGTTATGCTTATAATATTTTTTTATTTTAGCAAAATGTTATACTTTTTATATAAGAGTTTAAGGAGACGACATGCAAAAACCAGTTTATGTAGTTGGGCATAAAAATCCTGACTGTGATTCAATAGTATCCGCTATCGCATATGCTAATTTAAAAAAGGAGTTAGGTGTTAATACACTTGCGTGCAGACTTGGTGATTGTAATAGTGAAACTAAGTATTTGCTGAAGAAATTCAACTTTGAACAACCAGAACTAATTTATAGTGCAAAATGTTTATTAAAAGAAATAGACAAGGATGAAGCTGTTTTAATATCGAAAGATTTTACTATGAAACAAGCTTTAGATGAAGTATTGAAAAGAAAGAATAAAGGTGTATTTGTAGTAGATGAAAAAAAGAAATTGCTTGGAATAGTATCTATTTCAGATCTTACTAGTTTATGGACAGGTAAACCTGAAGTATTAAAAAACCTTATGAAAAGTGCTTCTTTAGATAATATTAAAGATACTTTAAAAGGTGATATTTATAATAAGAGTGAAAACTTTAATCCTAGTGGAGAGGTTTTCCTATTGCCTTCTTTGTCTGATAATGGACATGTTTATAAGGATGCAATAGTTATTGTTGGTAATAATCCTGATATACAAAGATACTTAATTGATGCTAAAGCATCATTAATAATTGTGTGTGGAGAAGCTTGGGTTGATAATGTGACTCTTTCTAAAGCTCAAGAAGGCAATGTAAGTATAATTCATACACCTCTTACAGCTCTTGCTTGCAGTCAAATAATATTTCAATCACCAAGTGTAAAAGAGGTAATGACAAAGGATGTAATTGTGTTTAAAAACAGTGAAACTGTTGAAGAAGCAAGCAATAGAATGGCTAAAACAAGATTTAGAACATATCCTGTAATTAATGAAAAAGATGAAGTTATAAATGCAATTAGTAGATTTCATTTGTTTAATTATGAAAAGAAAAGATATATTCTTGTAGATCATAACGAAATACCTCAATCAGTTAATGATATTGAATATGGTGAAATAATAGAGATAGTTGACCATCATAGATTTGGTGGTATAGAAACTAGTAACCCAATAAATATTGTCGCAAAAACAGTAGGAGCTACTGCGACAATTATAGCCCAACAATATTTATTGAATAAGGTAGAATTAAATAAATATATGGCAGGTTTATTATTAGGTGCCATTATTAGTGATACATTATCTTTAAAATCACCTACAACTACAGAAGATGATATTGAAATTGCAAAAAGGTTAAGTGCAATATCTAAATTATCAATTGAACAACTTAGTCAAGAAATGGTTATGTCTTCTGATTCAATAGTTAATAAATCACATCTAGAACTTCTTTATGATGATTTTAAAGAATTTAGAATAGAAGATTGTAGAGTTGCGATTGGACAAAGTCAGTGTAAGGATAGTGCAGAATTCTTTAAGATTAGAGAAGACTTCTTAAAATATTTAAATGAAGTTGTAATAACTCAACAATATGATTTGATATTAATCATGTTTACAGATCCTTTAGGAACAGGATCACATTTTCTATACACGGGTAAAAAGTCTTGGGTTATTGAAGAAGGTTTCCAAGATGTATTAATAGATACTTTCGCAAGTAATATTATTTCTAGAAAAAAACAAGTTTTACCGATAATAATAGAAACAATAAGTAAATAATATTTTTTAACTTGTTCACTTTTACTTTAATACTCACAATGTTATAATTACTTAGATTGGAAGGAAGAAATATATGTTAAATGTACTAGATCATCCATTAATAACTCATAAGTTAGCTCATATGAGAGATAAAAACACAGGCACAAAAGACTTTAGACAAAATCTTGATGAAATTGCGGGTCTAATGGCTTATGAAATTTGTAGGGATTTACCTACAAAAGATATTACAGTAGAAACACCGATGGGGCCATGTGATACAAAGGTGTTATCTAAAGATGTTGTATTAATACCTATACTTAGAGCAGGTTTAGGACTAGTAAATGGTATTACAGATTTAATTCCTACAGCAAAGGTTGGATTTATTGGATTGTATAGAGATGAAGAAACACTTCTTCCTCATGAATACTTTGCAAAAATGCCGAGTAATTTACCTGATGCAGTATGTATGGTATTGGATCCAATGCTAGCGACTGGAGGTAGTGCTGTAGCGGCTATAGATATGATAAAAAAACGTGGAGCTACTAATATCAAACTTGTTTGTTTAGTTGGAGCACCTGAAGGAGCTAAGGCAGTGTTAGAAGCGCATCCAGATGTTGAGATATATTTAGCCGCAATGGATGAAATGTTAAATGAAAAAGGTTATATTGTTCCAGGTTTAGGAGATGCAGGAGATAGAATCTTTGGTACTAAATAATGAGTAAACCTGTATTAAAATTTATAGGAAGACTTATTGTAGGATTATTAGTTGGTGTTGTAGTTGGTAATATACTGGATAATAAATTTAATACAACTCCATTTATAATGATTGGATTAATAATATATGTAATATTTGGTAGTTTATATATATTGGTTAAAGGTGAAAAATGAGTGAGAGAGATTTATATAAGAAGATAATCTTATATGGTTTATTAGTATCTATATTATTATCAGTAATTTCATGGTTTATATTTAATGACTATAAAATTGTTGGAGGAATAATGGTGGGTGCTATTTCAAGGTTGTTAGGGTTTCTAGCAATCATTCAAGGAGCAAACAATGTTTTAAATTCAGGCAAATCTTATCTTTCTTCTGTTAACTATGTGGGCAGATTGGTATTTTATGGTATAGTTATTTTCTTTGCTTTACAGTATGATTTAAATGTATTTGCTTTACTTATTGGTTTTTCAATAATTAATGTCATAGTTTATATAATGCAATTTATGATTAAGAAAGGGGCTTAATATGGAAGGATTACTAGTTAGTATTGGTGATAATCAATTTTTTATACATCAAAGTATAATAATTTGGTTAACATTATGTCTAATAATAACCATTACATTAATATGGGCTGGAAATAAAATAAAAAAAGCAGATCCAAGCAAAGCTCCTAAAGGAGTTGTATTAGTGTTTGAAATACTTGCAAAAACTGCTTTAAGTGTTATTGGTGGAAACTTAAAGGACTTAACTTGGAAACATGTTCCTTTATTTGGAACATTAATGCTTGCGGTTGTTTTAAGTAACCTTATGGGTTTGATAGGTTTACAAGTACCTACTTCTAATTTAAGTGTTACAGGTACTTTAGGTATGGTAATGATAATTTTAATTCATGCGACTGATATAAAGTTACATGGCATTTTAGGTAAGATTAAAGGAATGTTTGAACCTTTACCTTTCTTATTTCCTTTAAATGTGGCTGGGGATTTAGCGTTACCTTTATCTTTATCTTTACGTTTATTTGGTAATATGCTTGGTGGATCTATTATCACTGGCTTGTTATATGTATTAATTAAAGCATTAATGCCGTATAGTGCAGTAGCGTTTGTTGTTACTCCATTTTTACACATGTATTTTGATGTGTTCTCAGCATTTATGCAAACATTTATATTTTTTACTATTGCATCATTTTTCTTATCACAGTCAAGTGATGTATAAATTTAAATTTCTAGGAGGATATTAAAATGGAATTTAATCAGTTTTTTGTTCAAGGTATGGCACTTTTAGGTGCAGGGATTTCTATGATCGGTGGTCTTGGTCCTGGTATAGGTGAGGGTATTGCGGCTAGTAAAGCTTGTGAGGCTGTTGGTAAAAACCCTGAAGCTATTGGAGATATTAGATCTATCATGGTTCTTGGTATCGCATTATCTGAAACAACTGGTATTTACTCATTAGTTATTTCATTAATATTGATTTTCTTAAAAGGTTAATTATAAGTAAAGGAGTTACAAATGATTAATATTGATAATTATTTAAGATTGGATCTTGTAGATGTAACTCTTGTTCTTATATCAACTTTTTTAATGGTAATGTTTGCAAAGAAGTATTTTTGGAATTATGTAAAAGAGTATTTAGAAAAAAGAGAATCTCTTATACAAAAAGAACTAGATGATGCTAGTGCAAGAGATATTGAAAGTAAACAACTATTAAAAGAAGCAAAACAAAAAGTTTCTGATGTTCAAGATCAAGCTAATGTTGTAATGGATAAAGTTGAAGCAGAAGCAAGGAAGAATGCAGAAGAGATAATTAGAGAAGCTAGATTAAGTGCGGAAAGAATAAAAGTAAAAGCTCAAGAAGACATCGAACAAGAAAAGCGTGAAGCTTTAGGTGAGATGAAAGATGAAATGAGTGATATCGCATTATTAGCTGCTAGAAAACTAGTTGAAAAAGAACTTGATACAGATACACAAAGAAAGTATGTAAAAGATTTTATTGATAAGGCAGGCGAAGGTAAATGGCAAGCATAGTTGCTAGAAATTACGCGGATGCCATTTTCGCAATAGCACAGAAAAATTCAAAAATTGAATCTTTTAAGAGCGAACTAAACGATGCGAAAGAAATCTTTGTTAGTAGTAAAGATTTAATAAAAGTGATAAGTCATCCAGATGTTTTAAAAGAAGATAAATTAGCTATCATAGAAAAGGTATTTATAAAAGATAAGGATATTGTTTCTTTTATTAAGGTACTTGTAGAAAATGATAGGTTTTCTTATTTAGTTGAAATTGTGGATGAATTTGAAAAGTTGTCTAATGATGCCTTAGGAATTGAAATTGTTGAAGTTGTTAGTGCAGTTAAGCTAACTGATAATGAAGTTATTTCTATAAAAGAAATGTTAGATAAGAGGTTAAACAAGAAAGTTGAATTAAAGGAAGTGGTTGATCCTTCTTGTTTAGCTGGGATTAGAATTATATTAAAAGATGAAATCTTAGATAATACTATTGATACAAAGATAAAAAATATGAAGAGTATGATATCTAAGGCTGTTATTTAGAAAGAGGGTGAACCAAGAGTGAATATTAAACCTGCGGAAATAAGTAAAATTATTCAATCGCAAATAGAGAACTATGAAAGTGATCTTGAGGTGAGTGAAACTGGTAGTGTCATTACTGTTGGTGATGGTATTGCTTTAATATACGGTTTGGAAAATGCAATGGCAGGTGAGTTATTGGTTTTTGAAGGTGATATATACGGAATGGTATTAAACCTTGAAGCTAGTAATGTTGGTGCTGTAATATTGGGTAATGATACTAATATAAAAGAAGGTGATCCAGTTAAAAGAACTGGTAGGATCGTAGAGGTTCCAGTTGGTGATGCTATGCTTGGTAGAGTAGTTAATGCACTAGGTCAAGCAATTGATGGTAAAGCACCAATTGAAACTACAAAATCAAGACCAGTAGAAAGAGTGGCACCTGGTGTTATGACTAGAAAAAGTGTGCATCAACCACTTATGACTGGATTAAAGATAATAGATTCAATGATTCCTATTGGTAAAGGTCAACGTGAGTTAATCATAGGTGATAGACAAACAGGAAAGACTGCAATTGCAATTGATACTATTATTAATCAAAAGGGTAAAAATGTTAATTGTATTTATGTGGCTATTGGACAAAAAGCAAGTACTGTAGCTCAAATAGTTGAAAAACTTAAAGGATTTGATGCCTTAGATTATACAACAGTTGTTGTGGCTACAGCATCAGAAAGTGCACCTTTACAATATATAGCTCCATATTCAGGTTGTGCTATTGGTGAAGAGTGGATGGAAGAAGGCAAGGATGTTTTAATCATTTATGATGATTTAAGTAAACATGCGGTTGCTTATAGAACAATGTCATTATTGCTAAGAAGACCTCCAGGAAGAGAAGCTTATCCGGGTGATGTTTTCTATTTGCATTCAAGATTATTAGAAAGAGCTGCTAAGTTAAATGATGAATTGGGTGGTGGTTCTTTAACTGCACTTCCTATTATTGAAACTCAAGCTGGTGATATTAGTGCTTATATTCCAACTAATGTTATTTCCATTACAGATGGACAAATATTCTTACAAAATGAGTTGTTTAACTCTGGTGTTAGACCTGCAGTAGATTCAGGTTTATCAGTAAGTAGAGTTGGTAGTGCTGCTCAAACTAAAGCAATGAAAAGTGTTTCTAATTCATTAAAATTAGATTTAGCTCAATACCATGAATTATTATCATTTGCACAATTTGGTAGTGATTTAGATGCAGTTACTAAATCTGCAATAGACCATGGTGCTAGAGTAACTGAACTATTGAAACAACCTCAATATTCACCAATGTCAATGTCAAAACAAGTAATATCTTTATTTGCGGCTAAACATGGTTATATTGATGGTATAGATCTTGACAAGATTAAAAACTTTGAAGTGTTATTGCACCATACTTTTAGTGAAAAACATAAAGATGTTTTAAATGAAATTGAAACTACAGGAGAGATATCTAAACTTGTGGAAGAAAAAATTCATGAAATTATGAAGAATGCTTCTGAAGAATTTAAGATAATGTTTGGAGAATAGTTATGGCTTTAAACAAACAAAAACTAAAGGGTAGAATAAATTCTATAAACTCAACTAAGAAGATTACTAGTGCAATGGAATTAATCGCAAAAGTTAAACTTCAAAAACAAAGATTGTTTATGGAAAAGAATCGTGAATATGCAAGTATTCTTAAGGGTACTGTTAATGAGATTATCTCTAGAAATCCAAATAGTGAAAATCATTATTTGATGGAAAAAAGTGCTCCAGCAAAACTTACATATATCTTTAGTAGTGATATGGGATTATGTGGTGGATATAACTCAAATATGTTGAAGCTTGTAGAAACAGTAATAAAGAAAGAAGATCCAATTATATTAATTGGTAAAAAACAAAGAAGTTGGCTATTAAATAGAGGATTTAATGTAATTAATAATGAAATTAGTTCAGATAATATTGATTATGAGTTACTTAAAGCTTTAGCTAATATAGGTATTGAAAAGTTTTTAAACAATGAAATATCAGGTATTCAAATGTTGTATACAGAGTTTGTAAATACTGTTACATTTGATCCAAAACTTGAAACATTATTACCTTGTTTGGAGTGTGGAGAAGTTAAGTATAGAACAAAGAATGTAGAAACAATATTTGAACCAGATGAAGATACTATATTAAATGAGATAATGCCTATGATGATACACAACGTTTTATATAGTACATGGATTCAAACAAAAACAGCAGAACAAGGTTCTAGAAGATTAGCAATGGAAACAGCTACTGATAATGCGGAAGAACTAAGTGAAAAACTATTATTAAAGTATAATCAAGCTCGCCAAGCAGCAATTACTCAAGAAATTACTGAAATTGTTAGTGGCGCAGATGCTTTGTAGGAAGGAATTAGTATGGCAGAAAATATTGGAACAATAGTACAAGTAATTGGTCCTGTAGTGGATATTGCATTTACTGAGGGAAATATTCCTTCTTTAAAGAATGCGGTAGAAATAAAGAAGGAAACAGAAGTTCTTGTGGTTGAGGTTTCTCAACACGTTGGTGATGATATTGTTAGATGTATTGCGATGGGTTCTACTGATGGTTTAGTTAGAGGTATGAAGTGTTTAGATACACAATCTCCAATTAAAGTACCAGTTGGTGAAGAAGTTCTTGGAAGAATGTTTAATGTTTTAGGTAATCCTATTGATGGATTAGCTGAAATAGATAAAGATATTCTAAGAATGCCAATTCATAGAAATGCGCCAACATTTGAACAACAACAAACTAGTACAGAAATATTAGAAACTGGTATTAAGGTAATAGATTTACTTTGTCCTTATGCACGAGGTGGTAAAGTAGGTTTATTTGGTGGTGCTGGTGTTGGTAAGACAGTTTTAATGCAAGAGTTAATTCACAATATAGCAAAAGAACATGGTGGTAGAAGTGTTGTGGCTGGTGTTGGTGAAAGAACAAGAGAAGGAAATGATATGTACCATGAGATGAAAGATTCAGGTGTACTTGATAAAACAGTTTTAGTTTATGGACAAATGAATGAATCTCCTGGGGCTAGAATGAGAGTTGCACTTTCTGGATTAACTATGGCAGAGTATTTTAGAGATAAAGAAAAACAAGATGTATTATTATTTATTGACAATATATTTAGATTTACGCAAGCAGGATCTGAGGTTTCAGCTTTATTAGGTCGTATGCCTAGTGCGGTTGGATATCAACCAACTCTTGCAATAGAAATGGGACAACTTCAAGAAAGAATTACTTCTACTAAGGATGGTTCTATTACATCAGTTCAGGCTATTTATGTGCCAGCTGATGACTTAACAGACCCAGCCCCAGCTACAGCATTTGCTCACTTAGACGCAAAAACTGTATTGGATAGAGGTATTGCAGCATTAGGAATTTATCCTGCAGTGGATCCATTAGAGTCAAACTCGAGAGTTTTAGATCCATTAGTAGTTGGAGAAGAACATTACAATGTTGCTAGAGGTGTTCAACAGTTACTACAAAGATATAAAGAATTACAAGATATTATTGCAATATTAGGTATGGATGAATTAAGTGAAGAAGATAAAAAAACAGTTAATAGAGCTAGACGTGCTAGAAATTTCTTATCTCAACCATTTAATGTTGCCGAACAATTTAGTGGACTTCAAGGAAAGTATGTTCCTTTAAAGGATACTGTAAATAGTTTCAAACAATTATTAGAGGGTAAATATGATGATTATCCTGAACAAGCATTTATGTTTGTTGGAACAATTGAAGAAGTAAGGGAAAAGGCAGAAAGTTTAGGTAAGTAAAATGATTCGTTGTGAAATAGTTACACCAAATGGGATGTATAAACAATTTGATACATCGATCTTAAATATAGTTAGTATAGATGGACAAATGGGGATATTACCTAGTCATGTTCCTTTAGTAACTGTTTTAGAAGTAAGTAAATTATCTTCTGTAGAAAATGGTGAAAGAGAAGAGTATGCAATTGCTGGTGGATTATTATACTTTGAAAATGATGTTGCAAAAATTCTTACGGATTCTATAGAGTCAAAAGAAGAAATAGATGAAAGTAGAGCTATAGCTGCAAGAGATCGTGCTTTAGAATATCTTAAGAAAAAAGATGAAAGCATGGATTTAAAAAGGGCTGAGTTTGCGCTTAAGAAAGCATTAAATAGATTGTATGTAAAAAAAGGAATATATAATGATTGATTTAAGGTATGTTTTCTATGTTAAAGTAGTAATTCAAATCATATGTTTTATAGGAGCATTTTATTGTTTGCAAGCATTTCAGTTTGAAAAACTAATAAGACAAGGAAAGGTATTTCAATCACAAATATTGTATTTAATGTTAAGTTGTAGTTTAGCTTATTTAACTTCTCAATTTATTATTAGTATGATATATCAATTAAATATATGGTAGATGCTAGAAATAGCATCTTTCTTTTTGAAAATTAGTTTCATTAATTCAAGGTATAATTTATACATTATCTAGTGGAGGTAATAAAATGAATAAATCTCTTAATACTAAGTATGCGCTTGGTCAAATATTTTATTATGCTGCAATGAGCTCTATGGTTGGATTTGCCTCAGTTTATCTTTTATCAAAGGGATTTTCTAATGCAAATATAGGATTGATATTAGCTTTAAGTAATATTATTGCAGTTGTTTTACAACCAAGTATTGCGGTAATTGCGGATAAATCTTCTGCCAGTAAAATAAATTTTATTTTAAGAATGATAATTCTAGCAACAATAGTTATATCAATTTTTATTTATATATCTAATGTTAGTGGTCTTATATTATCTATATTGTTTATTACTATATTAGCTATGAATATATCTTTAATGCCATTTATGAATTCTTTAGCATTTATATTTGAAAAGTATGGATATAAAGTTAATTTTGGTTTAGCTAGAGGATTGGGTTCTGTAGCATTTGCGGTTACTTCAATGATTTTAGGAAACTTAATATCTTTAACAGGAGAATCAATATTACCTTTAGGTTATGTATTCTTTAATCTTTTACTATATGTAGCTATTAAAGTATATACAGTTAAAGAAGTTGAAAACGAATCTTCGACAAAAGAAGCAGTAGCAAATGATCAGTTGACATTAGTACAATTTATTTCAAAGTATAAATTGTTTATGTTATTTCTATTAGGTGGTATATGTGCATTCTTCGCACATGGCTTAATAAATAATTTCTTTATTCAAATAATTTCTTCGGTTGGTGGAGGAAGTGCTGAAATGGGTAATGCAATATTTATTGCAGCAATGGTTGAACTTCCAATTATGGCTTTCTTTGAAAAAATTAATAAGAAATTTAATACAGCTTTCTTAATGAAAACATCTATATTTTTCTTCCTTGTAAAACATGTATTAACATATTTTGCGACTAATGTATTTATGATTTATATCGCTCAGTTTTTTCAAATGTTTGCATATGCTTTATTCTTTCCAGCTACTGTATATTATGTAAATAAAGTGATTGATGAGGATGATAGAGTTAAGGGTCAATCATTTATTACAACAGCAATGACAATAGCGAGTGTGTTTGCGGCAATATCAGGTGGTGTACTTCTTGATTCAATTGGAGTTAATGCATCATTATTGATTGCGGCTATAGTTTCTTTAGTTGGATTTATTATTAGTTTGTTTTCTATAAAAAACAATAAATAACAATTATTAACGAACGATATTTGTTTGTGATAGTTTATGCATTTTATGATAAACAACCACTATTCAGCAATATATTTTAGTGCTAGTATTACATTGGTATACTAGTTTTTAAATATTTAAAAAAATTAGTATGAAAGGGGAATTCCAATGAAAAAATTAAGAAAAAATTATCCTTAGCAATCATTAGTTCATTACTAATGTTTTCAACAAATCCTATACATATAAATGCCGCATCAACAGAGTTAGAAACAAGGCAAACAATATACTATCCTTTAGATGGAACAACTTCTACTTTGAGTGATAGTTTAACTTTACCTTCTTCAACATATCAAAATGGATCTATATCTGGAAATACACTAACACTTAGTAAATCCTTAGCGGATAGTTCTTTTGCGACATCAAAAACTACAGTTAATATAGCCAATAATGATTATGTATGGGTTTTTAACTATGTTGCGCCTTCAGATGCAAGTACTCCAAATGGTCAAAATGGAGGGTTTGCTTTTAGTTTACACAATGATCCAACTTTTGTGCCTGAACAAGATGGTGATTATGGTGCCTTAGGTATTTATAGATCTGATACAAATGTCGGATTAAAAAATGCGATTTCAATTGAAGTAGATAACTTAAATTTTTCTCATTCAGCGTATCAGTTTTATGTTGATTGGAAAGAATATGATAATGCTTTATCTTATACATCAAGAACTCCTCACATTGCTTTTACAGATCCTCAATTAACACAAAAGGGGGTTAACCTTCCTCATGAATCAGTAGGAGTGCTTCCAAATCCAGTATGGAATAATACTAACAACACTTTAAAGGTATCATGGACATTAACAGATGGTGGAGCAACAGATGCGGGCACAGATAACATATATACATACAAATATGAATACTATTAAGGTTCCTCTACAGCAACAGGAACACCAGTTACTGGAACAAAAACTTTTACATATGCACAAATGATTAGTGAGTTTGGATCAGAAAATGTTTATTTTGCATTATCAGGTTCAACTGGAACAGCTGGAAAAGTACAAACTACATCATATGTTCCAACTTATAACTACACTGTAAATTATTTAATTCAATTGGCTGATGGAACAAAGACAGCTATACCAGTTCCGACAGTAACACCTAAAACTGGTTCTTTACCTCAAGGAACTGCAGATATTGGTCCTTTACCTGTGGTTGATAAATATGTTTTAGCACCCTCTCAAAGTGAAGTTGTGACTATAAATTCAACAGGTAATACTTTTAACTATTATTATATAGATGATGCTCCTGTTATATCTGGTGCAACAAATATTACAGTTGATTTAGCATCTACTTTTGACAATATGTTAGGTATTAGTGCGACAGATGATGAAGATGGAGTTATTACCAATAGTGTAAAAATTATAAGTGGATCTGTGGATACTAAAAAACCTGGTCAATATGATCTGATTTATGAAGTAGTAGATTCAGTAGGGAATAAAACTTCAGTTACTAGAACTGTAACTGTAAATGTAGGACAAACAGCGAATTATACCCCAAACGTATCGGCAGAGACAGTAGCATATGGAGGAACAATAGATTTAACAGATAACGTAACAAATAAGTTAGATTTACCAAGTGGAACAAAAGTAGAAGATATAACCACAACGGTTATAGATACAACCAAACCAGGTGATTACACAGGCCAAATAAAAGTAACATATCCAGATGGAAGTGTAGATATAGTAGATGTGCCAGTAAAAGTACTAGCACCTTTAAGTGAGCAATACACACCAAATGTATCGCCAGAGACAGTACCACATGGAGGAACAATAGATTTAACAGATAACGTAACAAACAAGTCAGATCTACCAGAAGGAACAACAATAGAAGATACAACAGGAACACCAATAGATACAACAGTTCCAGGAACATATGAAGGAGAAATAACAGTAACATATCCAG
>CAYQNJ010000006.1:57219-65669 GCA_964418835.1 uncultured Erysipelotrichaceae bacterium
AGCAGTCACAACAGATGCGCCAGAAGAAAAAGTAACAAGTAAAGTAGTAACAGGAACAATTCCAACAAGTGGAACAGAAAACAAAGTAACAGTAGAAGTAACATACACAGATGGAAGTAAAGATACAGTAGAAGTAACTGTAAACTTTAGTGAAGGCGGAATTAATCCTACACCAGCACCAACCCCAACTCCGGCACCGATTAATCCAACTCCAACATCAACCCCAATACCAAATATTGGTAGAACATGCCAAGATGATGGATATCCAGTAGGTTACTATTGGAGTGATGATGCACAAGCGTGTATAACTGATATAAAAGAAACACCAGCACCAACCCCAACTCCAAAACCAGTAGTTGGATTGGTAAATACAAACAACACAAAAAATACTGAAACTAATACATCAACCCCAACACCTACACCAACAAGCACACCTGTTGTTGAAGAAGAATTATCACAAGAGGAAAAGTGTGTTGTGGATGGTAAATATTGGTATGATGAAAAATGTAATGATGCTGAAAAAACTAATATAAATGGAGATACTATAAATGAAGAAGTTACTCCAGTTAAAAATGGTGGTTCATGGTCATTAATAAGTTTAATAGCAACACTAATTTCAGTATTAAGTATGGTAATGCTAGAATTATCAAAATTAAACAAAACTGAAGATGATGGCACTAAACTAACTAGAAGTAAAACATATAAAGGAATTATATTAATACCTTCTATTATTGGTGTAATCTACTTCTTCCTAACTAATAATATTAAGTTACCAATGGAATTGATAAATAAATCAACACCAATTTCAGTATTAATAACTGTAGTAACTCTTGGGGTACAATTATTAGGATCAAGATGGAAAGAAGATAAAAAAGAAGAAACAAATAGTTAAACGCTTATAATTAAGCGTTTTTCTTTATATTTAGTAGACTTTATTTCAAACTTCCTTAACAATTCTTAAGAATAAATAAACGTTAATGTAATTTTAGATTTATATAATGTAATTGTTAATAAAGAAAGAAGGATATTTATGAAAAAGATTACTATATTATTATTAACAGTTATTATTGGTTTAGGATTATTAGTTGGATGCAATAAAAAACAAGAAGTATATACAGAAACAACTAAAGAACCTACAACAGAAGTTGATCAAGAAAAAACTAATGAAACTAAAACAGAAACCACACAAGACGGTAAATTAGTTGGTACTATGGATGAAATTAAAGATTCAATATTTACAGTAGTCAATGATAAAAACGAGGCATATACATTTAATTATGATAAAGAAAAAATGCCAGAAGGTCTTGATAAAGTAAATGCTGGAGATAAAGTAGAAGTTTATTATACAGGCAGTGCATCTGTAGTTGATGCTTTTACAGGAGAGGTTATCTCAGTAAATATAGTTAAGTAAAAAATAGACCTATTTAATTTTAAGTAGGTCTTTATTATTAATTACTAATATTTAAATGTAGATAAAGAGGAAAGTGTATGAAAAACATAAAGAAGATTATGGTATTAATACTAAGTGTATTAATGTTTAATATAATGATTCCCATAAATATTAAAGCGGAATCAAAAGAGTTAGAAAATAGAAATACAGTATATTATCCTTCTGATATAAGTGATAAATCATTATCAGAAACTTTTATGATGCCAGAAGGAAAAGCGCAGGATTCTAGTATCTCTGGAAATATTTTAACCATTACTAAATCTATACATGCTTCTGGATATTCAGTTTCTAATAAAAAACTTAATCTAGCTGTCAATGATTATGTTTGGTTATTTAAATACAATGCTCCAAAAGATGAAGATATAGCAGAAAATAAGAATGGTGGAATTGCATTTAGTTTACATAATGATACAAACTATTCACCAGAAAAAAGTATAATTGGTAATTTAGGGATTTATAGTGGTTTAACAAAGTCCATTAATGTTGAATTTGATAACTATAAAGATGATAAATTTGACACTGATATAAATGATAGTGATATTAACTCGCATATAGCTATTACTACAAGTAATGAAGTTAATAAACATAGTTCTATAAAGAAACTGTTAAATCCATTATGGAACAATAAAGATAATGTTATTAAGATAACTTGGAAATTAAAAGATCAAGGAACTACAGATAAATTAAATGATAATACTTATACTTTAACCTATGAATATTATCAAGGTTCATCTTTATTAAAAGGTAGTCCAATTACAAATAGTAGAGATTTTTCATACAATGAATTATTCAATGTTTTAGGAAGTGAAGAAGCTTATGTATCTATTTCTGGTTCAACTGGGAATATTGCTAAACAACAAACCCTTTCATATGTAAACATTTACCCATATACTATAAATTATTTGTTACAACTTAAAGATGGTACTAAAACAACAACGCCAGTACCAAATAGTAATATAAAAACTGGTAAACTACCGGAAGGAGAAAATTCTATTGGAACGTTGCCCACATTTGATAAATATAAACTTATAGAAAACCAAAGCAATGTAATTACAATAAATACATCAGAAAATATTTTTACCTTTTATTATGAAGATGATGCACCAATTATAAATGGAGTGAAGGATGAAACAATAGAATTTGGTAAAGATATAGATTTAAATGCTAATATCACTGCAATTGATGATGAAGATGGTGATATAACTAAAAATATTACTATTGAAGGAAATGTTGATTCAAAAGTTTCAAAAGATTATGAAATAACATATAAAATTAAAGACTCTGCTGGTAATATATCAACTGTTAAAAAAATAGTAACTGTAAATAAAGGATTAAATGATACAAACGAGCCATCTGTAGAAGATGAAAAAATAATGCAAGGTAAAGAAATTAATTTAATAGATAATGTAACAAATATAAACACTTTACCAAAAGATACTAAGCTAAGTGATACTACTAGTCCAAAGATAGACACAAATCTACCTGGAAATTACTTTGGTGAAATAACTGTTACTTACCCAGATGGATCTATAGATAAAAAACAAATAAATATAATAGTTGAGAAGGTTATACCAAGTGATACAGAGTTATATAGTGTAACCGCTGATATTATTAATAAAAAAGAAAATGAATTGTTAAATGAACAAGATGTAAAAAAAGCTGTTAAAACAACAGCTCCATTAGAAAAGATATTTAGTATTAAAGTTAATGGAACATTACCAAAAACAGGGTTAAACAATAAAGTATCAGTAACTATAACATATAAAGATAATACAAAAGATGATGTGGAAGTAGTTATTAATTTTAATAAGGTAGTAACTTCTACTCCAAAACCAGCACCATCAACTAAACCAAATGTTATACCAAAACCAACTGTAACACCTAAGATAACACCAACACCAAAACCTAAAGGAAGAACATGCCAAGATGATGGATATCCTGCAGGTTACTATTGGAGTGATGAAAAGAAAGCGTGTATTACAGATATTAAAGTTACACCAAAACCTGTAGCTGTAGCTCCAGTAAAACCAACTACACCCAAAGCTTCATCTACACCAACACCAACAAGTACTCCTAAACCTACACCTACCCCTGAAATAAGCCCAGAACAAAGGTGCCAAGCTGATGGGAAATATTGGTATGATGGTAAATGTAATGATACTAAGATGGTTATTGAAGAAAGTACTATAAAACCAGAACCACCTAAAAAAACTGGTGAATGGTCAATTGTAGGATTATTAATCACTTTACTATCTGTTGTTGCTTCAAGTGTTCTTTGGTTTTTAAAAGAAGAAGATATAGATGAAGATGGAAAGAGTATAGTAAGAAAACCAATATACAAAAAATTTATATTTATACCGACAGTATTAGGTATTATATACTTTATATTCTCAAGTAAATTTAGTGGATCAATGGTAGTAATTAATTCGAGTTCAATTATTTCTATAATAATTGCGATTGTAACTATCATACTATTAATACTTGGCTTACTATGGTATGACAAAGAATAAATTAGTTTAGGCTATCGATTGATAGCCTTTATTTTGATTGAATTTAATTGGTATAATTAAGTAAGAAAAAACCTAAAAACTTTACAATAAAATAGTTGACATTAGGTTATCTTTATAATATTATTTAAAGGCTTAGCGACAATTAAGAGTTTTCTAAAGAAAACTTATATTTTAGGCTAATGTTCGGCACACTTGAAAGTGTGTGCATATATCGAAAGGAGAAAATTAATGCCAACAATTAATCAATTGGTTCGTAGAGGTCGTACTGATAAGGTTTATAAATCTAAATCACCGGCTTTAAACAGAGGCTTCAACTCATTAAAAACAGAGAACACTAGTTTATCTAGTCCTCAAAAAAGAGGAGTTTGTACTCGTGTTGGAACTATGACACCAAAAAAACCAAACTCAGCATTACGTAAGTATGCGCGTGTTCGTTTATCTAACGGTATGGAAGTTACTGCTTACATTCCAGGTATTGGACACAACTTACAAGAACACAGCGTTGTTATGATCAGAGGCGGCCGTGTTAAAGATTTACCAGGGGTTAGATACCATATTATTAGAGGGGTACTTGACTGCGCAGGTGTTGATAAGCGTAATCAATCACGTTCTCTATATGGAACTAAAAAACCTAGGGATGCTAAATAGGGAGGTGTAGAACATGCCAAGAAAAGGAAGTATACCTAAGAGAGATGTATTAGCTGATCCTATTTACAACTCAAAATTAATCACAAAATTAATAAACAAGATTATGTTAGATGGTAAAAGAGGAGTTGCTCAAACAATTCTATATAACTCATTTGAAATAATCGAAAATAAAACTGGTGAACAACCAATGATCGTGTTTGAAAAAGCACTAGGAAACATCATGCCATTACTTGAACTTAAAGTAAGAAGAGTAGGTGGTTCTAACTACCAAGTTCCAGTTGAAGTATCTGCAGAAAGAAAATTAACTCTAGGTTTAAGGTGGTTAGTTAACTATTCTAGATTACGTCACGAAAAAACTATGGAACAAAGATTAGCTGCAGAAATTATGGATGCTGCTAATGGAACAGGTGCATCAGTTAAGAAGAGAGACGATACACACAGGATGGCAGAAGCGAATAAAGCTTATGCACATTACCGTTGGTAATCAGGAAGGGAGACTTAAATGCCAAGAGAGTTTGATTTATTACATACTAGAAACATAGGAATCATGGCACATATCGATGCTGGAAAAACTACTACGACAGAACGTATCCTTTTCTATACTGGTAAAACTCACAAAATGGGTGAAACTCATGATGGCGGAAGTCAAATGGACTGGATGAAACAAGAACAAGAACGTGGTATTACGATCACTTCAGCAGCTACTACAGCTACATGGAAGGGTCATAGAATCAACGTTATTGATACTCCAGGTCACGTGGATTTTACAGTTGAGGTAGAACGTTCGTTACGTGTGCTAGATGGTGCTGTAACAGTACTTGATGCAAAAGCTGGTGTTGAACCACAAACAGAAACTGTTTGGCGTCAAGCTACAACATATAAAGTTCCAAGAATCGTTTTCTGTAATAAAATGGATGCGACAGGAGCTGACTTCATGATGTCAGTTAATTCTATTGGAAATAGATTAGGTGCAAAAGCTGCAGCTATTCAAATGCCAATTGGAGTTGAAAATACTTTTAGAGGTATTATTGATATTATTGAAAGAAAACAACATATATATAAAGATGATTTAGGAAAAGCAGATGAAACAACTGAAATTTCACCTGAATTTGTAAGTGAAGCAGAAGCTTTAAGAGAAAAACTTGTTGAAGCTGTTGCTGACTACGATGATGAAGTAATGATGAAGGTTCTTGAAGGTGAAGAACCAACAGTTGAGGAAATCAAAAGAGCAATCCGTGCTGGAGTTCTAAAATCAGAATTCTTCCCAGTGTTATGTGGATCTGCTTATAAAAATAAAGGTGTTCAATTAGTGCTTGATGCAGTTATTGATTACCTTCCATCACCATTAGATATACCTTCAATTATGGGTACATTACCTGATGGTACTGAAGAAGCAAGACATCCTGGGGATGATCAACCATTTGCTGCATTAGCATTCAAGGTTATGACTGACCCATTTGTAGGAAGATTAACATTCTTTAGAGTTTATTCAGGTACTGCAGCTTCTGGAAGTTATGTGCTAAATGCAACTAAGAATACTAGAGAAAGATTTAGTAGGATAGTTCAAATGCATGCTAACCATAGAAATGAAATAAGTGAAGTATATTCTGGAGATATCGCTGCTGCTGTTGGTTTAAAATCAACAACAACAGGAGATACTCTATGTGATGAGAAAAAACCAATTATATTAGAATCAATGGTATTCCCTGAACCAGTTATCCAAATGTCAGTAGAACCTAAGACAAAAGGTGACTCAGATAAGATGGGATTAGCATTATCTAAATTGGCTGAAGAAGATCCAACATTTAAAACATATACTGATGAAGAAACTGGTCAAACTATTATTGCTGGTATGGGTGAATTACACTTAGATATCATTATCGATAGAATGAGAAGAGAATTCAAAGTTGAATGTAATATTGGAGCTCCTCAAGTTGCTTATAGAGAAACTATTCGTCAAGCAGCTGAGTGTGAAGGTAAATTCGTTAGACAATCAGGTGGACGTGGACAATATGGACATGTTTGGATTAGATTTGAGCCTAATGAAGAAGGAAAAGGATTTGAATTTATTGATTCAATCGTTGGAGGTACTGTACCTCGTGAATATATCAAGCCAACTCAAGAAGGTCTTGAAGCAGCATTAAACAATGGTTTAGTTGCAGGATATCCAATTGTTGATATCAAAGCTACATTATTTGACGGATCATACCATGATGTTGACTCATCAGAAATGGCTTATAAGATAGCAGCAAGTATGGCATTAAAAGAAGCAGCTAAAAAATGTAAACCAGTATTATTAGAACCAATCATGGGTGTAGATGTTACAGCCCCTGCTGAATATTTAGGAAGTGTAATGGGAGACATTACAAAACGTCGTGGACAAATTCGTGACCAAGAAGAAATAGGTAACGCAGTTAAAGTTAAAGCGTTTGTTCCATTATCAGAAATGTTTGGTTATGCGACTGATTTGAGATCATTTACTCAAGGTCGTGGAAACTATGTAATGCAAATGGATCACTATTCTGAAGTTCCTAAGAGCATTGCAGAGGATATTGCTAAGAAAAACACTCGTGAATAATCAATAATGATTGCATTATTACAGGGTTTATCTTAAAATAAATATGGTTAAAAACAAGAAAAAATAGGAGGATTTGCAAAAATGGCAAAGCAAAAATTTGACAGATCGTTAGAACATGTTAACATCGGTACAATTGGTCACGTTGACCATGGAAAAACAACATTAACAGCAGCTATCACAAATCACTTAGCAAAACAAGGTTTAGCAGAAGCTAAAGCTTATGATGCTATCGATGGTGCGCCTGAAGAAAAGGCACGTGGTATCACAATCAATACTTCTCACGTAGAATATAAAACAGGTAAGAGACACTATGCTCACGTAGACTGCCCAGGTCACGCTGACTATATTAAAAACATGATTACTGGTGCGGCTCAAATGGACGGAGCAATTCTTGTAGTTGCTGCAACTGATGGACCAATGCCACAAACTCGTGAACACATCCTACTTGCTCGTCAAGTTGGTGTTCCTAGAATGGTTGTATTCTTAAACAAATGCGACATGGTTGACGATGCTGAATTAATCGACTTAGTTGAAATGGAAGTTCGTGAACTATTATCTGAATACGGATTTGATGGAGATAACACTCCAGTTATCCACGGTTCTGCATTAAAAGCTCTTGAAGGAGATCCTGCTTGGGATGAAAAAATTGAAGAGTTAATGAACGCAGTTGACGAATGGATTCCAACTCCAACTCATGAAACAGACAAACCATTCTTAATGGCTGTTGAAGACGTATTTACAATCACAGGTCGTGGTACAGTTGCTACTGGACGTGTTGAACGTGGTAAATTAAACCTTAACGAAGAAGTTGAAATCGTTGGTATTCACCCAACTAAGAAAACTGTTGTTACAGGTATTGAAATGTTCCGTAAGTTATTAGACTATGCTGAAGCAGGAGATAACATTGGTGCATTATTACGTGGTGTTAACCGTGAAGAAGTTGAACGTGGACAAGTATTAGCAAAACCAGGTTCAGTTACTCCTCATAAAAACTTCAAAGCTCAAGTTTATGTATTGAGTAAAGAAGAAGGTGGACGTCATACACCATTCGTATCTAACTACCGTCCACAATTCTATTTCCGTACAACTGACGTTACTGGAATTATCAAACTTCCTGAAGGAGTTGAAATGGTAATGCCTGGTGACAATATTGAAATGACAGTTGAACTTATTTCTCCAATCGCTATCGAACAAGGAACTAAATTCTCAATTCGTGAAGGTGGAAGAACAGTAGGTTCAGGAAATATTACTGAGATTATTAAAT
>CAYQNJ010000007.1:0-7838 GCA_964418835.1 uncultured Erysipelotrichaceae bacterium
GTTGCTTCTTTATTTACAGGAGCTATATCTATACTAAAAGGAACTATATCCTTAGATAATAACTTACTCAATCTATCCTTAATTAAATACTCTAATTGTTGTTGTTTTGAAAGCCTTACTTCCCATTTACTTGGATGAACATTCACATCAATTATTTGAGTATCCATAATAATATCCAAAACTACTATAGGGTATCTATCATTAGGAATAAAATCATGATAAGCATCAACTACAGCCTTTTGAATTTTATAAGGTCTTACCATTCTACCATTCATAAAAATATTAATAGCGTTTCTTGTGGCTCTTGTATATTGAGGCTGAATCATATAACCCTTTAACTTATAATCAAAATCTTCTTCATTTATCTCTATTGCACTTTTTGCAATATCTTTACCATAAACCTTATAAATAACTTCTAATAAATCATTATTCCCACTAGTCTTAAAAGACTCTTTATTATCACTAATAAAAGTAAAACTAATACCAGGATTAGATAATGCAAACTTTGTAATAACATCACTAATTAATGAGTTTTCATAATTAGGACTCTTTAAATGTTTTAATCTAGCAGGAGTCTTATAAAAAAGTTCTGCCACAGTAATATCAGTACCTGTATCACTAGGATATGGTCCCACAAAAACTTTATCACCTTGATCTATTTCTACCTTAGTACCATTTGTAATTAATGTAACTTTAGAAACACTTGCAATAGAAGGTAATGCTTCTCCTCTAAACCCAAAGGTATTAATAGAAAACAAATCTCTTGGCTTAAAGATTTTACTTGTCGCATGTCTTTCAAAAGCGAGTAAAGCATCTTCTTGGTCCATTCCATATCCATCATCTATAACTTGGATACTTTTAATACCACCCTCTTGTACTCTTACAATAATATTCTTACTGTTTGCGTCTATTGAATTTTCAACTAACTCTTTTACAATACCCATAGGTCTTTCCACAACCTCACCCGCAGCTATCATATTTGTTAGTTGTAAATCTAATAGTTTTATTTTAGACATACTTACTCCTTACCAATCTTTTTTAAATCCACAATCATCTGTAAAGCTTGCATTGGAGTTAATTCGTTTGGATCAACTTCATTTAACATTTTCTCAAGCTTACTTTCATTATCATTTCTTTCCATTTCAACAATCTGATAAGATTGTTGAACTACTCTTTTTTTACTTTCTAATTCTTTTAATAAATCACTTGCTCTATCAATAACACTGTTTGGTAGACTTGCAAGTTTAGCAACATTTATACCATATGAACGTCTTGCTACACCTGGTTTTACCTTATACATGAAAGTGATTTTATCCTTTTCTTCATGCACTTCCACATGAACATTTTTTACATTTTCTAAATTACTCTCTAAACTTGTAAGTTCATGGTAGTGAGTAGAAAATAATGTTTTACTATGAAGAATAGTGGCTATATACTCAATCATAGCTTGTGCTAAAGCCATACCATCATAAGTAGAAGTACCTCTGCCAATTTCATCAAATAATATCAATGATTTATTTGTCGCATTAGATAAAGCATTATTAGCTTCTATCATTTCAACCATAAAAGTTGATTGTCCACTTAATATATCATCACTAGCACCAATCCTTGTAAATATCTTATCAAAAACAGGCATAACACAAGATGCACAAGGCACAAAACATCCAACTTGAGCCATAATAACTATTAATGCAACCTGTCTCATATAAGTAGATTTACCACCCATATTTGGTCCAGTAATAATTTCTATTTCTGTTTCATTATCTAACCTTAAATCATTTGAAACATATCTAGGATTCTTCATCATTACATCTAGAATAGGATGTTTACCCTTTTTTATTTCAAATAATTCTTCATCAAATATTGGTCTTACATAACCATGTTGTTTACTTATTGCACTTAATGCATATAAACAATCAATATTAGCTAATACATTACCTAATTTTTGTAGTTTAGGTAGGTACGTTTTTATTAATTCTAGTAGTTCATCAAACAATCTTTGTTCGAGTTTTATAGATATATCTTGCGCATGCAATATTTCATCTTCTCTTTCCTTTAACTCTTGAGTGATATATCTTTCTCCATTTGTAAGAGTTTGTTTTCTTACATAACCAAATTCATCTTTAATTTGACTAATAGCACCTTTACTAACTTCAATGTAATAACCAAACACTCTATTGTATCCAATTTTTAAAGTTTTAATTCCAGTTCTTTCCTTTTCATAAGCTTCCATACTTAAGATCCATTTCTTACCATCTTTTTGTATTTCTCTTAATCTATCTAATTCACTGTTATAACCTGTTTTAAACATTCCTCCATCTCTAGTAACTAAAGGAGGATCTTCCACAAAAGCATCTTTTAATACATCATATAAATCTTCACATTTATTAACACTGGTATATTCATTAAATAAATCATCCTTTAATAAATCCATAATCAAAGGAACTTCTTTTAATGTCTTTAATAACCTTACACAATCTAATGCATTTGCACTCTTCATAGCTATCTTAGTAATTAATCTTTGCAAGTCATATATGTTTCTTAAGTGTTCTTTTAAATCATCTAATATTAAGAAATTATTCATTAAATAAGATACTATATCATATCTTCTTTCAATCTTACCTTTATCTACTAAAGGCTTTTCAATCCATTTTTTTAATAATCTTGAACCCATAGCACTTTGACATTTATCCATAAAAGACCATAATGTATCATTCTTACTTTGACTTCTTAAAGGTTCAATCAATTCTAAGTTAGAAATAGTAGAAAAATCCATATATAATACATCTTCTTCTCTTTCATAGATAACTATTGAAAGATGATCTAACATTCTTTTTTGAGTAGACTCTAAATAATTAAGCATTAAACCATAGGCTTCAATATTTCTTTCCTCTTTAAGGTTTTCAGCTAATAATTGATATTCTTCTTTTATTTCTGTTTCATTACAATAAGATATTAAAACTCCATTTTCTCTTAATAATTTAATTATCTTTTCATCAAAATCCTCTTTTAAAACAACCTCTTTTATATAATTCTTTAATATTGTTTGAATTAATATTACTGAAGATTTACTTATTTCTTTACATATAGTTTCACCTGTAGACATCTCAACCATTATTAAAGAATATCCATATTTATAATCAATGATACTAGCAATATAAATACTATTTTTATCATCACTAACTTCATTAATCATTGTCCCAGGAGTTACAACTCTTACTACATCTCTTTTTACAATTCCTTTTACAGTACTAGGATCTTCTAATTGTTCAACTATCGCAACCTTATATCCTCTTTGTACAAGCTTTTGTAGGTAACCATTAACCGCATGATATGGAACACCACACATTGGAACCTTATCCTTAACACCAGCATTTTTACCAGTTAACACTAAATCTAATTCACTTGATGCAATCTTAGCATCATCAAAAAACATCTCATAAAAATCACCAAGACGATAAAATACAATCGCATCAGGATATCCTTTTTTTACAGATAGATATTGCTCCATCATTGGGGTATATTTTTCCATAATACTTCCTTTCAATGCCTTTTAATTATACATCATTTTTAATTTGATAATGTATAATGAAATGTATGAATAACTTAATAAGAATAAAAGAAGACTATAGCCACACCATTGTAATAGAAAGATCACAGTTTATATGTTATCTAAGAAAGACATTGGATGAAGATAGCGCAAAAGATTTTATACAAGAAATAAGAAAAAAACATTATGACGCTACTCATGTTTGTACTGCTTATTTAATATCTAATAACATACAAAAGTCTAATGATGATGGTGAACCTAGTGGTACTGCAGGTATTCCCATGCTTACAACTCTTAAAAACATGAACATGATTGATATTTGTGCGTGTGTTGTAAGGTATTTTGGAGGTATTAAATTAGGTGCTGGTGGATTAATAAGAGCTTACTCAAATAGTGTTAGCGAAGCTATAAATAATGCACCAAAGGTTATTATGAAAAAGTTTAAATTCTATGAAGTAACATTTCCATATAACCTTATAAATAAAATGGAATACTTGTTAAATAATAAAACAGAGATAATAGATAGAATCTATGATATTGATGTTACATTTAAGTTTATATGTGAAGATGACTTGATAGAAGAAGATATAAAAATGTTGACTAATGGTCAACATTTAGCACTGTTAAATGAAGAAAAATATATTGAAAGAGAAATCTAATAAGGTTCTCTTTTTACTTCTTCAATAATAGGATTATCAATCACTCTATCTACTTCAATTTGGTTAGCAATTTTCAACTTATATTCTAAATTTTCATTGTAATTATAAGAAAATAAACAAGCATATAAAATATCTAATATTAAAGTTATTGATTCTTCAGATGTAAAAGGACCTATTTTAGAAAACGATCTTTCTCTTGTGGTTATATTTAAAGTTGTATTTGAAAGATTAGACAATTCATTATTCCCTATACTTGTAATCGCAATTACCGGAATATTTTTTCTTTTTAAAATTTCTGCAGTTTTTAAAAGAGCCACTGTTTGTCCAGAATAAGATATACAAATAGCACACTCACCTTCTTTACTCATTGCTGCGTTTTGAAACATGTTTTCACTCACAGGATCACAAATCGCCTCTTTGCCAATTCTTTTTAATTTAAACGCAAAATTCATTGCTAAAAAATTAATATTACTTACACCAAAAATATGTATTTTTGTACTTTTATTTAAAATATCCACAGCTTTTAATAAAGATTCATTATTTATTAATTCTAATGTATCATTAATACTTTCTAAATGAAGTTTTGATATCTTATTAGCTATACTTATTATATTTTCATTATTACTAAATGGATAATTAGCATCTATATCTTTAAAGTGATTATTTAAATAATTAATTTCATTTAAGAAAGCTTCTTTTAAATCATTCCAACCATTATAATTTAATTTTTTTGCGATTCTAATTAGAATTGATGGTGATGTATAAGTTTTTTGTGCAATTGTTTTAATGGAATAGTTTTTTATTAATTCTTTTTCTTTTAATATAAAATCAACTACTATTCTTTCACTGTTTGAAAACTCAAATGTTTTCATTTCTTCAATTAACAACATAATAATATCTCCTATAAATATAATTTACATTTTATATTATATTTTGTAAATGATTTGTAAATGTTGTTTCAAAATGTACCATATCTCTTTTAAATTAAAATATATAAAATATAATGAAATTGTAATATTTATAACTAATATATAAAGTATATTCATTTACAAATATTACTATTAATTAAGAATAAAGGAGAATATAATATGAATAATTTATTACAACTAATAGGACCTATAGCTGCAACACTAACAACATTAAGTTTTGTACCACAAGCTTTACAAGTAATTAAAACTAAAGATACTTCTGGTATTTCTTTAGTTATGTATTCAATGTTTGTATTAGGTGTGTTCTTATGGATAATACATGGTATTAGAATACAGGACATATCTTTAGTTGTCGCTAATGGAATTACTTTTGTCTTAGCGGATATCATCTTAATATTTAAAATTAAATACAAATAGAAAGAGGTAAACAAATGGAATTTAGAAAGAACACAATATTATCTTATGTTTATGATCTAATATGTAGCATGGACAATTCTAAAATTGGCAAAAGTGAAACATCTGTTTGTTTTCCTAAGGATGGATACTATGGAAAAATTATGTTTTATGATAATGGAATATTGGAATTATCTGTGGTACAAGAAGAAACAAATATGAATCTATTTCATTTACATTTTATGGCTAATAATATGGAAGATGTTATTGAAAAAATTACTTCATTCTTTCAATTTCTAAAAGAAGGAAATAATATATTAGAAAATGAAGTAGATAATATAACCACAAAGAAAAGAAATGTTTTACTTTGTTGTACATCTGGTTTAACTACTACCTATTTTGCATATTTAATGCAAGAAGCATTTGATAAGTATGATTCATGTGTCACAGTAGAGGCAACTAGCATTGATAAAATAGACAAAGTAATACATAAATTTGACTACGTTTTCCTAGCTCCACAAGTATCGTATAAACTAGATAGTTTAAAAGAAAAATATGGAGATAAAGTTTCATTAATTAACTCTAAAGATTTTGCGTCAAGAAATGTTAACCAAATTATTAGTATAATTAAATAGAGGTAAATATTATGAGAGATAATAAATTAGTTTTAGGATACATAGGAAATGGTAAGAGTTGTAATAGATATCATTTACCATTTGTACTACAAAGACCAGATAAGTTTATTGTTAAAACAATCTTCAATCCAACTATAAAACATGATGTGTGGAACAAAGTCCCTAATGTTATATATACAGAAAATATTGAAGATATTTTAAACGATGTTGAAATAGATATGGTAATTGTTTGTACTCATCACAAACTTCATTATCAATACTCTAAGCTAATATTAGAGTCAAATAAACATTGCCTGTGTGAAAAACCATTTATGGAAAACTCAAAACAAGCAAGAGAAATATTTGATTTAGCAAACAAAAACAATTTATATTGTAGTGCATATCAAAATAGACGATATGATAGCGACTTTCTCACAACACAAAAAGTAATAGAGTCAGGTAAACTAGGTGATTTAATAGAATTAGAAATGCATTATGACTACTATAGACCCTATGTACCAGAAGAAACACATGAATATAATCCTATGACATCCTATTTATATGGACATGGATGTCATACCTTAGATCAAGTAATATCTTATTTTGGTAAACCTGATAGTATTCATTATGATGTAAGACAATTATTAGGTTCAGGTAGAATGAATGATTATTTTGATATAGATATGTATTATGGAACTTTAAAAGTATCTGTAAAATCATCATATTTTAGAGTTAAAGAAAGACCTTCTTTTATAGTTTATGGAAAAAAAGGAATGTTTGTAAAAAATACAAAAGATAGACAAGAAGAACATTTAAAACTATTCCATATGCCTCATAATAAAGACTTTGGAACAGATCTTCCAGAACATTATGGTGTATTAACATATTATGATGATTTAGAAGTTTTTCATGAAGAAAAAGTTCCTACAGTGAAAGGAGATTATGCAAGAGTTTATGATGATATTTATGAATGTATCGTTAATAATAAACCTCAGGTAATTAAACAAGAAGAAACTATGTTACAAATGGAAATATTAGAAAAAGGAGTTTCTCACCTTAAGTAAAACAAAATGGGTTTTCACCCATTTTTTCTTTTAACTTCTTCCCTAAAATTTTGTGGAGATTTATCCATTACCTTTTTAAACGACTTGCTAAAATGTGATGAACTTCCAAAACCTACAGTCATTGAAACATCAACCACAGACATATTAGTGTAAGTTAGTAACTTTATTGCTTCTCCTATTCTTCTAGTTATCAAGTATTCATTAATAGTAATTCCAGTTTGATCTTTATATTTTCTCATTACATGTTCTTTACTCATATCTAATTCATCCGCAACATCTTGTATTCCTATTTCTTGCATGAAGTTAGTATTTATATAATGATTTACCCTTTGGTATATTTCTGTTTTTACATTTCTTTTTTGTCTATTCATTGGATCAGCGTAATCCAGCATCATATCATTATGAATATGCCATAATTCACTTATTTCTTTACTATCCTCAATCATAATTGCATAATTTTCTGCCATATAGTGAGCATACAGAGGGTCTAACCCTCCTTTTTCAGCTGCTATAAAATAAACAGTATTATAACTTAATAGAAAGTTCTTTAAAGCTCTTACCTTGTCTTCTTGTCTTTTATGTATACCAAGATTCTCATTTTCAAAAACCTTGTTTAAGGTAGGTAAAAA
>CAYQNJ010000007.1:7938-11856 GCA_964418835.1 uncultured Erysipelotrichaceae bacterium
GCTAAACTAAACAATTCATCAAATTCATTCATTGGATAATTAATAACTAATTCCCCAATACCTAAACATCCATTTTCTTTTTCTTTAATTAAATCATTTTCTAAATCTTTTGAATCAATATCCACACAACACATGTAATAAAATCTGTCTGGATATTTTTTTATAATTTCTTTACATTCATCATTATTTTCAATAGAAGTACTCATAATAGCACTCTTATCAATACCCCTATCATCCATAGATTTAACTAATTGATCCACACTAATAAGTGGTAAACCATTAATTTCTACACCTTTTTCATTACTAACATGCACATGAATATCAACTTTATTCATTAACCTTCTCTTGCTCTTAATTCTGCAGTAATTTCTTCAGACATTTTTGGAGTTAAGTGGAATATAAACATAATACCAATTAATTCAATTGCACAAGCAACAACAGGAATACCAGTTCCTAAATATCTAACAGCACTTGCTACTTCAGGAGTTTGAGTTGCTGCAGAAGCGATAAATCCAACAGCTGCAAGTAATGCAGTAGCTCCAAATGAAGCTAATGTAGAACCGATTTTTCTTGAGAATGTATAGATAGAATATAATGTACCATCATTTCTAGAATGGAATTTGTATTCATGGAAGTCAATTGCATCAGCAACAAACGCCCATACAGTCATAATAAATACTGATTGACCTAAGTTAGATAAAGCACTTAAAACAACATATAATCTAACATCTGGTATTGGTATAAAGAATAAACCTAATGCAGTAACAAAGTTCCAAATTAATGCAATTGTAAGAAGTTTTCTTTTACCAATGATCTTAGTAAGTTTTGGTACTAAGAAGAATAATACAACAATAATTGGAATTCCTAAATACATTGAGAATGTTTGCATTTTAGGTGCTGCGTAGTATTCCTTATATATAAATCCACCAAATTGTGAGTTACCTGTAATGTAAATTAATGAACCAATTGAAGCAAACATGATTCCTAATAAAGCTCTATTTTGGAAAGCTTGTCCAATTGTTTTAAAGAAAGAATAACCTTCTTTTGAAGCTTGAGCATCTTTTGTTTGTTGTCCTGGAAAAATTTGATATCTTTCTTGAGTTAACTTAGTTAAGATTGTGTAACACACAATACACATAACAGCAGATATAATAGCAACAATCATATATCCTTGAACATTAGGATTGTTGTTAGAATCCCAAATTAATAATGGAACAATACCTAAGAAACCGTACCCTACTGCAGTTCCCCCAATAGCTCTAGCCGCAGAAAGTTTAGCTCTTTCAGTTGGATCTTGTGTAACTACTGAAGCCATACCACCAAATGGCATTGATGTTCCTGTATAGCTCATACCATATAAAATATATGCAACACTTACCCAAACATGTTTGAATGTATCACTTACACCTAATGATGTAATATCAAAGAATCCCATTAAAATTGATATTGCAAGTGGCCACATGAATAATTTAATCCAAGGTTTAAATTTATCTCCACTTTTACCTAATACCCATCTATCATTGAAAGAACCAATTATTGGGTCATTAATTGCATCAAATAATCGTGCGAACAAGAATAATCCTGACATAAATGCTGGATCAACTTTTAAAACATATGTTGTAAATACTAGAAAGAATGCATCGTAAGTTAGGTTTACAAAGCTACCTGCCATATCCCCTGCAATGTAACCTATTTGGTCTTTTACATTAAATGCTGATTTTTTTGCCTTTTCCATTTTCTATCTCCTTATTTATTAATATTCTTAGCCCAAGCCATAGCTCTTTTTGCATCGTTTACACTTACAAATCCTTCTTCAACTTGTTTATTTAAGTTTTCTTCAAACTTTGCTAAGTAATTTTCTAAACTACCATACAATTCATCCATTTTATCTTTCGTAAAGAATGTCATTGTACCATTAGTAGCTCCCTTGCTATATGAACCCTTATAACTAGCTTTAGGTACATCCATAAATGGACTCCTAAATCCTTTTAGAACATTTCCATGTTCATCCCTAACCATATTATTAGATTCATCTAATAATATTGGTTCTACAATCTTAGGTGCTATTTTATCTTTAGCCCATATGTGTAGTTTTACTAACATACCATTTATATAGTAATCAAATGGTAAATCATTTAATCTATAATTATATTCTCCATCAAGTATTCTTGGTGGACATTTAGTTTTGACTATTTCTTCGTTAGTTGGTACTAATGGACTAGCCGCATCAGTATGTGCTGATCCTGCCATATCATAGTATCTTCTTTTATTTGTTTCACTATCTTCATTCACTCCAACAGTAAGACCACCAAAGCCTTCAAACAATTCATAATCATTTTCAGTATTGAAACTAATAGTAGGAACATCCACATTACTTTCTTTAACTTTAATTACAGAGAATACAGCAGCATTTTCTTTTTGTCTTAACTCTCTTGATAATCCACCAGATGCTAGTACTAAGTAACCATCATATACTTTTTCATAACCTTTTTCTTTATAGTAGTTATGCATAAAGTTAATATAAGTATTTAGATACATACCTGATTGAGATTGTCCTGATAAATATACATATTCAGGTTTTAAATCTCCACAGAATCCAGAAGGATTATTTTTAATTTCTTTACCAACTTGATATAGAATATCCCAAACTAAACCTTCCTCTGTACCTAGAATTGAAGCTGTTTTTGGATTTACTGTAGTAGGTTGAGGTGCTGGTTGTTTTGAAGACCAATCTAATTCTTTATATCTATCAAAGTCAAAATTCTTTAAAGATAATACATTAATTGGTTTTGTTGTGACACCTACATACATATGATTATTCTCCATTACATGTAGGTAGCTACGTCTCCATAAATCTTCAATATCATACCCATTACTAGCATTCATGATATCCACATAACAAATACCAGTGAACTTTTCTTTTGAAATAGGTCTTCTTACTAAAATTCTTGTACAGTAATTTAGATTACTATCATAAACATGAACATTTAAGTTTTCATCATAATCATAAATATCCGCAAGTCCTTTAATAAAGTATTCTTCTTCCACAAATCCATAGTCTTCTACATTAATAACCTTTCTAGAAAACTTCATTGAAGAAAAAGGATGAGATTTACTTGTAACTTCTATTGGTCCTATTATTTTCATTTGTTTCTCCTTCCTTGTATACATTAAGATTATATTTTCATTAACTTGTGAATTCATGTTCATTACTGAGTTTTTAATGTAAAAAAATGATATTTCTATGCTTAGAAATATCATTTAATGACTTTTTATATTTAGTTTTTTTTAGAAAGGCATCTCTATAGTCTTTAATTCTTTTAGTTGTCCATCACTTAATGAATACAAACTTATAGATTTAGTATCATAGTCAACTACGGTTTTATATAAAGCTTTTGTTTCATCAAATTGACTATTTCCTGCTTCAATATCAAATGCTTGATCATAAAATAAGTAAGTATACTCATACATATTAGTAGCAACTGCAATAATATATTCTTGTTGTGCTACTTGTTCTAATTCTTGTTCACTAAATCCTCCAACTTTAGAAATTTGAGTTACATAAGTGCCATCAGCCATAGAACCATAATAGTATTCATAATCAAATTTTGCTGGTCCATTTAAAGTATAGTATTCTAAGTTAGGTGTATAGTAGTTTCCTGGTTGTGCACTAATTTCATCAACATAGTAAAACCCTGGTCTAATAAATAGACCTGTTTCTTCATAGATAGCTGTTTCAGTATTTATTTCATCAACTCTAATATCCAATGATGCAAATTTATCATCACTATAATTATCAATATAGAAATAATATTGACCGGAATCATCTTGGTCATATGATCCTTCTGTTAAAGAAGTATCACCACTTGTCTTTTTAAAGTATGACATAGCAGAATCACCCTCTACTACAACATCTTC
>CAYQNJ010000007.1:11956-20598 GCA_964418835.1 uncultured Erysipelotrichaceae bacterium
CACTTGTCTTTTTAAAGTATGACATAGCAGAATCACCCTCTACTACAACATCTTCTACAACATCTTCCACAACATCTTCTGTAGGTGTTTCATTTGTTGTTTCAGTAGGTTTATCTTTCGACCCACATCCGATTAAAATTAGAGATAAAACTAATAACACAAATATTTTCATAAAATTGGTTCTATTCATATTTCTTTCCTTTAATATGTTAACTACATTATAAAGAAAATAATTTATATCTTCAATTAATTAAACTTTATACTTTCTCCTGATATATAGCCACTAATGAAAGCTAATGTTAAATTATACCCACCAATAGGTCCTTGTATGTCAATAACTTCTCCACAAAAGCTTACATTATCCATAAGTTTTGATTTCATTGTCTTATTATCTAACTCACTTGTTTTAATACCTCCAGAGGTCACTGTAGCTTTTTCTATTGGTAATGTATCAATTATTCTTATCTTAAAGGAAGTAAGTTTTTCTTTTATACTATTTAATTCTTTCTTACTAATTTCATCAATATTTCTACTTTGATCATTAATTAAATAATCTAACCACCTTTTACTCGCAATTCCTTTTATACACATTCCAAGTGTCTTCTTATTAAAATCTATACTAGCTACTGTAGAAATCATTATTTCTACTTTTTTATTTAAATATTTATTTACATCATTTGATAACTCTAATATGGCAGGTCCACTTAATCCAAAATGAGTTATCATTACATCACCAATAACTGATTTCTTTATTTTATTATCTATAACTAAGCTAACCTTAATATTATTAAATGAAGTTCCCATTAATTCTTTATTTTTAATAATTTCATCATTAGATACCAATGCAACTTCTATACCATATAAATCAGTAATTGTATGTCCTAGCTTTCTTGCAAGATAATAACCTTTACCATCAGAGCCTGTTTTAGGATAACTTAGACCCCCTGTTGCACAAATAAAATAATCTCCATATATATCACCTTTATTTGTGCTTACTCCTATAACCTTTTTATCTTTAAATATCCAATCTATAACTTCATGATTATATTTAACATTTACATTACTAAGTTTAGTTTGTAGTACCTCTAAAATTGAAGAAGCTTTATTGCTTTTAGGAAACATTCTATTGTTGTCTTCTTCTACCAAAGGACAATTATTTTCATTAAAAAAATTAATTAAATCTTTTGGAGAAAACTCACTTAATGCATTATACATAAACTTTGAAGATCTACTACAATTATTAATAAAACTATTAACATCCTTATTATTAATAACATTACATCTACCATTACCACTCATTAAAAGTTTAATACCCAATCTATTATTCTTTTCTAATAAAGTCACTTCATGATTTTCACTAGCCTTTATACTAGCCATCATTCCTGAAGGACCTCCACCAATTACTATTACTTTCATAGGAAGATTATAACATTTATAATATATACACAGAAAACATTATATTTTCATACTATGTTATTATATGAATAGTTATCAACACCATAACTACATCATAAGGAAATAACAAATGAAAATACTAAATATACTCTCACCGGTAGTTATCACCACAATAATCATAGTTTCAATAATTATATATACAAAAATGCATAGTAATAAAAATACCTATAATAATTATATGATGGAAGGTATGAGTTTAAGTATGATTTTTGGAACATCAATGAGTATGATAATAAATATCAACATGGGGTTAGGTATAAGTTTTGGTTTGTTGGTTGGTATGGTTATAGGATTAAATATTAGAAAGTAGAGTAAAGAAATGAATAATAAAAACACACTTGGTATCTCATTTATTAAAGGTTTAATATTTGTAATCATACTAGTAATCGGAATAATTGTTTATAGTAATTAAAAATTATCCTTAGAACTACTAGTAAAAATAACATTAAAAAAACAAAAAATTTATCATTTTAATTTGTTAGAAAATTATATAAAAATAACAATATCTATTTTCCTTTGTTTTTCTATATCACTTATTCTTTTATATCTTCATCAAATTTTCTTCTTGTAAACAAATCTCTTATCAAAATAAAAGCTTCTAATGACATCAGTGTAACACCTATCACAAAATCTATCTTATTATATCCTTTCACAAATAATTTAGATAAAATTAAATATGAAATAAATAATATATGAACTATCATTTTAAAATTTTTATAACTCAATTAAAGCACCTCACATATAATATAATTATATCAAGATTTTCTCTTATACAAACAAAAAACCAGAGCTTATCACTCTGATTTTTATTTATTTTCTAATCTCTAATAACTTCTTATTTAATTGTTCTTCAATCTTAAGTAGTTCTTGTTGAGCTTCTGCACGTTTAGTTCTACCTTCTTCTTGAATCTTCAATACTTCATCTAATGTAGTAATTAATTGTTCATTAGTATGTTGTAATGTTTCAATATCAACTATACCTCTTTCAGATTCAACAGCTGTTTGAATAGTAGCTTGTTTTAATGTTTCTGCGTTCTTTCTCAACAATGAATTAGTCATGTTAGTAACTTCTCTTTGAGCTTCCATAGCTTGTTTAGAATGACTAACACCTAAAGCTAATACCATTTGAGATTTCCATAATGGAATTGTATTAACTAATGAAGACTGAATCTTCTCTGTCATTAAAATATTATTATTTTGAACTAATCTAATTTGAGGAGCCATTTGAATAGAAATAACTCTAGTTAACTCTAAATCATGAAGTTTCTTTTCAAAACGATTTAATGCATTAGCTAAATCATTTGCGGCTTGAGAATCTTCAGGTAAACCTGACTTCTCAGCTTTTTCAATTAATTTAGGTAATTCAGTTTCCTTAATTTCTTTAAGCTTCTTTTGACCAGCTAAAATATACATTGATAACTCTTTAAAATTAAGAAGGTTTCTATCATAAAGTTCATCAAGCATAGCAACATCTTTTAATAAAACGATTTGATGTTCTTCTAACAATCTAGATATTTTATCCACATTAACTTCTGCTTTATCATATCTAGCTTTCATAGCCATTATTTTATCGCCACCCTTTTTAAAGAATCCAAGGATACCACCTTTTTCTTCTTCACTATTAAAACCCTTTAGTTCAACAACTAGGTTACTCATTAAATCACCAATTTCACCTAAGTCCTTTGTTCTAACGTTTTCTAATGCAGTATCAGAAAAATTAGCGATTTTCTTTTGAGCTTCAGAACCATATTGTAAGATTACATCAGACTCAGTAATATCAATTTGTTTTGAAAAATCTTCAACCATCTTCTTCTCAGCTTCTGTCAAAGTACTTTCATCAAACTGTGGAACATAACTAGAACCGATGGTTTTTTCTTCTTGCATCTTGTCTAGTTCGGTGATTTTTACTTCACTTTCTGTATTAGCTTCTACAGGTTTTAAAGTAAGGGATATCGTTTCTTTTTCTTCTGTCATTTCCAATCCTCCGTATAATCTTTATTTTATTTTATTAACTTATAAAGTCAATTAAATTACCTTATTCTATACTAAAATCTTCTAATTTCAATTCATCAATACTAGCACTAGGATCCTTCACAAGTCTTTCAGATTGTCTAAGAATAGCTTCCTCTATCTCATTTCTTGCAAGTCTACCATTACCACTCTCTTTAGAATTAGTTGCTTGAACCTTAGTAAAGTACTCTTGTAGTGGAACTTTTACATCCTCATCAACCTTATAACCCTTACTACCAGCAATCACTAGAGCTATCTTCATTAACTCTTCACCAGTATAATCAGGGAAATTAATCACATTAGGGAATCTAGACTTTAAACCAGAGTTTGACTCAAGGAATGTTGCCATTTCCTTAGAATAACCAGCCAATATTACTATTAAATCATCACGATAATCTTCCATTGCTTTAACTAGAGTATCAATAGCCTCTAATCCAAAACTATCATCCTTACCTCTATACAATGAATAAGCTTCATCAATAAATAACACTCCACCTAAAGCAGATTTAATAACTTGCATTGTAAGAGGTGCTGTATGACCAACATACCTACCCACAAGATCAGCCCTAGTAACCTCAACCAATTGGCCTTGGCTTAATGCGCCTATTGCCTTCATATATCTACTAATAAGCCTTGCAATAGTAGTCTTACCAGTCCCAGGATTACCAGTAAATATCATATGCTTACTAACATCACTAGTCTTCATACCCTGTTGTTTACGTCTTTCTTGAACTAATATATGACTTTGAAGTGAACTAATATACTTCTTAACCATATCCAATCCAACAACTTCATCTAACTCTTTATTTATTTCAGCTAAAGCTTTATCTTTATCATCACTCTTAATTAACTTTATTTCTTCCTCTTTAATAACTGCAATAGGTTTATCATCCTTCATCTTTATTTCGATTTCTTGATCTTTACTAACCTTATCATGCAGTTTTGCTTCTGATAATTGTTTATAGAAGTTCTCCACATAATCATTAATAGACTCTACACCTTGTTGTTTATCATAAACCCTAGAAATATAATCAATCACACCATTTTCAATGTTTAATTTTAATTGTAAATTATCACTACTTCTTTTAACTAATTCTCTTAGCTTTGTATTAATAATTTGATTAACATATTTTTCCTCAATAGGTTTTAATTCCACAATATCATTTATATAATCCATAAATGTAGTCCCAAAAGAATCTATAACCTTAGACATCTTTTGTTCAGTAATAAACACTAAGTATTTACCAGAAACACTTAATGAATTAACAGCCTGAGAAACTAAACCAGTAGAAGACTCTACTAATTGTCCTTGATGAACAATATATCTTTTATTTAAAATCATTCTACCAGTAGTAACTAATTCATTAATCATTCTTAAAAATGGTGCATAACCAATTTCAAAGTTTTCAAAACAAATAATAGCTCCCTTTCCTTTAATAGCCATATATAAATCTTGTAAAAAAACTTGTTCCTGTGATGATGAAGTATACAATCCCATATCAATTGTATAAACTTCATCAGAATAAACTATCTGTCTTTTATATAAAGCTCTTGCTATTTTAGTTACTAAAGTATGTCTTCCAGAACCACTATTACCCCTAACCACAAAACTATTGCTTGCTTTACTAGGATCATTCTTCATCACAAAAGGTCTTCTAAAAGCCACCACCATAGAATCAATTGCTTCACTTTGACCAATTATCTCATTATTTAAATCATCTTTTATTTCATCAAATAAATCTTTAGAAACTTCTCTTTTTATAACTACTTCATCTTCTATATTTTCAACCTTAACCCCAAAGTCCTTTTCAATTTCAGCTTGAAGTTGTTTCATAGTTTCATCACTAATACCACCAGTAACTTCCTTAGACATAGAAGCCATTTCAGATAAATCCTTTTGTTGTTGAGCTAATAATGAATTTAATTCATCCATTACAGTATTAGCCTCTTTTAAAGCTTTATCTTTTCTTTCAAGATAATCCTTCGCATCAACTGAATCATAGGCTTTTCCCCTATCTTTACCAAGGATTTCCTTCATCAATCTTTCTTTTTCTTTTGTGATTCTATCTCTTTTTGACATTATTTCACCCCAAAACTACTTACTAGACTCATTAATTAAATCTTCACTAGCATCTTCTACCATTATAGAAAATAAATATAAACCATCCTTATAACCTTTTAACTTAATATCTCTAATAGTATCTATCTTATTAATACTAGACTCTTCAATATAACAAAGTCTTAAAACTTCATTTAAATCCTTTGTATCTTTTAACAATTTAAAATATTTCCCAAGAGCCTCTTGATGACCATCCTTATATAATCCCATTTGTTTTGGATCGTATTCAACACCATTAATACCATCTCTTAAATAATTCAAAATAAATGTTAACTCAAAACCATATTCATCCTGTATTTTCTTAACATTATCATTTGTCTCAGGACTAACTTGCGCAACCAACATACTATTATATGTTTCATAACCTTTTTGTTTTGCGACTTCATCTAACTTTTCTTTTAACTCATTATCAAACTCATTAGGAGTCTTATTAATTACATCAACATCTTCTTTTTCTAATTTCTCTAACATCTCATCAATAACATCAATTAAATCTTTATTACTCATCAGAACCACCACCCTTAAATTGTGACATCCTATTATCTCCTGCAAGACCATCCTTCTTCAACAATGACTCTAATGTTGAAATATCAGCAGATAAGTTAATAAAGTCCTCTTCACATAAACTAGCAGCCAATGTTTTCATTGCTTCATTTATTAATGTTACATTCTTTTGAAGTTTCTCTTTTGTACCTTCAAAATTTTCATTTGTTTGAGCAGTTTGTAATTCCTTATATTGATTTAAATTATTAATTAACATTGGTAAATAATATTTATATAACTTAGTAAGTTTTTCACTCTTACCTGGAAACTTACTCTCAATCTCACCAATCTGCTTTAACAAAGCACTAGTCTCATATAAACCATCAGAAATCGCTTCATCAGGAATCTCTGTATTTAAATCATTAATCTTAGTAATAAAACTATCTATACTAATAACTTCTTCTTTAATATTCTCTTCTTTTCTTGGGGTTGTTTGAGCATCAATTATTGTAGTCGCATTATTATTAGAATAATCTATTAACCATCTAATAACTTGGTCATAAATATCTGTATACTTATTACCAAACTCTTCTAATGAACATACATAATCATCCTTAATATACACATTTAAACTCTTAAGAGATATATAAGCACTTCCCTTAAGTCTTAAATTAATATCATTAATAACAGCTAACTTCTCATTCTTTTCAAAATAATAAGCAAGTTTTTCATCAACTAAATCAATATCTTTTTTACTATATGTAGGTCTATATGTTTTACTTCTTCCATATATACCTCTATCATTTACTGTCTTATACCTACTTTGGTAGTTATTTGTTTTGTAAGACATGTTTTTTGCGTCTTTACTTGGTGAATATCCTGTTGTAGTTTTACCCTTGTTGTATCCAAAAATAAAATAAAAAATAGTCCCAACAATCAATAACGGCATTAAAGCACCTATTATTCCCGCTAGAGTACTAACTATACTTCCACCAAACATAAAAAACAAAAATAGATAAAGTCCCCAATTGGTCTTATCATTATTCCTTCTATAATCTGGTCTATACTTATTCGGCATTTTCAATCTCTTCTTTCTTAGTAATTATAGCATATTATAAATTTTCATATGTTTTAATTATAACTGAATATAAACAAGAATAAACAATATTAATCAATTAATTATTTTAATCACAAATAAGACATATTTTAAAACTTTCATTGTATAATTCAGTGAATCATTTTTATTTTGAATTAAAAATATTTTTATAGAATATACTTCATTTATAGGAGGATAATATTTATGATAAATATTATTAAAATTACCATATGTGTAATTTCCCTTGCGTTTGCTACAATAACTCCTGTACTAGCGTGTACAGGAGTTATTGTAGGTAGTGATGCATCTGAAGATGGAAACTACATATTTGGTAGAACAGAAGACTTAGAAGTAAACCATAATAAAGTCTTCAAGATTCACAATGAAGGAACTTACAAGAAAGGAGATAAACTAAAAGATATTTCATATGACCCTGATTTAGGTTATGAATATGAGTTTAAAGCAGACTCATTTAAATTCACCTCTGTTAGTGATACAACGCCAGAATATGGAATATTTGATGAAGCAGGATTTAATGACAAAGGTTTAATAGCTGATATGACAGTATCAGCATCAGCTAATGAAGAAGTACTAACAATAGACCCTTACTTAGATGGTAGTGATACAAGTAAGAATGTTGGAATAAGTGAAGCAATTATAACTACTGTAGTACTATCAAGCAATGAAACCGCAAAACAAGCAGTTGAATTTATCGCTAATGAAGTGGCGTTAAATGGAAGTGCTGAAGGTAACGGTTTAGTTGTAGCAGATAAAAAAGAAGTATGGTATATGGAAATATATACAGGTCATCAATTTGTGGCAATGAGATATCCAAAGGATAAATTTTCAGTATTTCCAAATGCATTTTGGTTAAATAAAGTTGTATTAGACACTGGAGAAGTTAATGACAATTATATTATATCAAAAGACAGTAATTTTATTTACTCAAAAGGAATATTTGAAACTGCAATTCAAGCGAAAACATTTGTAGGAAATGAAGATATATTTGAAATTGATTTAGTAGGATCATATGGAAGTAAACAATTAAGTGATTCAAATCGATCAAGAGTATGTTCTGGAATACTACAACTAAACGAAAAAGCAAAGGTAAACATGGAAAGTGATATATATCCATTCCTACAAGATGTTAACGAAAAGATTACATTAGAAGATGTAATGGAATTCACAAAAAATAGACTAGAAAATGTAAATATTGAAGCAGATGATTTAAGTAAAGATGGTTCATATCCAATAGGCAATAGAAATACTATGGAAGCACATATCTTCCAGTTAAACAAAGATAACCCTCAAGATTACCCTGGAAGTATGTGGTTAGCACTAGGATCACCACTAACTTCATTATTTGTGGAATACTACCCTAATCAAACCAAATCAATATCACAAACCACAAATGAATCCAATGAATTTGTGGAAGACTCTGTATATTGGATAGCTATGGATATATTACATATGGTAGAA
>CAYQNJ010000007.1:20698-60804 GCA_964418835.1 uncultured Erysipelotrichaceae bacterium
ATTTGTGGAAGACTCTGTATATTGGATAGCTATGGATATATTACATATGGTAGAAGTTAATAGAAAAGAATTTATGCCAATAGTAGATTCTCATCTAGAAAATGTACAAAAACTATTAATAAACAATTCAAATAACTCTAAATTAAGTAGTGAAGAGTCAGACAAATTAAACATTGAAAATGCCCAATTAGGATACGATACAATGCTTAAATTAAGAGATGAACTAAAAGTTAAATATGAAGAATTCTTAAACAATAATGATTATGAAACGATATTTAAAGCAAGAAGATCTACAATAGACTATGAAGGTTCTAAAATAAATGTACAAAAAGGAACTTATAACTCTAAAGTATTTATGAAAGTAAATACAGAAGAAAATATAATTACATTAGTAGATGCTTATGGTAATCCAATAGAAAAAATAAGCAAACCAGTTAAATTCTTTATAAGTAAAAAACCATTTGAAAACGAAGTAAAATTCTTATCAAATGGAACACCTATTGAGTCAACATTAAATAATGATTTATATGAATTTGAAACAGATTCAACTACTATAAATATAGAAACAGTTTCTCAAGTAACTACTCCAGTTGAAGTAGAAACTAAATCCAAAAATAATATGGCATACATAGCTATAGGATTTATGGCATTAGTACTAGGTATTTATATATACAAAACTAAGAAAACAAAAAACTAAGCTAAATACTTAGTTTTATTATTCCATTACCTCTTTTGTTTGATTTTCTCCTGTACATCTCCATAACTCACTAAACGACATAAACTTAATTTCTTCACTGTTTAGTTTTGCTTGGTTTCTTTGTTTTTTAACATTACCTTCATGTACTCTATTTAATATATCTTTATTAACCATATATTGAACGTAAAGAACTTTCTTTAACAAGAACCACTTTACAACCATTTGATATATAGCATCTGTTTTATCTTCTAAACCAGCTAATACACTAACTGCATTTTCTCTTATTGAATCTGCACACTCAACCGCATTTTCTTTTAAAGTTTCATAATTAGTAAAATCATTATGATCTATACTTCTTTGTAAAGAACCAGCAGTAACACTATACAATCTCTTATAAGCATCAAAGATATCATTAACACTACTTAAACAAACGGAAACTATCTCATTCTTACAATTAGCATAATCACTACCAGGTTCTGTCATACAATAGTAATAACCCTTCGCAAATAAATATCCAAACTTTTCATAAGGAACAATAACCATCGCCCTATCAGCCATGTTCTTCTCACCATAAATCACAAAAGGTAAAATAATTGGTTTACCATTCAACTTAAATACATCCTTGTATCTAATGATTTGATTAGATATAGCTTCCTTATTAACGCTCATTCTTAAATTAACACAAACTTTTGCTTGATTATCTTCTTCCGCAATAAGTTTTAGTGCCTTCTTTACAGATTCATCCATTTCTAGATCATCAATATCTAGAACATAATCTTCAAGATAACCGTTAAACTCACAGTCATCCCCACCCCTTCTAGTATCCAGTTTATTTTCTAGAATTTCGACAATTGCCATGTTAGATCTCCTTATGTCTCTAAGTTTATTATATTTGATTTTAAGCCAAATACAACTATTTACTAAAATTTTAACACCTATAAAATTTAATAAAAATTACCTTTTGTCCAAACTTGGTTTTACCCACATTACAATTCATTATATATCATTTAAATATATATAAAACCGCTTTTAAGAAAATAATGAATATTAAAAAAAAGTTTCAACAACCCAATAAAAAAATAAAGACCTAATTCAAAATATTTAGGTCTTTATAAATTAACTATTTAAATAATCTAAAGCATATTGTGCATACAAGGCAGATCCACCTTTTAATACAGATTCATCTATATTAAAACATTCATTATGATGTGCAACATTTGTATTAAGTTCAGTATTTGCACATCCTATAAAGGCAAATACACCAGGTTTATCTTTAATATAGTAAGAGAAATCTTCCCCACCTGTTGTTTTAGGATAAGTAACAAGAGCATCTTTACCAGAAGTTTTAATAACAGCTTCACTTGCAATTCTAGAAGACTCTGGATCATTTACTACTGGATATAAAATAAAATTATATTCAACATCTGCAGTAGCTCTATAAGCTTCTGCAGTATTAGTAACTATCCTTTCTAGTATCTTATCAATCTTAGAACCTATCTCTTTAGAGTAATACCTAGCAGTACCCTCCATATAAGCTTCACCAGAGATAATATTAAATCTATTGCCACTTTGAATCATACCAACACTAACAACTACAGACTCCATAGGACTAAATTCTCTAGAAACCATTGATTGTAAGTTCATTACAATAGCACTAGCAACTAATGTAGCATCTACTGTTTGATCTGGTAACGAACCATGACCTGACTTACCATTAACCTTAATTTTAAACCAATCCGCAGAAGCCATTCTAGTTCCCTCTTCTACAGAAATTGTACCAGAAGGCATGTTTGACCAAATATGAGCCCCAAAGAAATTATCTACTTTATCATACCAATCTCCACGTTTCATAATCTCAATAGCACCAGTACCAACCTCTTCAGCAGGTTGAAACACAAAATAAACTGTACCATTTATTTCATCTTCTAATTCTTTTAGTATCTTAACCGCACCCAAATTCATAGCCGCATGAGCATCATGACCACAAGCATGCATTAAACCTTCATTCTTAGATTTATAAGGAACATCATTTTTCTCAGTAACAGATAAAGCATCAATATCACTTCTTAAAGCAACTACCTTACCACCTTTTTTACCTTCAATCTTTGCTATAACTCCAGTACAATCTTCAAAAGTTTGATACTCAACACCCAGCTTATCTAACTCTTCACAAATTTTCTTAGTAGTCTCAAACTCTTCAAAACTCGCTTCAGGATACATATGAAAATGTCTTCTTAAACCTATAATGTAATCTTCATACTTAGTAGCTAATTCCATAACTTTATTCATAAAAATTCCTCCTATAGCATCGCTGCTGCAATACTTGCAAGAAGTACAGAAGCAATTGACACTGTAATAAACCCAGCAACTAACATCTTAGGAAGTATCGCATTCAGTATTTTTTCTTGTTCATCTACACTATCACCTGCAGCCTTAGCAACTTCCTTAGAAATAACATAAGTACCAGGGAAACCATAGTTACAAGTAGATCCTATCGCAATAGACATCCAAGGTGAAATACCTAAAAACTTACCTGCAATTAACCCAAATATAGCATAACCTATTACACCTAATATTTGTGCAATAATAATTAAAGGTAAAATACTAATCAACAAATCAGGAGTAGCATTAGATAAACTTAAAAATACAACTGACATTAAAGCAGCCATTGCCAATCCATCAGAACTTGCTTTTCTTAAAATTCCAGAATCTAAAAAACCAAGTTCATGGAATATAATTCCAAATAATAAAGACATAATATTTTTATCAATAATATTGAAATTAAATATTTTTTGTAATAATAAACTAGCACCAGTAGCTAATAAAGCAATAACTGCAGTCTTTGCAAGATACCAATTTTCAGATTCATATTTTTCAGCAATTTGAGGAAATAACTTTTTCTTTTGCTCAATTTCTTCATCCTTAAACTCTTTATCATATGTACCATTTTTAATAGTTTCTTTAACCCTTTTAGCCTCTTTGTTTAAACAAATAGAAGCTATAGGATAACCAACAAAACCTTCCATAACCATTAATACTGTAGCAAATACAGCAAGCTGCTCAGCATTACTAACTCCACTCATTGCCATAGACTCTTGCATTTTCAAAGCCGCAATAACACCACCAGAAATAACAGGTGCAGCAACAAAGGCAGAATTTCTATCCATAAACAACTGTCCAACACCTAATATTAGAACTGCTATACCAACAATAGCACTAATAGCCACTACTACTGTCTTCCATTGTTGTTTAAGTTGACTAAGACTCATCATAGTTCCCATATGTACTAACAACATAGTAATCAACAATGACCCTATACTTAATAATTGAGCATCACTAAACAAAGTCTTTGGTACACCTAACCAAAACCCAACTATAAAAATTAATGAACAAGTAAACATTGATGAAACAATACTCTTAGTTTTTGTAGCAACTATATCAGCAATTGCATAAGTAACTAAAACAAAAACTAAAGACAGAATTGGTTGCATAAATTAAACCCCCTTTTAATTTAATGTATACAATATATTTTATACCTTTTCATTATAATTTACAAAAAATTTGTAATATTTTACATTTTTGAAATTATTTTTCATTTGTTACATCCAACAATTGCTTTAAGTATATAAAAAGACAGGTTTTAACCTGTCTGTTTTATTAATAATTATTAGCTAAGATTTCAAAGTGAGCTTTTGAATATCCACATAATGGACATTTTTCAGGAGCTTTAACACCTTCTAATGTATATCCACAAACTTCACAAATCCAAGTAACTTTTTCATCCTTAACAAATACTTTACCTTCTTTAACATTAGCTAGAAGATCTAAATATCTTTGTTCATGACGTTTTTCAACACTACCAACCATATCAAATTGAACAGCTAGTTTGTTGAAACCTTCTTCACGAGCTACTTCAGCAAAACCTTTGTACATATCAGTCCACTCATAGTTTTCACCATCAGCAGCCATTTGTAATGCTACATCTAATGATGGAATAGCATCATCATGAAGAGCCTTGAACCATAACATAGCATGTGTTTGTTCATTTAAAGCTGTTTCTTCAAAAATTCTAGCGATTTGTTCCATTCCTTCTTCACGAGCTTGCATTGCAAAGTAAGTATACTTACCTCTAGCCATGCTTTCACCAGCGAATGCAGTGTTTAAATTTTGTTCAGTTCTAGATCCTTTTAATTCCATTTTTTCCTCCTATTTTTCTTTACAGTTATTACATATACCCTCATAAGTTATAAAATAGTCATCTATGATATACCCAGTTTCTTTTTGTGCCTTATTTAGTGATTCTTCACTTAATAATCTTGGCACATCAAAGAAGTTACCACAAACCTTACAATGTAAATGATCATGTGGTTCAGGATTACCATCATATAAAGTAATACCTTGATCAACAACCCTACCAATCATGTTATTTTCATATAGATGATTTAGATTTCTATAAACAGTTGCTAAACCAACCTTCTTATCATTTTCAGATAATGCTTCCATAACCTGATCAGCAGTTAAATGTTTATCCAGTCCCTTTAAAACCTCATAAACATCTTTTCTTTGCTTTGTATTTCTATAAGACATTTTATCTCCTTATTAAGAACTATTCTCATTATATCATAATCAAAATTATATAAAAGTAGTTTATTAAAAGATTAGCAAGTGCTAACCTCTGTTATGAAATGACTCATAAATAACGTTCTTCTTAACACCTGTTTTCTTAGAAACTTCTTTTATCGCATCAGTAGTACTTAAACCATTACCAATGCTCTCATCCACAAGTTTCATTATTTCTCCCATGTCAATAGCTCTCACATCTTCTTTAAAACCATCAACAACTAAAACTATTTCTCCCTTTAGATTCTTAGACTCCTTAAGTATTTCACTTAAGCTTCCTCTAATAAACTCTTCATGATATTTTGTAATTTCTCTAGCTAAACAAGCTTTTCTATCACCCAAAACATCAATACAAGCCTTAATCATTTTTTCAATTCTATGAGGCGCTTCATGAAAAATCATAGTCATAGGTATTGTTTTATACTTATTTAACTCTCTACTTCTTTCACCACTACTAGAACTTAAAAAACCAATAAAAACAAAGGGTTGAACTTGTAGCCCACTAGCAACTAATGCATTTAAAGCCGCATTACATCCAGATAATGGAACAACATTGTATCCCATAGAAGTCGCAATATTAACCACATTTTGACCTGGATCACTAATTAGAGGATAACCAGCATCACTAACTAATGCAATGTTGTATCCTTGTGATAATAAATTAATTAAACCTAAAGATGACTCTTGTTCGTTATGAGATTGATGTTGGACTATTCTAGTCTTAATATCAAACTTTTTAAATAAACTCAAAGTAACTCTTGTATCTTCTGCCGCAACAACATCAACATTCCTTAAAACCTCTATTGCCCTTGGAGTCATTTCATCCAAGTTACCAATAGGTGTTGGAACTATATACAATGTAGGTTTTTCATTCACAAAACTTTTTTGACGATTCATAATTATTCCTTTTTAAAAGTTCTTTTCTCTATTTTTTTCTCTTGGGTTTTTACTTCTTTTTTCTCATGAGGTTTACTTTCCTCGTTATTACCCTTTTTCTTAATGTTCATAGGTTTAAATATAATACCCTTATTCTTAAGTTCTTCCACAGTTACATTAATAACTTGATCAAAATTTTGAAGTCTAATATCATTTGCAATTGGATTAATAGAAGTAACTGTATATATATTATTAATATATTCAACCTTAGAATTTAATCTAGGTAATCCATCAACTATTTCTTTATACTCATCATCTTCATATTTCAAACAGCACATTAATTTGCCACATTGACCACTTAACTTAGGAATGTTTAAAGCTAACATTTGATTCTTAGCCATATTAATACTAATAATATCAAACTTATTTAAAAACCTTGAACAACAACATTCCATACCACAAACACCAATACCACCAACAAGTTTAGCCCTATCCCTAGCGCCAATTTGTTTTAATTCAATTCTACACTTTAAATGAGAAGCTAAATGTTTAAGTAACTCTCTAAAGTCAACTCTTTCATCTGCAAGGTATATGAATAAAACTTTAGTTCTATCTAATGTATATTCAGCACTAACTAGCTGCATATCTAATCCTAAATCTCTAATCTTCTCCTCACAAAAAGTCATAGCCTCTTTTGCGTATTCCTCATTGTTTTTAAAATCTTCATGGTCTTTATAATCCGCTTTTCTTAAAACAGGTTTTAATTCCATATCACTCACATGAGTACTACTATCTCTTAAAGAACTAATACACTCACCCAACTCTAAACCTTGAGATGTTTCAACAACCAAATAATCACCATACTCAATTGTTTCATCATCAGTCCCAAAACTATATGCCTTACTTCCTCCTTTAAATCTAAGAGAAATTACATATTTATATTGCGATGTTTTTTCAATCATCCATTTTCCTCCATCATTATTTGATAAATCAATTGATCCAAAATTAAACTAACATTAAAATTATTTCTACCACACTTATCACGTGCTTCTACTAACATCAAAATAATACTTGAATAATCTTTTACCTTAAACTTCTTAACGTATTCACTATACCAACCATAATCATCCTTAGACTCTTTTTGAACATCCTTAAAGAATAAAGCTAGTATCTCTAATAAATACACTACTATCTTAACATTTTTACTACTATCATTTAAAATTTCTTCATGTAAATAAAATAAAAGATAATTCAAATCATGAAAATTCTCAATAAATTCTTTACTAGCTTCTATAGCTATTTTATATTCTTCTTGATTATATGTCTCCTTAACTAACATATCAGGTTTAATGTTTGCAATGATGTAAGCATCTTCTTTAGGTAAACCTTCTTTTATACCTAATTCTATATATGTATCAATATCTGGATTTTTAAAATTAATTATCTGACACCTAGAAACAATTGTAGGTAAAACCTTATCTACATTACTACAAGTTAAGATCGCAATTGTTTCATTAGGTTCTTCAAGAAACTTTAAAAGTTTATTTAAAACAACTAAAGAACAATTATCAATATTATTAATAATATAAAATTTTCTACCACCCTCTTCAAAAGCAGTTCTAGAAAACCTTTCCTGTAATTCTTCTATATTTTCTTTTTTTACTGTTTCAACATCATTATCCAAAAATATAAAATCCGCATAATTATTATTTTCTATTCTAAAACATGTATTACACTTTTCACATGCTAAAGCATCTTCCTTACAAACCAAGCTTTTCGCCATAAAATAAGCAGCTTCTTTTTTAGGAGTTCCTTCAACCCCAACAAGTAAAAAAGCATGATTAATTCTATCACTAAGTAATATTCTTTCTATCATATTAAATACTACTGGTTGAGTATCTTTTAATAAATCTCTAATCATTAATTATTTTAATAACCTCTTGATAACACATATCCACAACCTCTTCTTCACTTTTTGTTGCATCAATAATTATCATTCTATCCTTAAACATTTCAATAACCTTTTGATAACCTTCAAATACAGCATTATGAAATGATAACTCTTCTTGATCTAATCTATCCTTATTAGCTCTATTAGATATTCTATCTAACCCAGTCTTAGCATCAACATTTAAAAATAATGTTTTATCAGGTAAGTGATTATCAATTGCAAATTGATTTATCTTATAAACTTCCTCTATCCCTAAACCTCTAGCATATCCTTGGTAAGCTAACGAAGAATCCACAAACCTATCACAAATTACAATCTTTCCTTCATTTAATGCAGGTATAACTTTCTCAACTAAGTGTTGTCTTCTACTTGCCGCATACAATAAAGCTTCTGTTTTAGAGTCCATCATTGTATTTTTAGGATCTAATATAATATTTCTAATTTGTTCAGAAATATCAATACCACCAGGTTCCCTGGTGTATATTGCATCATATCCATTTTCTAATAATCTTTTATAAACTCCTGTAGAAGCACTAGACTTCCCACTTCCATCAGGTCCTTCAAACGTAATAAAAAATCCCATATAATCATTTCCTTTTTTGTAATTATAACAAATTATTGTATATAAACATAAAAATAACGAGATTCTTCTCGTTATTACTTAACTATGTTTTCAAACATTTTATTTTTCTTCATTGCTTTAATTAAGAAGTAACCAATCACAACCGCAATCAACTCACCAATCACAACTTCTAAACCAAATATAATTGAACCTAACACAATATCATTAGGCATTAGTACAAAAGCTAATTCTAAACCAATGAAAATACCATTTATTATTACAGGAAACAACATAGATATTAATGGTATATCTTTTATTGTTTTATTTCTAAAATGATAAGTGCCATATAAAGCTATGGCTGTCGCAAGTGTACCAATAAAAACATCTAAAAAACCTAATAAATTAACACCTGTCATAGCTCCTATTAGATTTGTAAGAAAACAACCTAATATAACTCCATATATAGATGGTTTATAAACTAAAGGTAATAATGTTAAAGCTTCAGCAATTCTTACTTGGATATTTCCAAATGATATTGGAGCTAACGCAAGAGAAACTACAGTATAAGCTGCTGCAATTAATGCAATGCTTGTTAAATCTTTTGTAGTTAATTTCATAATGTCTCCTTTTCAAACATTACTTATTTTCATTCTTATTTATAAATAAGTCAACTATTAATTAAAAAGAATATATTATGTACAAACATTAAATTAACTAGTAAGCAAGGCTAAATTTCTTTATCCATATTTATACCATGAAATCCTGATTCAATAATTTCATGTGTTTTTATATCATAAACAAACATTTTTTATCATATAAAAGAAGTAGCTCTTCTTCAAAAATACATTTTTGATATACCCTTCAGAATGTATTTCTGGAATTACATATTCATTAACGACTTTATATTTATCTAAATAATTTAGAATGGTTTAACTAAAAAGGAGTTTATAAAAATAATGATACGTATAAAAATTATTTAGGAATAATAAAAATATTCTTTAATTTTATATGCACCCTATAATTTTTGTATTATGTATTTTTTTAAATTTATAAATCTTTTTTTAATTGGTAGCTATGATATTATACTTTGCTACCTAACTTTATTGGTTACCAATTTATCTTTCATTTCCCTAATCATAAATGCCATCGCTATTGTCTTACCATCACATATATTTTGATTCATACACATTTCAATAATCTCATTAAGTGTATATTTCTCCAAGGTAATAAATTCATCTTCATCAAAATGTTGTCCAATAAATTTATCAGCCTTTGCATAATACATATCAATTACTTCCTCCAAATAGGCTCCAGTTGGAACCATTTGACCTAAATAAACAAAATCCTTAGCACTATACCCTGTTTCTTCAATTATTTCTCTTTTTGCGGTAACTAAAGGATCTTCTCCTCTTTCTTTTTTACCCGCAGGAAACTCCAACATTAACTTTTGTTGACCATACCTAAATTGATTAACTAAATAAAAAGTTCCATCACTATTCTCTAATGCAACCGCAACTCCACCAGGATGCTCAACTATTTCTCTATATCCTTCTTCTCCATTAGGAAGAACAACATTATCAGTTCTTACATTTATTATTTTTCCATCAAATATTCTAGTAGTACTTACTCTTTTTTCAAACTTATCCATATTCCACCTATAACAACTCTTCTAAAAAATATTGTACATGTATTTTATCTAAGTTTTTATAATCAATAACTTTTCCTTTTATCACATGTTTTTCTACTTCTTTATCTTGATACCTCTTATTTATTAATACAACTTGAAAATATAAATTTTGATTATAAGGAACACTAATTGGATATGCATTTTCTCTTAAAGACCTAGAAACCTTCAAAAAGAATACTTGCCAAAAATCATCCATATCTTTTATATTATCTAATTTGTTTTGAAAATCTATTTCATTCTTTTTTGATATTAAATACATAGGATCATCATATCTATCCTTATCAATACTAAATAAAGTGTAATAGATTTTAAATCCACTTAATTCAATTGAACCTAAATACGCAGATATATCAAACATAGACCATCCTACTTTCACAATTTATTATATCATTCAATTATAAAATGAAAGTAATATTAAAAAAGTCTTTTTAATATTACACATCTAATCTTATATATTATTTATTTACAAACTAGTAAATATAGATATCATTATTACTTATAAACATAAAAAAATACCCCCTTATTGATGTTTCAATTAGGGGGTTAACTATTATTTTATAATGCTTTCATTCCACATTGATGGAACTTCTAAACCTAATAACTTAACAACTGTAGCCGCAACATTACTTAAACCAAATTCACCATCTTTAATTTCAACATCCTCATTAAATATCGCAAATGGTACTGGATTTAATGTATGAGCTGTTTTAGATTTATTTGGATCTTCAGGTTTTTTCTTCTTTTCATACATCTCATCCGCATTTCCATGGTCTGCAGTAACTATTAATATCGCATTAGCTTTCTTACAAGCATCAATAACTCTTTTTAATACTAAATCAACTGTCTCAACACCAATTAAAGTTGCTTCATAATTCCCTGTATGACCAACCATATCACCATTAGGATAATTACATCTTAAGAAATCATAATTCCCAGACTCAATTGCTTCTACAAATAGATCAGTAACTTCCGCAGCCTTCATCCATGGTCTTTGTTCAAAAGGAATTACATCACTAGGAACTTCAACCCAAGTTTCTAAACTATCATCAAATTTTTCAGATCTATTACCATTCCAGAAATAAGTCACATGACCATATTTTTGAGTTTCACTAATCGCATATGAACGAATACCCTTCTTAACTAAGTATTCACTCATTGTATTTTTTATTTGAGGAGGCGCAACTAAATAATTATTAGGAATTTGTAAATCCCCATCATATTGAAGCATTCCACAATAGAATACATCAGGAGTCTTAACTCTATCAAATGCATCTAGTACTGGATAATCAAACGCCTTAGAAATCTCAATAGCTCTATCACCTCTAAAGTTAAATAATATTACTGCATCACCATCATCAATAGTACCAGCAGGTTTACCATCCTTAACAATCACAAAACCAGGTAAGTCTTGGTCAATAACACCAAGTTCATTTCTATAAGCTTCAATAGCCTCTGCAGCACTATTAAATGTTCTTCCTTCACCTCTAACATGATGTTTCCAACCAGCTTCAACCATGCCCCAGTTAGCTTCATAACGGTCCATAGTAATAACCATTCTTCCTCCACCTGATGCTATAACACCATGGAAGTTTTCATCATTTAATTCTTTTAATACATTTTCTAACATATCCACATAAATAAGTGCACTAGTTTCAGGCACATCTCTACCATCTAATAAGATATGAACTCTAACTTCTTTTACACCATCCTTCTTTGCTTGTCTTAACATCGCAAATAAATGGTTTATATGTGAATGTACATTACCATCAGAAAGCAATCCAATAAAATGTAATTTACTATTCTTACTATGATCAACTGCTTTCTTCCATGTTTCTGATTCAAACATAGCTCCACTATTAATTGACTCATTCACAAGCTTAGCCCCTTGGCTATAAATTTGTCCACAACCTAAAGCATTATGTCCAACCTCTGAATTACCCATATCATCATCACTTGGTAAACCAACCGCAACTCCATGAGCCTTAATAGTAGTACTTGCACATTCATTCATTAAAAAATCTAATTGTGGTTTATAAGCATGTAATACTGCATTACCATTGTCTTTTGCAGTATAACCAACACCATCCATCACAACTAAAACTACAGGTCTTTCACTCATAATATTCTCCTTTTTCTTAGCATTTTTAGTATAGCACAATTATATAACAAACTTGTATTTCATAATTAAAAAATAGCACTTTGCAAAAAGTACTATTATAACCTAATCTCACAATACTTAGTTTGTTGTTTTCTAGAAAACCATAAACCAAATAAAACAATCAAAAACGTTACCAGTTTATAAGGTAAACCAGCCCAAGGTAATACAGCAATAGTAAAGTTAATACCAATAGCCGCAAAAAACGATATCACACAAGGAGTACAACCATATGTAAGCATACCAAATAAAGCCGCAAACACTGACACATTAGAACCCCTAACCTCTTTACCAACCTGTTTTAAAATATCCTCATGCATCATAAAGATTTGAGTAGAAAATATAGCCATTACTATATTTAATACAATGTGAATAAGTGTAATAAACATCCCTTCATTTTTAAACATTGTAGGATATGGCATATTCAAATAATCTATCGTAAAAAATATAAGTAAATATATTACTAATATACCCAACCTTGTAATATTTTGTTTGTTCAATAAATTTTCCATACATTAACTATATTAACTAATAATTATATAAACAAATATAATGCTCAAAAAAAGTTCTATCTCTAGAACTTATTTATCCTCTAATGCTGGTAAATAGAATATCTCTTCACCATCTTTTGTAAGCATGTAATTACCCCTTGCATAACTTTGAACATAATCAGGATCTTCAAGTTTTGCTTTTTGAGCAATTAAATATGTATTTTCATCTTTTATTGTTTGAAGTTCCTCTTCAACCTTTGCAAGTTGAGATTTTAACTCAAAGGTTGTATATATTTCAGTTATAACACTATAACTAAAATAAACAGCCACACCAAAAAGAACTAACAAGAACAGTTTAAAAACTGGAGTCATTTGTTTTTTCTTTTTTTTCTTCACTACTTTTCTTTGTGTATTACTCATTAATATTCCTTCTATGTATAAACAATTATAACCACTTTAATCAATTTATCAATAATTAATCCTTGATAAATTCATCACTAATAATCTCATAAGAATTCTTAGCTTCATCTTTTCTTTTAACATCACTAGTATCTAAAACCTTTACAGTAACCTTTCTATTACCAAATGTAATAGAAATAATATCATCAACTTTTACATTATAAGAAGGTTTTACAATCTTACCATTAACTTCAATTCTATCATTTACAGCTAACTCTTTTGAAACAGTCCTTCTCTTTAAGATTCTAGAAACTTTTAAATACTTATCAATTCTCATTAACTGCCTCACCCCTTCTACTCAAAACTTCAAACACAACCAAAAGTTGATCATTACTCTTAGGAATTCTAGCTATTATCTTACCATCAGTATATTTAATAGTAATATCCTTACTAATATGTGTAAATAATTCAAACAACTTTACTCCATTAACACTACTAGAAAATTCCTTAGAAAACACTATTTCACTATAAGTCTTAAACTCTTTAAATTTATCCACATCAGGATCTTGAATTAATATATCTAATTTCTTCTTATCAAACAACGAAGAAACTACCTTAGGTAATCTACCATACTCATCAATAATCTTTTTCTTAAACTCTTCTAACTCTAAAAAGCTTTTAATATTATCAATATCTTGATACATACTAATCTTATCATAATCATCAGGAGTAAAGTCTTTAGGTAAATATCCTTCAATATTTACATTCACAATTTCTCTTTCAACTGGAACTTCAATTACCTCACCCTTTTGTTCACGAATTGCTTCTTCAAGCATTTCAATATACATATCAATACCAACAGTATCAATAAATCCAGACTGTTCAGGACCCAACATATCCCCAGCACCCCTAATTGTTAAATCTCTCATCGCAATCTTATAACCACTGCCAAGTTGCGCAAACTCCTTAATAGCTTTTAATCTCTTAGACGCTATTTCACTTAACTCTTTTCTTGCTGGAATCATTAAATAAGCATACGCAATTCTATTTGATCTACCAACCCTACCTTTAATTTGATAAAGCTGAGATAATCCAAATCTATCCGCATTTTCAATAATAATAGTATTTGCATTAGGTATATCAATACCTGTTTCTATAATAGTAGTACAAACTAAAACATTGATTTCATTAAAGGTAAATCTCATCATTACATCTTCAATATCATCCCTATTCATTTGACCATGTGCTACTTGAACCCTAGCATCACCAACTAATTCCTGTATCTTTCTAGCTGTACTATATAACTCTTCTACATTATTTAATAAATAAAATACTTGTCCACCTCTAGAAAGTTCTCTTTCAATAACTTCTTTAATTAAGTTTTTATTTTTTTCTACCACATATGTTTGAACAGGATATCTATTATCAGGAGGTGTATCTAACTGCGATAACTGTCTTATTCCAACCAAAGACATTTGTAATGTTCTAGGAATTGGAGTCGCAGATAAAGATAAAACATCAACACTAACCTTTAACTCTTTTATCTTTTCCTTATGCTCAACACCAAACCTTTGTTCCTCATCAATAATCAATAAACCTAAATCATTAAACTTAACATCCTTACTCAATATCCTATGAGTACCAATTAAAATATCAACCTTACCCTCTTTAACATCCTTTACTATCTTTGTTTGTTCACTAGGTAAAACAAATCTATTTAACACTTTAATATTAACTGGGTAATTTCTAAATCTTCTCTTAAATGTTTTAAAGTGTTGTTGCGAAAGAATTGTAGTTGGACATAAGAAAGCAACCTGTTTATTTTCAGCAACCGCTTTAAATGCAGCTCTAATAGCTACCTCTGTCTTACCAAAACCAACATCACCACAAACAAGTCTATCCATCGGTTTATCAGATTGCATATCATTTTTAATATCTTCAACAGCTTTAGCTTGATCTGGTGTAAGTTCATGTTCAAAATCTCTTTCAAAATCTTTTTGATAAACACTATCCTTACCATATTTATAACCTATATGTTTTTCTCTTTGAGAATATAAAGCAACCAATCTTTCAGCCAACTTAGCCACATTCTCTTTAATTCTTTGTTTTGTGTTTGCCCACTCATTAGAACCAAGTTTATTTAACTTAGGAACTACACCCTCTCTAGACACAAATTTTCTAACTAACCTAAATTGTTCTAAAGGAACCAACAATTCTGTATTACCTCTATAAACAACCTTTAAAAAATCCCTATGCATCCCTTGTATTTGTCTAGTTTCTATACCAATATATTGACCAACACCATGTGTATTATGAACTATATAATCCCCAGGATTTAAATCCTGATAAGTATGAATAACTTCCGCATTCTTAAATTTATTCGCATACTTAGACATCTGAGACTTCACTTCAAATAATTCATGAGAAGTCACAACAGTAAAGTCTTCATCTATTGCTCTAAAACCTTGGAAAATACTACCAAAATATATATTTATTCCCTTAACTAACTCTTCATTTTCAATTATTAAATTATAAGGTTCATTCATTTCTACACAAATATCAATAACCTTTTTGATTTCATTATCATTTAACATCATTAATATTCTTGTTTCATCTTTTAAAAGAATTTTTATTAATGACTTTAAATTTTCCTTAGGTAAATCTAGTTCTTCTATATTAGATATATTTATTCCAAAAGGATCACTAACTACCACATGTTTACTAGGAAATATTCTATGAAAATCATGCATTAAAGCAAATCTTGGCAACATCTTCTTTTCTTGTACCATCTCTTGAACATAAGATGTTGTCTCTTCTATTAATTTATGCAATGTACTATTTACTATTTCATCATTTTCAATAATTACTAAAGGTTCATTTATATAATCAAATAAAGAACCTGTCTTATCCAATAAAGAATAATAAGAATACAACCTATTCTCTTTAATGTGATTTTCAATATACTGTAAATCTAAATCTATCCTTGATTGTAATGTAATATCATTACTCTTATTTAATAACTCCTTAGACCTTTTAATAATTGATTCCACATCTTCTTCACTAAATAAAATATCACTTGCGGGTATACAATCTACTTCCTTAAGTTGTTTAATTGTCTTTTGAGAATTTATATCAAAAAATCTTATACTATCAATTACAGTATCAAAAAACTCTACCCTTATAGGATACTCATAATTCATAGAATAAAAATCAATAATTCCACCCCTACTTGCGTAACATAAAGGTTGATCAATATGAGAAACCTGGGAGTATCCACTAGATTGCAATAAAAACCTTAACCTATCAATACTCATTTCTTGGTCAACTTCTAAATGAATACACTTTTCTTTAAATAACTCAACTCTAGGTAATTGTCTAATTAGTGCAGCTATATGAGTCACAATTACCTTGTTATCATCATTTAATAAACTATATAATGTCTCAACTTTTTGTGCTGTGTTTTCAGGTGATGTCGCAATAGCCTCAACCCTTAAAGACTCTTCCACATTAAACATCAATGTATCATCAGGTAATAAAGAATTAATTCTTTCAAACATCCTTTGAGCATTATACAAATTATTTTTAACGACTAAAATAGGTCTTTTATTGACCTTAAAACTACTAGCTATAATTAACGCTTCTTCAATCAATGAAGGAGTAGATAAATCTTTTTCATTAACTAAATTAACTACAGCCCTATTATTTTTTAATAAATCTAATATTTTATTTATCATTTTTATTATATTTATTCATAACCCTATCTATAGGTGTATCCATAAAATCCCTACAAGCATTAGAAGCTTGTATTATAGACTCATTAAAGTCATCTAAATCTTCTTTTTTAACCTTACCCAAAACATAATCAACCACAGGTATTCTTTCATCATGATCAATACCAACTCTTATTCTAGAAATCTCATTAGTATGAAGTAAATCAATTATATTCTTCATACCCTTTTGACCTCCACCAGAACCTTGTTTTCTAATTCTTAACTTACCTACTGGTAAATCTAAATCATCATGAACTATCAATATATCTTCCATATTAATCTTATAATAATTAACCGCAAGTACTACTGCCTCACCAGAAAGATTCATATATGTTTGAGGTTTCATTAAAATAACCTGTTCATCCTTATACTTAAAAACACTAATTAAAGATTTAAATTTATTTTGATTTATATCTACATTTAAATCCCTTGCTAGTTTATCTAAAACCATAAACCCACAATTATGTCTTGTATTTTCATATTTTAATCCAGGATTACCTAAACCAACTATTAACTTCATTCTTCCACCTTCAAATAATCATTTAACTTTAACTCTTGTATATACCTGCCACCAATAGTAGTTTTATTAAAATTAATTAAATCTTCTTTTAATCCTTCAAAATCTTCAAATCTTTCCTTATCTATATATAACCTACCTAAAATACTGGTAATTATATTCTTATATAACCCTATTAAACCCTTACTATAATCATATTGACCATAATCCCCATCTAATACTGCCTTATAAAAACCCTCACCTAAATCATCTTCTTTAAAATAAAATTTATTATTTGACTCATACATTGCATAAACCAAAGTATCTTTTACTTCATTTTTAATATTAAATAAATTACCTAATTCTTTCATTAGATCTAATCTATTAACACTATATAAAGTATTCATACTCGCAAGAAGGTAATAATACATAGAATCTTCATTTAATTCAACACTATAACCCTTCTTAGTCTTCTTTACTATTTTAATAAAATCAATTTGTTTTGCGGTATCTAATACTTCATCATATCTTTCATAATATATTAATCCCCATAACTTAATAATTAAGCCTTTATTAGAAAACTCTTCATTATTAATAGTACTAACATAATTATCTACTTCCTTAAAAAACACTTCTTTATCATCAAAAACATTAACTAAATCAATTAACTTCTTAGCTCTTTTATTTCTTTTACTTATATTTAAAATCATATATATCATCCCTAGTGTCATAGCAAGAGAAACAAAATATATTACATAACTTAATTCCATAACAAACCTCCAACGTAATTATTATAACTTAAAAGAAACGATTAATTCTTTAGAATATGCATAATTAGTATATCTTTAACTTGAAATTTATATTTGATAGAATAGTAACAATCATGATTATGATATAATCATTTACGCAAAGGACAACAATATGAACAAATTAATTACTTTCCTCATTATATTAATGGTAATGATACTAGGAGCTGGTTTTGGTTATAGATACTATAGTAATTACTTACTTAAAGAAACTTATGATGTTGAAGTAACTACAAGTCCTTCACCAATAGAAGAAGTTTCAATTGAAGCTACACCTGAAGTAAGTGAAGAACCAATAATACAACCTACTCAACAACCAGAAACAATAAACCAAGACACTTTTTCTGATTTAAACAGTATCTTGTTACTGGCAAACAAAAAACACTCTCTTCCAAGTGATTATGAGCCAAGTGACCTAATAAAACCTAATGTTAAATCTAATAAAGGAGGCTTATCTTTAAGAAAAGAAGCCGCAACCGCATTAGAAGAAATGTTTAATAAAGCATTAGAAGAAGATATAACTCTTGTATTAGGTTCTTCTTATAGATCATATTCTTATCAAAATACACTATATAACAACTATGTCGCAAAAGATGGTGTAGAAAAAGCAGATAAATATAGTGCAAAACCAGGATCATCAGAACACCAAACAGGTCTTGCGGTAGATATAAGTGATGCTAGTGGTGCTAACTACCTTAAACAAAGTTTCAAAGACACAAAAGAAGGTATATGGCTAAAAGATAATGCACATTTATATGGATTTATATTAAGATACCCTGAAGGAAAAGAAGAAATCACAGGATATATGTTTGAACCATGGCATTTTAGATATATAGGAATTGAAGAAGCTACAAAAGTTTATGAAGCAAACAAAACTTTTGAAGAATACTACAATATATTAGACTAAAATATTAAAAACATTGATAAATACAATAATTTTTTTCAATTTATCGAATATTTTATACCCGTTTTCATTGACTTTTAACCCTCAGTTCTGTATTATAAACTAGCATTGTTCGATTATTGTATAAAAAACTGGAGGTGCTATCGATGAAAAGAACATATCAGCCAAGCAAAAGAAAACACCAAAAGACTCACGGTTTTAGAGCACGTATGGCAACAGTAGGTGGCCGTAAGGTCCTTGCTAGACGTCGTGCAAAAGGCAGAAAGGTTTTGTCGGCTTAAGGTCACCTAATAGGTGACTTTTTTATTAAAATCTATGAAAACAAAATATAGAATAAAGAAAAATGAAGAATTCCAAAAAATTATTAGCAAAAAAAAATCAAAAGCTAATAAAACTTTTATAGTGTACTATTCAAATAAATCTTTAGACTATGCTAGAGTAGGAATCTCTGTAGGTAAAAAGTTAGGTAATGCAGTAGAAAGAAATCTTTATAAAAGAAGATTACGTATGATGATTCAAGAAATATTTAACAATGATACCTATCCATATGATATTATTATTATCGTTAGAAAAGAGTTTATTAATCAAACTTATGAACAAAACAAAAACTTCTTGGAAAACATTCTTAAAACTAGTACAATGAAGTAACATGTTAAATAGGAGAAAAAGATGAAATTACGTAATAAAAGAATACTAATGCTATTATTAGTAGCTGCTGCTTTATTTCTAATAAGTGGATGTACAGCACCTACTGATGAAGCAGGAAAAATAGTAATGATTACACCAGAAACAACATTTAAACAAATCTTTGATTCAGAAAGTTGGTTTAGTGCAATCTTCGTTTATCCACTATCACAAGCAATCAACTACCTAACACCTATCGTTGGGGTTGCTGCTGCAATTGCAATTGTAACTGTAATAGTAAACGGTGCTATCCTTGCACTAACAATGAAATCAAACATTCAAACTCAACAAATGCAAATGCTACAACCTGAAATGGAAAAGATAAATAAAAAGTATGAAGGTAAATCTGATGATGCTTCAAATATGAAGAAAGCACAAGAAATTCAAGGATTATACTCTAAATACAATATCAATCCATTTGGAACTATTTTAGTAACATTTGTACAATTCCCAATCATTCTTGCAATGTTCCAAGCTGTACAAAGAGCACAATCAGTAGCAACTGGAACTTTCATGGGATTAAGTTTAGAACAATCACCATGGAATGGAATTATGAATGGACAATATTTATACATTGCAATATTCTTAGTAATGCTAGTAACTCAAGTTGGATCAATGATGCTTCCTCAATTTTTAGCAAAACAAAAAGCTAAAAAAGAAGCTGAATTAAAACATAAAAAACCTGAAAACGTTAGTAACCCAAATCAAAATATGATGTATTACATGTTAATACCAATTCTAATCTTCTCAATAACTTGGCCAACTGCTATGTCTATTTATTGGATTATTAACTCACTTGTTACAATTTCTAAAACACTAATTGTACAAAAGGTAATTTCAAATACAGATTTGGGGGTTAAATAATGGATAAATATACTGCAAAAAATTTAAATGATGCAATAGAACAAGCATTAAAAGAAAAAAATGTAACATTAGATGAATTAACATATACTGTTACAGAAGAAAAAAAAGGAATCTTAGGACTTGGAAACTCAGTAACTATAGAAGCTTATACTATGAATGATGTAAAAGAATTCTTATTTGATTATTTAGGTGACTTTTTTACAGGGATTAACAATGATATAGCTGTAGAAATTGCATCTATTGAACAAGGCTTTAAAGTTATGTTAGATGCTGAAAACAACGCTTCATTAATAGGACATAACGGTAGAACACTACACGCTATTAATACTGTTGTTAGAGGAGCTGTAAACAGTCAATACAAAAGAAAATTTAACATCCTTATAGATATTAATAACTATAAAGAAGATAGATATCGTAAAGTTAAAGCAATGGCTATTAGAATTGCAAAAAATGTTAGAAGAACTAAGATTGATGCTGTTTTAGATCCTTTACCAAATGATGAAAGAAAAGTAATTCACCAAGCACTTACAAATTTTGATAACATAAAAACTGAAAGTGAAGGCGAAGGAAGAAATAGACATCTAGTAATTAAATACGTAGAAAGCTAAATATTATTAAATTAAACTGATAATTCTATATAGAATATCAGTATTTATTTATATTTAGTTAACCCACAATTTATTTATTTTATGTAGGTTAATATCTAAAAATATAATATTATTTATATTATAGAGGGATAATTATATGGATACTATTTATATAGAAAATCTTACAAAAAACTATGGAAACAACAAAGGTATTTTTGATCTAAACTTGTCTGTTTCTAAAGGTCAAATAATGGGATACTTAGGACCTAATGGTGCAGGTAAAACCACCACAATAAGACTATTACTTGGCTTTTTAAACAGTGATAAGGGTACTTGTTTTATTAATAATTTAAATTGTAGAAAAGATGCTTCTATAATACAAAAAGATTTAGGATATTTACCAGGAGAAATATCACTATTTAATGATATGAAAGCTGACAAGTATTTAAACTTTATTTTAGATTTAAGAAAAGCTAAAAAAAATAATAGAAAAGATGAATTATGTAAATACTTTGAATTAGACACAAAAATAAAAATCAAAAAGATGTCAAAAGGGATGAAACAAAAAGTAGCAATTATACAAGCTTTCATGCATGATCCTTCTATTGTAATACTAGATGAACCTACTAGTGGTCTAGATCCATTAATGCAAAATAAATTTATTGAATTTATACTATCAGAAAAGAACAAAGGTAAAACAATTTTACTTTCCTCTCATAATTTTGAAGAAGTAGAAAAAACATGTGATAAAGTAGCAATACTAAAACAAGGTAGGTTAATTGATGTTAAATCAATAGAAGAATTAAAAGCTGACAGAAGAAGAATTTACAGCATTACATTTAATTCAATTGAAGAAACTAATAAGTTTTTAAAAGAAGATTTAGATATTATTTTCCACAACAACAATAGAGTAGATGTATCAATTGTAGGTAATATTAAAAAGCTTACAAACATACTAAACAATTATGATATACAAGATTTAGATGTACTATCATCATCTTTAGAAGAAATCTTTTTAGGTTTCTATGGAGAAAACAAATGATTAATTTTAGTTTGTTTAAAAGAAATATAAAAATTTACTTACCATTATTATTTATATTTTTTTCAATACTATTAATGTACTTCTATGTAATCGTAAATATGTATAATCCTAATGGCCAAGATTTTAGTGAATTACTAAAGCAATTTAATTTATCTCCAGAAATGATATCCGCATTTGGTTTTCAAACTAGTAATAATAATTTAACATCTTTTATATCGTCATATTATTATGGAATGATAATGCTATTATTACCAATGATTTTTGAAATTATTTTAGCAAATGGATTAGTAAATAAAATTGTTGAAAATGGCAATATTACATCAATATTATCAACTCCAATAAAAAGAACTACATTTATTTTCACTCAATTAATTACAATGTTTAAGTTTATTACTATACTTGTAATTTATGTTACAGTCATAGGAATATTTATTAGTGAATATTTGTTTAAAGGTTTATTAGATATTAATAAATTTATAATAATAAACATAATGGTATTACTACTACATTACGCATTATCTACTATTTCATTCTTTTTTTCATCTTTATTCAATGATTCAAAGAATTCATTAATGTTTTCTACAGGGATACCTACTTTAATGTTTCTTACAAACCTTATCTATAATATGGATAAAAGTAATAAAATTACAAAATACTTAAATATATTTTCATTGTTTGATCCAGTATCAATATCAAAGGGTGAAAACTATATAGTACAAGCATCAATTTTAATAGCTGTTACAATCACTTTATCCACACTATCTATATACATATTTAATAAAAAAGACTTAAACATTTAATGTGGAAAAAAATCTACACTGTTTTTTAATGTGGTTAACTTATTTTATAAACATTGAATCCACACACCCACATTTTAAGTTATCCACATATGTTTATTTATGTTGAAAAATCAATAAAACCTTATATTTATAGGGTTTTATTAATGTTAATAACTTAATTATAAACAATAAAAAAACAAAGTTTTCAAACTTTCCACATATTATTATTATGTTGATAAATTAGAAACATTTAACCCACATACAAAAGATGTGGAAAACTATGGAAAACTAAATAAATATTGATAAATTTCACTGTTTATATTGTTTTACTGATGTGGATAAAAAAATATTTTCTTTTTTTAGGTGGAAATTGTGGATAAATAACATTATTATATTAGTACACGCTTTATTTTTTGAGGGGAGATTTATGACTAACAACAGTTTTTATCTAAAGGATTTATGGGAAAAAACAATATTATCAATTAAGAATTCTCAAGAAATTGGAAATGAGATTATTGATACTTTTTTTATTGATGCAAATATATATGAAGCAAATGAAAATAAAATAATTATTCTTACTGAAGATATAATAAGAAAATCCATACTAGATAGTAAAAAAGATATTATAAAAGCACATTTACAAGATATATTAGAAACAACTAAAGATTTTATATTAGAAATATATATAGAATCTCAATTTAAAACAGAAAAACTTGGAGATACTATAGAAATACCTATTCTAAAAGAATTTGATGGTCAAACTTTAATGCCTCATATGACTTTTGATAACTTTGTTGTTGGAGATTGTAATAGAGAAAGCCACGTTGCTGCATTAGCTTGTGCTTATGATCCAGGAAAGTTATTTAATCCTTTGTTTATTTATGGTAATTCTGGATTAGGTAAAACACATTTATTATGCTCAATTGGTAATTATGTAAAAAAGAATGATCCAACTAAAAAAGTATATTATACAGATACATTAAAATTTGTTGAAAGAGTATCAGATAGTATTAAAGATGGTAGTATAGATTCTTTTAAAAAGTTTATGTACACCGTAGATGTTCTATTAATAGATGATATTCAACTACTAGCAAACAAAGAAAAGTCGCATGAAGTATTTTTTACTATATTTAATGAACTTGTGAACAATAGAAAACAAATTTGTATTGCTTCTGATAGATTACCACAAGAAATTAAAGGTATTGAAAGTAGATTGATAAGTAGATTTAGTTCAGGTTTATCAGTAAGTGTAGATTCACCAGAATTTGAAACTTCATTAGATATTTTAAAGATGAAATTAAAAAATTCTAGCTTAGATTTAAGTATAAATAGCTTTGATGATGAAGCTTTAGCTTTTATTGCTTCTAACTTTAGTAAAGATGTTAGAAGTCTAGAAGGTGCTTTAACAAGAGTAATATTTTTATCAATACAAAGTAAAGAAGGTTCTAAAATTGATTTAGACTTTGTAAGTAGCGCTTTAAAAGGACAAACAGTTGTATCAGATAAATCTGGCTTGTCACCTAAAAAAATTATTAGATGTGTTGCTGATTACTACAACTTATCAAGACAACAAATAACTAGTAAAACTAGAACAAAAAATATAGCTATGGCAAGACATATATCTATATATTTATGTAGAAAATTATTAGATTTACCATATACTAAAATAGGAGATGAATTTGGTGGTAGAGATCACTCCACAATCATTAGTGCTTGTGAGAAAGTTGAAAATCAAATTAAAACAAATTCTTCTTATAAAAAAGCAATTCAAGAACTAGAATCAATTATCAACCAATAAGTTATCAACAATTTTATAAACTTTTAATTAACATATAAAAATGCTAAAATATTCGTAGTATTATAAGGTTTTTACAAGTTTTCCACATTTCCACATTACTAATAGTATTAAAACTATTTAAATAAATATATATACAAGGGAGAAAATTCATGAATTTCAAAATATCAAAAAGTGTTCTATATGATTCTTTACAATTAGTATCAAAAGCAATAACTAGTAATTCACCATTACCAGCTTTATCAGGTATAAAAATTGATGTTGAAACAGACAAGATAGTTCTTACTGGAAGCGATGCTAAAGTAAGTATTAAGAAAACATTAGACAACAATAAATATGAAGATTTAAATCTAGTAGTTATTGAAGAAGGAAGTATAGTAATTGAAGCTAGATACTTATTAGAAATAGTAAGAAAGATAGATTCAAATGAAATTAGTTTTGAAATTGTTGATGGATCATTAATTAAAATTGTAGGAAGACAAACAGAATACAAAATTAATGGAATGAGAAGTTCAGACTACCCTTCTATAGATTTTAATAAACCAAACCAACAATTTAATATAGATTCATCATTACTATTAAAAATTATTAATCAAACAGCATTTGCGGCTAGTGATAAAGAATTAAGACCTGTATTAACTGGTGTTAACTTTAATATAAAAGATGGTGTTTTAGAATGTGTTGCTACAGATAGTTATAGACTAGCTAAAAAGACAGTTAATCTAGACACAGAATTAAATATAAATGTCACAATACCATCTAAAAGCTTACAAGAAATAGCAAGAGCTATAGAAACTAATGAAGTAATTAATGTTGCATTAAACGAAAAGAAAGCACAATTCTATATTGATAATACATTAATACAAACTAGTTTAATTGATGGAGCATATCCTGAAACAAATAGATTAATACCAACTACATTTACTAATGTTTTAACTGTTGAATCTAGAGACTTAATAAATGCTATCGATAGAGCTGTATTTATTAAAAATGAAGGTGTATCAATTGTTAAATTAGATTTAAAACAAGAAGAAATAGTTATTTCTAGTAAATCTCAAGAAGTAGGATCTTTACAAGAAGTTTTAAATGTAGAAAGTTACACAGGAAATGACTTTAATATAAGCTTTAGTGGTAACTATATGTTAGATGCTATTAAGTATATTGGAACAAATAAGGTAAGAATTAACTTTGCTGGAGAAATGAAACCATTTATCATAGATAATAAAGAAGATCCAACAATTTTACAACTAGTTTTACCTGTAAGAACTTACAATTAATAAAATATAAAAAAAGTGATAAAATAAAGCTTTTTTAAGCTTATATAACATTTAAAAATACCCTTATTTATGATATAATATATAAGGGTTTTTTAGTGGTGATAAAATGACAAAAATTAAAACAGAATACATAACTCTAGGTCAATTATTAAAAATTGAAGACATAGTAGGATCTGGAGGAGAAGTTAAACTTGTTATCGATTCATTAAACATAAAAGTAAATGGGGAAAAAGATAACAGAAGAGGTCGTAAACTATACCCAAATGATGTAGTAATCATTAATGGTAAGAAATATATTATTGAAAAATGATAATAAAAGAACTTAGACTAAGAAACTTTAGAAATTTTGATAATTGTCATATTTCATTTAATCCAAATATTAATATAATTACTGGATTAAATGGTCAAGGTAAAACAAATCTACTAGAAAGTTTAGTATTTCTATCAACTACAAAATCTCATAGAGTTAATGAAGATCAAAAGATGATAAAAATAGGTACAGAATTTAGTAATATTGATTGTTTATTCAATGATGGTATTGATTATAGAATTGGTGCAGTAATACATCAAAAAGGAAAATCATTACTAATCAATAAACAATACATATCTAAAACAAGTGAATTTATAGGATTATTAAATGTAATATTATTCTCTCCATCAGATATAAATATATTTGATGATTCCCCAAGAATAAGAAGAAAACTAATAAATTTAGAAATAAATAAAGTAAATAAGAAGTATATTGACTCACTTAATAATTATCAAAAATTATTAAAAGAAAGAAATGTTACTTTAAAAAGTAATAAGATTGATTCAGTTTATTTAAATATATTAGAAGATCAAATGATAAATCATCAAATAGTTATTTTGAAAGAAAGAAATAAACTAATAAAAATTATTAATAAAAATATAAATTTATATTTTCAAAAGATTATTGGTGAAGATATTACTATAGAAGTTGAATACTTAAGTTGTGTAAATTATGAAGAAGAAAACTTAAGTAAACTATTAAAAGATATGTATATTAGTAACTTTGAAAAAGATAGATTTACACAAGTAACAAATTCAGGAATACATAGAGATGATTTGTTGTTTAAGATGAATGGTCAAGATGTTAATGACTATGCAAGTCAAGGACAAAGAAGAGTAGTTGTAATGGCGTTTAAATTAAGTTTAATTGACTATATTAAATCAATTACAAATAAAACACCAATATTATTACTAGATGATGTATTAAGTGAATTAGATATAAATAAACAAAGAAATTTATTAAGTTGTATAGATAATGATATTCAAACTATTATAACTACTTCTGTGTTAAGTAATAGTTTAAAAACATTAAATAAACAATTAAATATACAAGTAATAAAAGAAGGTAAGATTCAAGAAAATAAGGAGGTTACAAAATGAGTGATAAAAGAGAAATTGTAGAACATTCATATGATGATTCGGATATACAGGTTCTTGAAGGTTTAGAAGCCGTAAGAAAAAGACCTGGTATGTATATAGCATCAACATCAGAAAGAGGATTACACCATTTAGTATGGGAAATTGTAGATAATGGTATAGATGAAGCTTTAGCAGGATATGCGGATACTATTATAGTTTCAATTGATAAAGATAATATAATAACAGTAGAAGATAATGGTAGAGGTATGCCAGTAGGTATTCATCAAAAAACAGGAATATCAACTGTAGAAACTATTTTTACTGTACTTCACGCTGGAGGTAAATTTGGTGGAGGAGCATATAAAGTATCTGGAGGTCTTCATGGTGTAGGAGCATCGGTAGTTAATGCACTAAGTGAATGGCTAGAAGTAACTGTATATCACCAAAGTAAAGTTTATTTTGTAAGATTTGAAAATGGTGGTCATGTAGTAACTCCTTTAAAAGAAATAGGAACATGTTCAAGTGAAGAACATGGTTCAGTTGTTAGATTTAAAGCTGATCCTACAATATTTACTGAAACTACTAAGTATAACCATGAAACAATTAGAGATAGACTAAGACAAATTGCTTTCTTAAACAAAGGTATTAAAATAATATTCACAGATTTAAGAGTAGAAGATGAAAATAAAGTAACACAAACATTCCATTATGAAGGTGGAATTAAAGAATATGTTGAATACTTAAATAGAAATAAATCAGCTATTACAAAAGATATATTTTATTGTGAAGGTAAAATTGATGGAATAGAAGTTGAAGTATCATTCCAATATAATGATGGATATGTGCCTAATGTTTATACATTCTGTAATAATATAAACACTGGTGAAGGGGGAACTCACGAAGAAGGATTTAGAAGTGCTTTAAATAGGACTATTAACAAGTACGCAAAAGAATCTAACTTAATGAAAAAAGATGATGAAAACCTAAGTAGTGATGATGTAAGAGAAGGAATTACTGCAATAGTAAGTGTTAAACATCCAGATCCTCAATATGAAGGACAAACAAAGACTAAATTAGGTAATAGTGAAGTAAGAAAGATAGTATCTGATATATTATCTGAAAACTTACTAAGATATTTATTAGAAAATCCTAATGAAGGAAAGATTATTGTAAATAAAGCAAAGGTTGCTTTTGAAGCAAGAATTGCGGCTAAAAAAGCAAGAGAAGTAACTAGAAGAAAAAGTGCTTTAGAAATATCTAGTTTACCTGGTAAGCTTGCAGATTGTTCAAGTAAAGATGCAAGTATATGTGAAATATATATAGTCGAAGGAGATTCTGCAGGTGGTAGTGCAAAACAAGGAAGAAATTCAAAATTCCAAGCAATATTACCATTAAGAGGAAAGATATTAAACGTAGAAAAAGCTAGATTACATAGAATTTATGATAATGCGGAAATAAGATCAATGATTACAGCATTTGGTAGTGGTATAGGAGATGAAATAGATACATCAAAACTTAGATACCACAAAATAGTAATTATGACCGATGCTGATGTGGATGGTTCTCATATTAGAACATTATTACTAACATTCTTCTTTAGATTCTTAAGACCAATTATTGAAGAAGGATATGTATATATAGCAATGCCACCTTTATATAAAGCACAAAAAGGTAATCAAGTAAGATATGCATATAGTGATTTAGAACTAGATAAAATAAAAGAAGAAATAGGTGAAAAATTATCTATTCAAAGATATAAAGGTCTAGGAGAAATGAATCCAGAACAATTGTGGGAAACTACAATGGATCCAGAAAATAGAACTTTAATAAAAGTAACAATTGATGATGCTATAGAAGCTGATGCAGCATTTAGTATGTTAATGGGTGATGAAGTTGAACCAAGAAGAAACTTTATCGTTGAAAATGCACAGTTTGTAAAGAATCTTGATATTTAAGGAGTATAAAAATGAGTGAAAATTTTAATTCAGATGACTTCAATCATGGGAAGATACAAGAAACTGATTTAGCCAAAGAGGTTAGAACTTCGTTTTTAGACTACTCAATGTCAGTAATTGTTTCTCGTGCACTACCAGATGTTAGAGATGGTTTAAAACCAGTTCATAGAAGAGTTTTATATGCAATGAATGATTTAGGTATTGTTGCAGATAAACCACATAAAAAATCCGCAAGAATTGTTGGAGAAGTTATTGGTAAATATCACCCTCATGGGGATGTGGCAGTTTATGACACTATGGTTAGAATGTCTCAAGATTTTAGTTATAGATATCCATTAGTAGATGGTCATGGTAACTTTGGTTCTATCGATGGTGATGGAGCTGCACACATGCGTTATACAGAAGCAAGAATGTCTAAGATATCTATGGAAATGTTAAAAGACATAAACAAGGATACTGTAGATTGGCAAGATAACTATGATGGTGAAGAAAGAGAACCAGTAATATTACCTGCAAGATTTCCAAATTTACTAGTTAATGGTTCTACAGGTATAGCTGTTGGTATGGCAACTAATGTTGCTCCACACAACTTAAAAGAAACTATCAATGCTGCTATAGCTATTATTGATAATCCTGATATTGGAATTATTGATTTAATGGATAATTATATCCATGGTCCTGACTTTCCAACAGGAGCTTACATTTTGGGTAGATCAGGCATTAAACAATCATTTGAAACAGGTAGAGGCTCTATTGTAATGAGAGCCAAAGCTGAAATAGATGAGATGAGTAATGGTAAACCTAGAATTATTGTTACTGAAATACCTTATATGGTTAATAAAGCAAAACTTGTTGAAAGAATTGCTGAGCTAGTAAGAGATAAGTTTATAGATGGTATAACTGATTTAAGAGATGAATCTAATATGAAAGGTATTAGAATCGTTATTGAATGTAGAAAAGACGTTCAAGCCGAAGTTTTATTAAATCAATTATATAAATTAACTGCTTTGCAATCTTCTTTTGGAGTAAACAATGTAGTATTAGTTAAAGGAACTCCAAAACAATTAGGTATTAAAGATATACTTAAATACTATATCGAACATCAAATTGATGTTACTGAAAGAAGAACAAAGTACGAACTAAGAAGAGCTACTGATAGAGCGCATATATTAGAAGGTTTAATAATAGCTTTAGACAATATTGATGCAATATTAAATACTATAAGACAATCTAAGGATTCTAATGAAGCGTTGATAGCATTAATGAATAACTTTGGTTTAACTGAAATACAAGCTAGAGCTATATTAGATATGCAATTTAGAAGATTAACTGGCTTAGAACGACAAAAGATTGAAGATGAACATACTGAACTATTAACATTAATTGAAGACCTAAAAGATATTCTTTCTAACCATGAAAGAGTATTAGATATTATTAAAGCAGAACTAACAGAAATATCTAATAAGTATGGTGATGAAAGAAGATCAGAAATAATTGATGCTGATATTGATATGGATGATGAAGAATTAATACCTGTAGAAAACATAGTAGTCACAATGACTATGAATGGATATATAAAACGATTAACAACTGATACTTATAAAGTTCAAAATCGTGGTGGTAAGGGTGTTAAGGGTATGTCAATAAATGAAGAAGATGTTATTGATCAAATGATTAGTATGTCTACTCATGATTACCTATTAATGTTCTCTAACTTCGGTAAAGTATATAGAATTATGGGATATAATGTTCCATCATCTTCTAGAACAGGCAAAGGTATTCCTGTAGTAAACTTAATTAGTTTAGAAGAAAATGAAAAAATTACAGCATTAGTACCTATAATTAGAGAAAATGATGAATATAAATATTTATTCTTTGTTACTAAGAAGGGTATTGTAAAACGTGTTACTGTTGATAATTTCTATAGAATTAACAAGAATGGAAAGATTGCTATAAAGATAGATGAAGGTGATGAATTAGTAAAAGCTAAGATTACTACTGGTGATGATGAAATCATTATTGGAGCATCTAATGGACAAGCAATTAGATTTAATGAAAATAAAGTTAGAGCTATGGGAAGAAATACAAGAGGAGTTAAAGGTTTTGATTTAGGTGATGCTGATGTTGTTGGTTTTGCAACTAGTAAAGAAGGCGAAACTATATTATCTATTACTGAAAATGGTTATGGTAAAAAGACTATGATTGAAGATTATAGAATTACTAACCGTGGTGGTAAGGGTGTTAAATCAATTAAAGTAACTGAAAAGAATGGAAGTCTTGTATCTATGAGAGCAGTTAATGAAAGTGATGATTGTATGATTGTTACTGATTCTGGAATAGTTATTAGAATTTCTTCAGATCAAATACCTGTGTTAAGTAGAAATACACAAGGTGTAAGATTAATACGAGTAGATGAAGATTCTAAGGTATCTAGAGTCGCAATAATTGGAAAAGATGAAGATAGTGAAGAGAGTTTAGATGACTAAACTCTTTTTCTTTTATATTATTAAAACAAGGAGTAATAAATATGAAATATAATGATTTAATACCAGAATTAATTGTTAGTGATATAGAAAAATCTAAAGAATTCTATATTGAATTATTGAGATTTAAAATAGAATATGAAAGAGAAGAAGATAAATTTGTATTTTTATCTTTAAATGAAATTCAATTGATGTTAGAACAAGGTTCTAATGAAGAACTAAAAGAAATGATTTATCCATTTGGAAAAGGTGTTAACTTTTCTTTTGGAATGGATAATGTTGAAGAAGTATATAAGAATTTTAAAGAAATAAATTACCCAATAAAAAGTGAATTAAAGACAATGTCTTTTAGAGTAGATGATTCAAAAGTAACTCAAAAAGAGTTTTCTATATATGATCCTGATGGATATTTTATAAGGATAACAACATAATTACTTATTATACATACTGTTTATATATTGAAAAATTTACTAAATTGTTCTATTATATTTTTGTGGTTAATTAATTTATTAATTCACAAAATGGAGGAAAGTATGAAAAAATTTATTACAATCTTACTTTCAGTAATGATGCTATTAACATTAAGCGCATGTAATACTGGAAGTACTGAAACTTCAGGTACAGGTTATCCTGAAGGTGTGTACACTGGTGTTGCTAAGGGGAGAAATGGGGACATTACTGTAGAAGTAACTCTATCAACTGACAAGATTGAAGATATCAAAATTGTTAGCCATGATGAAACTGCTGGGATTGCCGAACCAGCATTTGAAAAGGTTCCTGGTGAGATAGTTGAAAATCAAAGTTTAAAAGTAGATATAGCAAGTGGTGCAACTATAACTAGTGACGCTGTTATTGAAGCAGTTAAAGATGCATTAAAAAATGCAGGAGTAGATCCTGAATTATTAATGAAAGACATCGAAAAAACTGAAAAAGAAGAACAAATTTTAGATGCAGATGTTGTTGTAGTAGGTGCTGGTGGAGCTGGAATGGTTGCCGCTATATCTGCAGCTGATTTAGGTAAAAGTGTTATTGTTATTGAAAAGAAATCTATTTCTGGAGGAAATACCACTTTATCTACAGGTGGTATGAACGCAGCTAAAACTACTTATCAAGACGCAAATACATTTGAAGAAGATAAAGGAGTAGAAAATACACTTGAAAAAGCTAAATCAGATTATCCTGATTTAAAAGAACTAACTGATTTAGTAGAAAAACAATATAACGATTATAAAGCTAAACCTGAAGGTTATTTTGATTCACCTGAATTATTTATGTTAGATACTTTAGTAGGTGGAAAAAATTTAAATGATCATGAACTTGTAAAAACATTAGTTGATAATAGTGCTGATTCAATTGAATGGTTAAAAGAAAACAACATGATTTTAGATCAAGTAGGTTCATTTGGCGGTGCAAGTGTTAAGAGAATTCATAAACCAGTAAATGATGAAGGTAAAACAATCGCAGTTGGTAGTTATCTAACACCAATTTTAGAAAAAACTGCGAAGGACAAAGGTGTTACATTTATATTTGATTCACCTGTAAGTGAAGTGTTAATGAAAGATGGTAAAGCTGTTGGTGTAAAAGCTGATGGTTATACTATTAATGCTAAAGCAGTTGTAATAGCTACAGGTGGTTTTGGAAATAATCTAGATATGGTTGTAAAATACAAACCTGAATTAGAAGGTTTTGCTAGTACAAATACGTCTGGAATTACTGGTGATGGTATTACAATGGTTGAAGCTATTGGTGGTGCAACAGTAGATATGGAACAAATTCAAATACATCCTACAGCTGAATTTGATACAAAAGCTTTAATTACTGAAGGTTTAAGAGGAGATGGAGCTATTCTAGTAAATCAAGAAGGTTTAAGATTTACTGATGAAGTAGGCACAAGAGATGCAGTTAGTGCAGCAGAAATTGCTCAAACTGGAAGTTATGCTTATTTAATAGTTGATCAAGCAATGGTTGATAAATCAGCAGTAATTGCTGGATATATAAAAGCTGGTTACACTAAACAAGGTGAAACTTATGAAGAATTAGCTAAAGAAATTGGTGCTGATGCTGCAAATCTTACTAAAACTATGGAAACATGGAATGCATCAGTGGAAAAAGGTGAAGATGCTGAATTTGGTAGAACATCATTTGCAAATCCATTAAATACAGCTCCTTATTATGCTATTAAAGTTAGTCCTGGAGTTCACCATACTATGGGTGGTATTAAGATTAACTCTAATACAGAAGTTATTGATACTAATGGTAATGTAATCCCTGGATTATATGCGGCAGGAGAAGTAACTGGTGGAGTACATGGAGCAAACAGACTTGGTGGAAACGCAGTTGCTGATATTGTTGTATTTGGTAGAATCGCTGGACAACAAGCATCTGAATACGCAAAATAAAAATTATTAAGAAATCTAATATAGATTAGGTTTCTTTTTTTTATGTTTATCAATATTATTTAAATTTAAATTATGTATAATTAAGTTAAAGATATATTTATATAATTGAAGGAGAAGTATGATAAAGAAAACGCCTTTGTACGATGTCCATTTAAAATTAAATGGAAAAATGGTTGAGTATGCTGGGTATTATTTACCTATTCAGTATACAGGAATCATAGAAGAACATAATGCAGTTAGAAATAAGGTTGGTCTTTTTGATGTGAGTCATATGGGTCAATTTATTATTGAAGGAAAAGATGCTTTAAAGTTTATTAACTTATTAGTTTGTAATGATATTACAAACTTACAAGTTAATAGGATTAGATATTCACCTATGTTAAATGATAGGGGTGGAATCATTGATGATTTATTGATATATAAACTTAAAGAAGAAGAGTATATGTTAGTTGTTAATGCAGCTAATAAAGAAAAGGATTTTGAATGGATAATAGATCATTTGATTGATAATGTAATTGTTTATGATACTAGTGATAATATTTGCCAAATCGCAATTCAAGGTCCAAATAGTGAAAAAGTAATGAGAAAGCTTACTAATAACTTACCTGAGAAATATTATTCATTTATTGATGAGGTTGACATAGAAGGTACTAAGGTATTAATTTCTAGAACAGGCTATACAGGTGAAGATGGATACGAACTTTATTTTGATGCTAATGATGGAGAGAAAATTTATAATATATTATTAGATGCAGGTGAAGAGTTTAATATCACTCCTTGTGGTTTAGGCTGTAGAGATACTTTAAGAATTGAAGCTTCTATGCCTTTATATGGTCATGAAATGAATGAAGAAATTACACCTTTAGATACTGGTTTAGAAAGATTTGTAAAATTTGAAAAAGATTTTATAGGTAAAGATTCATTAAAAGATAATAATAAAACTAGAGTAGGTTTAAAAGTTATTGATAGAGGTATTGTAAGAGAAGAATCTGAAGTTTTATTTAATGATAAAAATGTAGGTATTACGACTAGCGGAACATTTTTACCTTATATAAATGGTGCTTATGCTATGGCTATTATTGATAAAGATAGTAGTGATATAGGTAATGTTGTTGAATGTGTTGTCAGAAATAGAAAAATAAAGGCAGAGATAATTGCCCTTCCATTTTATAAAAGATAAGGAGAATAAAATTATGGATGAATTAAAGAATGTTTTATTTACAAAGACTCATGAATGGGTAAAATTTGATGGAGATAGTGCTTTAGTTGGTTTAAGTGATTATGCTCAGTCTCAAATGGGAGATATAGTATTTGTGAATCTAGAAGAACAAGATTGTGTAATTGGAGATACTATTGGCGATGCTGAATCAGTTAAATCTGTTAGTGATATCTATTCACCATTAACTGGAACTATTGTTGAAGTTAATCCGGTAATAGTTGATGATCCAGGAGCTATTAATAGAGACCCTTATGGAACATGGTTATGTAAATATGAAAATGTTAGTGATAAGGAAGAGTTACTAACTTTAGAAGAATACGAAGAATTAATTAAAGAGTAGTATGTCTTATATTGTTAATAGTGAAAAAGAAATCTTAGAGATGCTTGAAGCTTGTGGAGTTGATGATATTTCCAAGCTTTTTGAACATCTTCCTAGTGGAGCAAAATATGATGGTTTATTAGATTTAGAAGAAGGTAAGAGTGAAATGGAAGTTTATAATTTCATGAAGAAACTTTCTAAACATAATATTGTGTATCCTACTATTTTTAGGGGTGCTGGAGCGTACAAACACTACATTCCTAGTGCTGTAAAAAATTTAAGTTCTCTAAGTAATTTTGTGACTTCTTATACACCATATCAACCTGAAATATCACAAGGTTTATTACAAGGTTTATTTGAATATCAATCTATGATTTGTGATATTACTGGAATGGATGTTTCAAATGCGTCTGTATATGATGGATCTACTGCCGCATGTGAAGCTATGAATATGTGTTTGGATAAGAAAAGAAGTAAAGTATTGGTTGCTGGTAGTGTTAAACCTTCAACTCTTCAAGTTATGAAAACTTATGCATATGCATATGATATAGAAATAGAAGAAATATCTTTAAAAGATGGTTTAGTTGATAAAAATGATTTAGAAATGCATTTAGGTGATGATGTTGCTTGTTTTTATGTGGAACAACCTAATTATTATGGTTTATTAGAAGATACTGTTGATTTAGGAAATATTGTGCATGATAAAGGAGCTAAGTATATTATTGGTTGTAATCCTGTTAGTTTAGGTTTAATTAATACTCCTAAAGAAGCTAATGCTGATATTGCTGTTGGTGAAGGTCAAAGTTTAGGGTTACCTTTAAGTTTTGGTGGACCTTATTTTGGTTTTATGGCTAGTACTAAAGAGTTAATGAGAAGACTTCCTGGTAGAATTGTTGGTCAAACTACAGATAGTAAAGGTCAAAGAGGATTTGTATTAACTCTACAAGCTAGAGAACAACATATTCGTAGAGAAAAAGCTTCTAGTAGTATTTGTAGTAATCAATCTTTATGTGCACTAAGAAGTGCTATGTATATGTCTTATATTGGACCTAATGGTTTAAAAGAAATATCTAAGAGATGTTTTGATTTAGCTCATTATGCGTTTAATGAAATAATTAAATTGGATGGATTTAGTGCTAAGTATGATGTAGAATTTTTCCATGAATTTGTAATAAAGACTCAAGTGCATGTTGATGTTGTAAATAGTTATTTAGACAAGAATAATATATTGGGTGGTTTAGGTATTAGTGATTATGAAATGTTGTTTTGTGTTACAGAGGCTAATACTGTAGATGAAATAAAACTATTAGTTAAATTATTGAAGGAGGTGTCATTATGAAATTAGTATATGAAACTAGTACAAAAGATCATAAGGCGTTACAACTTCCAAAGTGTGATTTAAATTATAAACTTGATGAAAAGTTTAAAAGAAAACTTGATATAGGTTTACCTGAGTTATCTGAAGTTGAAGTTGTTAGACATTACACTGCTTTATCTAAAGAAACATATAGTGTTGATGATGGATTCTACCCTTTAGGTTCATGTACTATGAAACACAACCCTAAACTCAATGAAGAGGTTGCTGGATTTGAAGGATTTAGTGAAATACATCCATTACAAAGTATAGATAGTGTCCAAGGAGCATTAGAAGTTTTAGATTTAGCAAAAAAATATGTTTGTACTATCACTGGTATGGATAATGCTAGTTTTCAACCTGCGGCTGGTGCTCAAGGTGAATTTACTAGTTTGATGTTAATTAAGAAGTATCATGAAGAAAGAAATGATTTAAAGCGAAAGAAGATAATTATTCCTGATAGTGCACATGGTACTAATCCAGCAAGTGCTGCAATGTGTGGTTTTGATGTAGTTACTTTAAAGAGTGAAAATGGAATAGTATCTATAGAAGAATTGAAGAAACTTTTAAATGATGAAGTTGCAGGAATTATGCTTACAAATCCCAATACTGTTGGTTTATATGAAACTGATATATTAGAAATCACAAAAGCAGTTCATGAGTGCGGTGGATTAGCATATTATGATGGAGCTAATTTAAATGCGATTATGGGAATTTCTAGACCAGGAGAAATGGGGTTTGATTGTTTACATTTAAATCTACATAAAACATTTAGTACTCCTCATGGAGGAGGAGGTCCAGGTTCTGGAGCTATATGTTGTAAAAAGAATCTTGAAAAATACTTACCTAATCCAATTGTAAAAAATGACAAAGGGTTTTATACATTTGAAAATTTAGAATCTTCTATTGGTAAGGTAAAAGACTTTTATGGTAATTTTTCTATTGTTGTAAGAGCGTTAACATATATGTTAAGACTTGGTAGTGATGGATTTAGAAAAACTAGTGAAAATGCAGTATTAAATGCAAATTATATTATGAATGGAATTAAGGATTTATATGATGTAGCTTTTGATGAAGTTTGCATGCATGAATTTGTATTAGATTTATCAAGGTTTAAAAAAGAAACAGGATATTCTGCACTAGATGTTTCTAAGAGATTAATAGATTATGGAATTCATCCACCTACAATGTATTTTCCTTTAATAGTTCATGAAGCATTAATGATAGAACCTACTGAAACAGAAAGTAAACAAACATTAGATAAAGTAATAGAAATCTTTAGAAAAGTTCATGAAGAAGCATATAGTAATAGTGTTGATTTACATCAAGCTCCTTTAACTACTAAATATGGAAGGATGGATGAATTAACTTCTGCACGTCATCCAATTTTGAAATATGGGGATAAGTAAGATTTACTATATAGAAAGTAATAGTGTTGATCCATATTACAACTTAGCATTAGAAGAACGACTACTTGAAATATGTAAAGAAGAAGAAATGATATTTTATCTATGGCAAAATGATAAAACTGTAGTTATTGGTAAGAATCAAAGTGCTTATAAGGAGTGTAATATAGAAGCTATAGAAAAAGATAATGTGAAACTTTCTAGAAGATTATCTGGTGGTGGTGCTGTTTATCATGATATGGGTAATTTAAATTTTACCTTTATAGTGCATAAAAAGAACTATGATTTAAATAGACAACTTACTGTTATTAAAGAAGCTTTGAATAAACATGGTGCATATGCATACTTTAGTGGAAGAAATGATATTTTAATTGGTGAAAAGAAAATAAGTGGAAATGCATTTTATTTAACAGATGAGATTTGCTATCACCATGGAACAATATTAGTTAATAGTGACATTAATAAATTCGGGAAATATTTAATGGTTTCAAAAAGCAAGTTAGAAGCAAATGGAGTTAATTCTATAAAAAGTAGAGTGGAAAATGTAAGTAAGTTTGTAAAAGACTTAGATATAGAAACTTTAAAGAACGACTTAAAAGAAATGGTTACTAAGGTTTATTGGTTACCTTTAGAGGAATTGAGTGTTGATAACGTAAATAGAGATAAATATATTGATAAGAAATGGTTGTTTAGAAAGGAAGTTGAAAGCAATTATAGCCTTTCTAAGAAATTTCCTTGGGGAGAATTGTATATTAAGTTTATGATTGTGGATAACTTAATAGAAAATGTAAAAGTATTTAGTGATTCTATGGATATAAATATTACTGAACAGATTGAAAACATACTAAATAATCAAAACTTTAATTTTAGTTTATTAGATAAGTTTGATGAGTTAGAAGAACCATATAGAAGTGACTTGAAGGATTACTTTAAAGAGGTGTTCAATGGTTGATTTAGTTATTATTGGATCTGGTCCAGCAGGTTATATTAGTGCATTAAAAGCGGCTCAATTAGGAAAAGATGTAGTATTAATTGAAAAAGACTTATTAGGTGGAACATGTTTGAATAGGGGTTGTATTCCTACTAAGTCTTTATTACATACTACTAAAGCATATTATGATTTGTTTAAATTACATAATA
>CAYQNJ010000008.1:0-56737 GCA_964418835.1 uncultured Erysipelotrichaceae bacterium
AATTATAAAAGCCGACATTAAAATGTCGGTTTATAACTAAATATATTTATTATACGAATATAAAATTGTTTCTACTCCCACTCTTCATATAAAGCCTGCTACCTATTATAAAACAAGCATTTACAGGGCTCTCATTTGCACCCATTCCATAATTTTGCAGTTTTTATAGGTGTTTTTAGCACAAAACACTTCAAAAGTACTTCATGCTTCTAAATTACTATCTATAAAACCGTTTGTGAAACGGATTAGTTTATCAATCATTCCTATACGATTTTGCTGAAGTGAGCAAAATCGTATTTTACTTAATGTCCACTGTTCTTACAAGTAATCACGACTCTATCAATTACATTTTAGAAATTACGCCACTACACTTCTTTATCTCTATATTTTTCAATAGGATTCCCTTGCAAATCTTTCCATTCTACCCATCCATTATTAGATTTACCAATAACTATCCAACCGGCACTTGATGGATTCATACATACAATATCTTCTTGTAATATATTATCTTTTATTTTTGCATTTCTTCTAATAGATGGTATATAGCCTTTCCCGGTATCACCACAAAAACTTCCTTTTAACACCGTGAATACTCCATCTTTAACTATAGCTTTCCCATTTACTTTTCCAAAACCTTTTATATTACGATTTAATACATACTCCCCATCCGGAACAAATCCAACCTCAGTTTTAAGTTTTATTTCTTCTGTAGATTCTTTGAATACTTCTTTTTTACTTTTGTCTTTAGGATAAATTTGTTTACCATCTAAAGAAGATAATAATGATTTTGCGACCTCTATATCTAACGCAAATAATTCAGTACCGACAATTCTACTTTTGCTGAATATGTCATGAATAAGTTTTTCTTTCTCGTCATATCTATCTACCTCTATAGCAAACTCTCTTTTTAAACCTGTGATATTTGCATACCCATTGCTTTCCAAAAACCTCATTCTGTTTTCAAATTGGTCATTTCCAGTCTTACCAATCTTAATAAGACCGGAAACAACTGTAGTCATTAAATAGATTATTCCTTTTGCCATATATTTCTCCCATTAGCTAATATTATTCATTTTTACATATTCGCCAATCTGTGCAATCAACGCCTTTAATACTTGTAAACAAATTAAGGCAGTATGTTTATCAGGGGTAAATTTAGAACATAATTGTTGATAAGGATGAATATAGTTCCTAAATTCTCTAACCACATGACTAAATTTCTTTACATCTTCATTGATTATTCTTAGTTCATATGCTGAATTTATAAAATCATTAAGAGTCCAATCATTGAATTTCTTCACTTTTTTGGTGATATTATCAATAGGTGCAGAATTACTTTTATTAAAGCTATCAGGATATTTCAGCGCTACCCCCAATAGAATGCCTTCCATAATACTTCCAATCAAAATAATCGATGAAAGAGAATTTCCTATTGATGTATTGCTTTCAGCTTCTAAAATCCTTATCTTTAAAATTTCAGTAAGCGAATATTCTAATCCAATGCTATCAATTGAGCTATCAAAGTTTAATTGCAAAAATTCTTTTTCAGAAACTTCTGATGTCTTTTCCTTGTTTTCAATAATTATTTCATCTAGCTTCTTAAAAGTGATTTTTTCATTTTCTCTTATAACTCTCCACTTATCAAAAACTAAATACTGATTAAAATCTGCAATTAGCTCATCTAAGTATGCCACTCTGCCTATGTAGTTATTTACAGCAAATATAGATTTTATACATTTATCTATTTCTGGCGTTCCATTAATTTCTTCCAATTTATAATCTGTGAAAACCCATCTTGATGGAAAGCCTTGACCATAAGAATCATTAAATCCAAGTTCATTAAAAAAACTTACTAACTTTGATCCTGATTTATAATCATCCGTCCCATCTCCATTTATTATATTTCTAAGTTTTTCTAATGTTTTCTTACATAAAATCAAAACTTATCACACCCCCATACTTTACTTTATACCATTATATTTTATCTGCATACGGTAATTTTTTTACATAATTTTCCATCCATTCCCAATCAGGAATATAACCATCATCAGAATAGGTTTTATTTTCGTCATATGCAAATTTTAATCCGTTCATCTTTATCGGCAGTTTAATCGTAAAATCCTTTCTAAAATGTGAATTCAACTCTCTTCCAAATGCTTGATATTTTACTTTGCATTCATTTCTAATTAAAGTCGTTATAAATAACTTAGAATATATAGATAATGGCTCTTTCTCCTGTAAAATGCCAACATTTTGAGCTGTGTAGAACGGTTCCTTTTGAATAAAACAAGAACCTAAAAAGCTACCACCCAACGCTAATGACATTGTACCTGCTGGAAAAGGCGCTTCTCCTTCTATTTCATCAACAAATCCAACTACACCATTCCCATTACTATCTCTTGAAACATAATTATATTTCGGATTATAGTTTGTTGTAACAACTGCATCTATACCATTACCCATTCTGGTATTAAATAGTTTATGCAAATAAAAGTCCTTCCAATTTCCCATCATAATATCAAGACTTTTATCACCCTTCGTATTTATAGTTTTTAAACTATCTCTAATAGAGCCTTTACTCTCTCTCTCTACATTTTCAACGCTTTCCATAAATTCGTTGATGAAATCAAAATCAGGTATATAACCTTCATCCGAAAAAATTTTTTCTGGGTCAATCACATACTCATCGTTGTTCATTTTTGTTGGAAGCTTAATTTTAATCTTTTTACTATCTCCAACTCTGCATTGTCTACCATAATTCCATTTATAGTTTTCGCTGAAATTGATAATAGCAGTTATAAACAATCCAATTTTTCTATTTAGCTCAAAGTTTTTAGGTCTGAATATGTTAACATCACTAGTTGCACAGAAATCTTCAGACTGATAAAAAGTAGTACATCCTACTTTTCCAGTAACAATACAGTTTCCAGCAAATTCCGGTTCCAAATTTATTCGTTGCTGTATGCCATTATTTTCATTCGATGCAGATATATATGGAGTATCCCCAATATCGTATTCATCAGAATAGTGATATATACCTGCACTGATTTCAAATAGTTTTTCTAAATTGAAATTTTTCCATTTACTTGTATTCAACATTATTTTCCACCACTCTTAATTAAATATGAATAATAATCACGGATAGTGCGTTCAAAATCATCTACTGTAAGTTTTGTATAATCCGTCTCCATATATGCTTCTGCTAACCATTCATCATCGCATGTTATCTTGTGCATAACAGACAATCCCGGTACTTCTCTTTTGTTCTTATACAAATCTAACCATTCTGCTTCAGTCTTTAGCCATAAGCTATTTCCATCTTGGTCTGTTTGTTCTACTCTTCCAAGTCCTTTTCGCTTAATAAATTTGTCGTCCTTGAAATATCCAAAGAAAGTATCTCTATTTGATCTCTCATGTTTTTGAGACAGGTCAAATATCATACAACAGGCAATGATTATATGGCATTAATAGCAATCTGGGAAAGAAGTGTTTCTAGTACACACAATTTTTTAAGTTTGGAGGACTTTGGTAGAATTAAGAATAATATACCTAATTGGCTCAGTAACTTAGACGTTCAAATTTGGTAAAATGATTCAGTTATTCTTGGTTTCACTGCTATCAACAATTCACACCTGGAAATGCTCTTTTTAGATGCAGACTACCTAGGTTTAGGTTATGGAACAAAAATATTAAAGATACTAATCAGCACTTTCAGAATTTCTACAGTTGATGTTAATGAAGACAACCAACAAGCATACAATTTCTATTGTAAAAATGGTTTTACAATTACTTCTAAGAGTGGAAAAGACTGTATGGGAATGCCTTATCCTTTACTTCATCTTAAATTGAAATAGTTTTTGACATCGTTTTGACATCACTTACTTGATTTTCTCACCATTCTCAAAAAAGACATGCAAAAAGTCCTCTATTTAAGCGGGCTTTTTGAGTTTCTTATAAACTTCCTGATGTTATTCCCACTCTACTGTTGCTGGTGGTTTTGATGTTACATCATAACATACTCTATTAACGTGTTTTACTTCATTAACTATTCTATTAGAAATCTTATCTAACACATCATAAGGTATTCTAGCCCAATCAGCTGTCATACCATCAATAGAAGTAACTGCACGAATTGCTACTGTGTAATCATAAGTTCTTTGATCACCCATAACCCCAACACTTCTAATATCAGGCAAACAAGTAAAGTATTGCCAAATACTTCTATCTAATCCAGCCTTTGCTATTTCTTCTCTTAAAATAAAATCAGACTCTCTAACTATCTCTAACTTATCTTCACTAACCTCACCTAAAACCCTAATACCTAAACCTGGTCCAGGGAAAGGTTGTCTCCAAACCATCTCTTCAGGTAAACCAAGTTCTACACCTAACGCTCTAACTTCATCCTTAAACAATGTATTTAAAGGTTCAATAAGCTTAAACTGCATATCCTCAGGTAAACCACCAACATTATGATGAGACTTAATAGTTTGAGCAGTCTTTGTACCACTCTCAATCACATCAGTATACAAAGTCCCTTGAGCCAACCACTTAATATCATCACCCTCAAGTAACTTCTTAATCTCTTCATCAAATGTATAAATAAATTCGTTTCCAATTATTTTTCTTTTCTTCTCAGGATCACTAACACCCTTTAATTTACTCAAAAACCTCTCACTTGCGTCTATCTTAGTGAGATTTAAATGCATCTTCTCCTTAAAGGTTTCCATAACACTCTCTGCTTCACCTTTTCTAAGTAATCCATGGTCAATAAACATACAATACAAATTATCACCAATAGCTTTATGTAATAAAGCCGCAACAACACTAGAATCAACTCCACCAGATAAAGCTAATAACACCTTATCGTCCTTAACCTTATCCTTAATCTTAACTATCTCAGTCTCAATAAAAGAAGCCATAGACCAATCATTATTAGCTTTACAAACCTTAAACACAAAATTATTCAATAAATCATTTCCATACTCTGAATTATTAACCTCAGGATGAAATTGAACTGTATATATAGGTTTACTATTATGCATAGTAGCCACAATAGGACAAGTATCAGTCTTAGAAATACACTCAAAACCATCAGCTAATTTATCAACTTGATCACCATGAGACATCCAAACTGTATTAATACTAGGAATACCATCAAATAAAATGTTATCCTTTAACACTTCTATTTCACTTCTTCCATATTCCTTCTTATCACTAGCCTTAACACTTCCACCTAAAGAATAATGAATTAACTGCATACCATAACAAATTCCCAATAAAGGAATTTCACCACTTAAAATAGCACTATCACAAGTAAAAGCATTATCATCATAAACACTATTAGGACCACCACTTAAAACAATCCCCTTAACATCACCCAATGCTTTAATCTCTTCTAAAGTCATTGTATGTGGATGTAATTCACTATAAACACCAAACTCACGAATACGCCTAGCAATCAATTGATTATATTGACTGCCAAAATCTAAGACAATAATCTTATCGCTCATAAACCCTCCTCAAAAAAATAAGTGAGTAATTATACCCACTTATATTTTACATTATTTTGTAAAGAAATATATTAAGAAAATCAAATCTAATATATAAACAATAGGTTGAACTTCTTTATTTCTACCAGAAGCTAACATTGTTACTGTGTAGAACAAGAAACCAGCAGCAATTCCATCAGAAATTGAATAACCTAAAATCATAACAACAATTGTAATAAATGCAGGTGTAGCAACCGCAATATCATTCCATTCAATTTCTTTTAATTGAGAAGCCATTAATATACCAACAACAATTAAAGCCGGAGCAGTAACTGCACTAGTAACAACACTCAATAATGGTGATAAGAAAATTGATAATATAAATAATACACCTGTGGTAACTGCAGTTAAACCAGTTCTACCACCAGCAGCAACGCCAGAACCACTCTCAACAAATGAAGTAATAGTTGATGTACCTAACATCGCTCCAACAACTGTACCAACTGAATCACTTAATAAAGCCTTTTCAACATCAACCATTTCACCATCTTCATTAACTAAACCAATATCATTACCAACTGCAACTAAAGTACCAGCAGTATCAAAGAAGTCAACAAATAAGAATGAAAATATAATTACAATAGCTTGAACAGGATTAGAGAAAAGCTCTCCAAAACCTCTAGCAAAAGCACCAATTAATGATGTATCAAACTCAACTGCAATAATACTATTTGGAAGTGTAGGTAATCCTTCACCTAAGCCAGCTAAATTCATTCCAATACCAACTAATGTAGTAGCAACCAATCCCCAGAAAACAGCAGCAGGAACCTTCTTAGTAAGAAGTGCAACTGTAATAAATAAACCAATTACAGCTAATAAAACAACTGGATTCTTAAATGTACCTAAACTAACAAATGTTGCTGGATTTGCAATAATGATTCCTGCATTCTTAAAACCAATAAACGCAATAAAGAATCCAATACCAGCACCAATAGCTAATTTCATATTCTTTGGAATTGAATTAATAATAATTCTTCTTAAACCTGTAACTGATATTGCAATAAAAATAATACCAGAAACAAACACTGCAGCTAACGCTGCCTCATAAGAATAACCCATACCTAACACAACTGTATAAGCAAAGAAAGCATTAACACCCATACCAGCACTTAAAGCAACTGGATAATTTGCAAGTAACCCCATTAATATACTTGCAAAAGCAGAAGCAATCGCTGTTGCAAAGAATACACCATGGAAAGACATACCTGTCTCAGCCAATATTGATGGATTCACAAACAAGATATAAGCCATAGCTAAGAAAGTAGTTATTCCAGCTATAATCTCTGTTTTTACATCAGTATTCTTCTCCTTTAATTTAAAAATCTTTTCTAACATCTTCTATCCTCCTAATGACAAACTACCATACAAATTAAAAAGTTTTTGGAAAACACCAAAAACTCGTAGACATCGTAGCGCAACATTTACGGTGTTGCCTAGAAACTCTTATGCCATATCTCATAAGACTATACGGTGTTTATCAACGTATAGTATTATACCTAACATTACATTTCTTTACAAATACAAATATACAGTTTTACTAATCTTATATTTTATTTACTTATATTTCTGTAAAAGATAATCTTTCTTTAAAATGTTGTTGTAAATCTTTATCTATACAGTAGATATAACAACCCTTCATACCTCTAGTTAGAAGTGTTCTATATATATTTTTAATTAACTCAGTTAGTTCTTCAGGTCTTGTTCTTAACCCTTTTTTACCAGCACTATCTTTATAATTATTATAAGATCCATAAACACTCATGGTTTCATTATCAAATAGCATATCATTACCTATAATTACTCCAACATAATCAAACTCTAATCCTTGAACAGTGTGTATACATCCAACTTGGTTAATACCTTCTTCTCTTATCGACCATAATTCAGAATTACTCCTTTGATTCCATGGCATTCTAAAATTATAGTCTTCAATGATAATATCATCCACTTCAGCATAGTTGTTATTTACCTTAGTCCATTCCCAAGCATAACCAGCTAATAATCTAGAGTTAAAGCCTCCGTTATTTTTTTCAAGAATTGAATTTCTTAATTCAACTGGACTGTCAAATATTTTAAACTCAAATGATTCTTTATCCCAACCATCAAAATTACCAGTATCTCTATATTGTAATACTGTATCTATCCAGTTTATAAAGCCTTCAGCACCAGAACATCTGAATTGGGCTTCTAACTTAATTTCATAAACTTCTGATCCTAGTTTATTTGCGACTCTTCTAATTTCTTCTACCGTACCTATATCTACAGGTCTTATTCTTTGATTATCATCTACAAAAAATACATTTACTTTAGAAGATTTAATTATATCCTCAATTTGATTATCACCTTGATACATGAAAGCACCTTCACCTTTTAACCTATGTGCTTCATCAACAATTATTACATCCAAACTATTTTTATCAGAAAGATAATATGATGATGATCCTTTAAACAAATGATTCAATCTTGTTTTACTCATTAAGTTACTAGCTGTCAATTTTTCAACAACAACTTTTCTAAAAGAAGCATTAGGTGCTACAAAATTAACTGTTCTTCCTTTTTCTAATATCTTTCCTAGAGCATTTACAGAAATAACTGACTTTCCTGTTCCAGGACCACCTTCTACTATTACAGTTTTCTTACCATCCATTTTATCTATAAAACTTAAAATAGTTTCAAATGCAACCTTTTGTTCATCAAGTAAAATAAATTCATCATTTCCTTTTATTAACTCTCCAACATAGTCAATAAGTTTTTTAGATGGTTTAATTCTTCCATTTTCTAATTCATATAATATTTCAAGACCTTCACCCTTTCCAACATGGTCTTTAATGAATTTTTGTAACTTTTTAGTATCACCTTTGAAATATATTGGTGAAACATCAATTATGTCTTTGTACAAATCAGATTTCAAAGGTTCAGGATATCCTTCCTTATAATTATGTAAATAAGAACATGAAACGCTCTTTAAATCATTTTTGTAAACTGATTCATTCATATCATCCATCATCATTTTGTATGACCAAGCTTGATATGATGGATGTGGTAACTCACGTATATTTCCTCCAACAACTGATCTTACAATTTCATTTTTGTCAGTCTCTTCGGCAGATTCCCATTGCTTTAATTCTATAATCACAAAGGATTTTTCATCCATTCCATTATTTCCCGCAATAATAAAGTCAACTCTTTTACTTGAAGGTGGAATTGTAAATTCTATAAGCACACCACAATCATCTGGAACTTCTGAATTTCTAATAATATTCCCCATGAATTGCATTGAGTTATTCCAAGACATTCTTTCATTATCGTTTGGTTTTTTTCCAAATGCTTTAATAAACGAATCACTTATTTTATCTGTAATTAAATTTTCAACAACATTATTTTTGAAATCTTTAGTACTACTTTGATAAAGTATCATTTAAACTCTCCTATAAATTATTATATTTATCCTTTTTCCCAAATGCTTTTTCGATAGGATATTTTATATTATTTTTCTCTATTTTTTTATCCAAAATCTCATCTAAATCAATATTCAAAGTATCCGCAAACAGAATAGAATAAATTATTATATCTGCCAATTCATCTTTTATTCCTTCCATATCTTTTAAAGCTTCTTCATCAGTCTTCCATTGAAATTTTTCTAAAAGTTCTGCAGCTTCTAAAGAAATAGAAATTGCTAAATCTTTTGGTTTATGAAATTGTTTCCAGTTTCTATCATCTCGAAACTTAAGTATTTTTTCTCTAATTAATTTATTCATATTCATACCTCCATTTAATGTTATCACACAAAAGATTGTTTTTTTAACCAAAAAAGTACCCATGCTATTTCTAACATAAGTACTCTTAAACTAAACTCTACAACTAATTGTCTCCACAAACTTTTTAAATAATGGATGACTTCTATTTGGTCTAGATTTAAACTCAGGATGGAATTGAACTGCCATAAAGAAATCACAGTTTTTATTCTCAACACACTCAACCAAATTACCATCAGGAGATGTTCCTACAATCTCTAAACCATTTTCATTAAATATATCTCTATATTCATTATTAAACTCATATCTATGTCTATGTCTTTCAGAAATCTCAGTAGTACCATATGCTTCATGCATTAAACTACCTTCCTTAATAACACATGGATAAGCACCAAGCCTCATAGTACCACCCTTATTAATATCATCGTTTTGATCAATCATAAAATCAATAATCTTATGAGTACTATTAGGATCAAACTCACTAGAATTTGCATCACTATAACCTAATACATTTCTCGCAAATTCTATAGTAGCTATTTGCATACCCAAACATAAACCTAAATAAGGCACATTATTTTCTCTTGCATACTTAGCCGCAAGTATCTTACCTTCAATACCTCTTTCCCCAAAACCACCAGGAACACAAATTCCAGACACATCACCCAATAGTTCATTTACATTGTCTTTTGTCACATCTTCCGCATCAACCCATTTAAACTCAATATTAGTTCCACAATCAAAACCACCATGTCTAATAGCTTCTGTCACAGAAATATAAGCATCATGAAGTTTTACATACTTACCAACAATACCAACCCTAACAGTCTTATCACAAGCATGAATCTTATCAACTGTGTTATTCCATTCCTCTAAATCAATGTTTGGTGCATCTAAATTCAATTCCTTACAAACAATACTAGATAAATGTTGTTTCTCAAGCATTAAAGGAGCCTCATATAAACTAGGAACTGTTCTATTCTCTAAAACATAACCTGGCTTTACATTACAAAATAAAGAAATCTTTTCCTTAATATCTTCAGGAAGTACATCATCACATCTAGCAACGATAATATCAGGAGTTATACCATTAACTTGAAGTTCTCTTACAGAATGTTGAGTAGGTTTTGATTTATACTCATTACTACCAGGAATAAAAGGAACTAATGTTACATGTAAGAATAATGTTTCATCCTTATTATGCTCTAATTGAACTTGCCTAATAGCCTCAATAAAAGGTTGAGATTCAATATCACCCACAGTACCACCAATTTCAGTAATAACCACATCCGCATTACTCTTTTCACCAACACTATATATAAACCTTTTAATTTCATTTGTAATATGAGGAATAATTTGAACTGTCTCACCTAAGTACTCACCACGTCTTTCCTTAGTTAAAACATTCCAATAAACCTTACCAGTAGTGATATTAGAAAACTTATTCAAATCTTCATCAATAAACCTTTCATAATGACCTAAGTCTAAATCCGTTTCTGCACCATCATCAGTCACAAAAACTTCACCATGTTGGTATGGAGACATAGTACCTGGATCAACATTTATATAAGGATCAAGTTTTTGTGAAATAACTTTAAGCCCTCTAGCCTTTAAAAGTCTTCCTAAAGAAGCCGCCGTTATACCTTTTCCTAATCCTGAAACAACACCACCCGTAATAAAAATATACTTCATATTTCACTCCTTATTAATAATTTTCACGAAAAAAGAGGTTACTAAACATAGCGACAAATATGCCGTTTTTTTTAGTTCCTCATGACGTACTTATTATACATTACCACTTATTTGAATGCAATAAAATTATTGCTTACTTTGTAAAATAATGTCATCCATAACTGCTTCATCCACATAGCCTGGTAAATAACCCATCAAACTACCATCTGGTTTATATATATAACTTGTAGGATAACCACTAGCCCCATACATAGCCTTCACAGAATAATCAATGTCATACACAATATTTAAATCAAATCCCTTTTCTTCCATATACTTTTCAACACCCTCTATATCAGTCTCTCTACCATCATTAGGTGTTGCTATCAATATCACAGCCACATCATCCCTTGTGTCATTTAACTTTTGAAGTATAGGTAATTCTTGATTACAATAAGGACACCATGTCCCATAGAAAGTAACCACAATAGTTTTACCTAAATAATCCTTTAAACTAACACTATTACCATCACCATCATTTAAAGTAAATCCATATCTTTCAATATCTAATAAATCATCACTTTCTTTAGTTTCATTAATAGATGTATTAGAATTAATAACTCCATTAAACTCTTTTATACCTGTATAAATCATATTACCACCCAATAAAAGAATGATGATTCCAGCAATTATACCAGTCTTCTTTAATAGATCTTGATGTTTCTTTAATAAAGATAAAATCGACTCTGTAAATAAACCAAGTAATAAAAACATCAATATAAAACCTAATGTATAAACACCTATATAAGCCATACCGATAACTCTACTAGAAGCACTTGCGGCTTTAACCATAGCACTAGCTAACAACGGACCAATACAAGGAGTCCAAGAAAAACTAAACAAAAACCCTAAAACATAAGCATTAACAAAATTCATCTTACTTAAATCTAAATTAAAAGGTAATTTATAATTTCTATTTAATAAAGGTATTTCAATAATCTTCATAGCCATTAAACCAAAAAAGATTAACACCATACCACCAATAATAGAAAAGATAATAGAATATTTATTCATTAAACCAGTAAGAGAAGATACAGACAATGCTATTACAAAAAATACAGTACTAATACCTAATACAAAAAATATAGTTGTAAGCATTACCTTGCTTTTTTTATATGTAATAACACCATCAACCTCACTCTTAGCCCCTTGAGTTAAATAACCCATATACAAAGGAATTAAAGGAACTACACAAGGTGAAAAGAAAGATAAAACACCTTCTATAAATAAAGCACTCAAAACACTAAAATCCATAATAAACCTATATGACTTTTAATAAACTTAAAATAATTACAATCAACCCAAGGATAATTCTATAGTAACCAAATACTGTAAAGTCATTCTTTCTAATATATTTCATCAATGCTTTTATTGCGATAATTGAAACAACAAAAGCAACTAACATACCCACTAATAATATAACTATACCTATAAAATCTAAAGACATTTGCAACTTCAACAGCTTCAATAAACTAGCCCCAAACATCATAGGAATAGCCAAAAAGAAAGAAAACTCACTTGCTACCGTTCTAGAAGTACCAAGTAATATAGCACCTAGTATTGTAGAACCACTACGAGAAGTTCCAGGTATTAAAGCTAACATTTGAAATACACCAATTAATAAAGCAGTTTTATATGACAAAGCCTCTAAACTTTTTATCTTAGTAGTAGGTTTCTTCTTTTCAATAATTATAAATAAAATACCATAAACTATTAATGTAATAGCTACAGTTAAAGGATTATATAATAATGCATCTATATAATCATCAAACAATAAACCAACTATAGCCGCAGGAACTGCCGCTATAGCAACCTTTACCCAAAGGTTTATTGTATCCATCCTTTGTTCTTTACTTTTCTTTACAGAAAAAGGATTAAGCTTATTAAAATATAAAAGCAATACAGCTAAAATACTACCAAGTTGAATTACAACTATAAACATATCCACAAACTCTTTGTTTATAACTGCATCACTATAAACCTTTAAAGGCATAAGTGCATCAACAATTATCATATGACCCGTACTACTAATAGGTAACCACTCTGTAATACCTTGAATAATACCTAAAATAATAGCTTTTATTATCTCAAAAATAATCATAATCTTACCTCACAGTTAAACATTATAACACAATATAAATACACAAATTCTTAAGGTTTGTTTAAGACACTAAAAACTTTACCCAATAATAAATATCACTAAATCTTAGTGGTCCATAAATAAAATACATGCATAAATAATCTTTAATATTTTGTTATATTCTCTTTCATTAATATTTATATACATCTTATTAAATTATACATCACCACAAAAGAAAAACATTCCATTTCTGGAATGTTATATCCTTTCAAATCTTTTATTCATCTTTTTTAATAAACTAGTTTTATCTTTAAGTTTATTAAGCCTTGTAAGTCTATATTGCCAGTTAGGATTACCTACTGTCCCAGGTGTATTTAATCTACCCTTATCTGTTAAATTCAACACATCCATAAACGGTACTATCGCAATTTGAGCATTACTACTTAAAGTATACCCTACCATATTTAATCCAATGTTTTCATAATCAAATCCATTGTCTTTTAAATAGTTATCAATCTTAATTTTTTCAGCTTTCTTTTGTTTGTTGTACCATCCTCTGATAGTTTGATTATCATGAGTACCTGTATAAATAATAAGGTTCTCTCTATCCTCTTCCATACCATCAGGATTAAAAGAAAACTGAACAATTCTCATACCTTTAAAATTATAATGATCTCTTAGTTCTAAAACTTCTTTTCGTAAATCACCTAAGTCTTCCGCAACTATATTAATATCAGGAAGTTTCTCAAATAATTTATCAAATAAAGCATAACCAGGAGCTTTTATCCATCTACCTTTTTGAGCTGTAGGACAACTCTCAGGTATCTTCCAATATGTATCAAAAGCTCTGAAATGATCAATTCTTATAACATCAAACAATGTAGAATTATACTCTAACCTATTAATCCAAAACTTAAATCCATTAGCCTTATGTTTTGGCCAATCATATAATGGATTTCCCCATCTTTGCCCTGTCACACTAAAGAAATCAGGTGGTACTCCTGCAATAAATGTAGGTCTACCCTTTTTATTTAATAAAAACAAGTTTTGATTAGACCACACATCAGCACTATCAATACCAACATATATAGGCATATCACCCATAATCTCAATACCCTTAGAATTAGCATAGTTTTTTAAATCATTCCATTGTTTAAAAAGTGTATATTGTACAAATAACTCAAACTCTATATCACTTTCATAAGGACTTAAATCCATCTTTTTATCGACTATCCAATCCTTCATAAACTTTGGCCAATCATTCCAACAAATCAATCTATTACTCTTCTTAAAAGTTAAAAACACTGCATAGTTATAAACCCAATCAAGTTTAATAAACTCCTCATATTTTTCATCTTTTTTAAATTTCTTAAATGCGACTCTTAGGAAATGTTGTTTATAAGCTCTAACTTCATCATAATCTATAGTACTATCAAACCTATTATATGAACCTGCCTTCTGAACCAAACCATCCTTATGTAATAATTCTAATGAAATATATAAATCATCCATTGCATTAGAAGAATAAGGTTGATATGGTGAATTACCATATCCTAAAGGATTCAAAGGAAGGATTTGCCAGATGCTAAAACCAGAACTCTTTAAAAAATCCACAAACTCATAACTTGATGGCCCAAAATCACCAATACCATGAAGTGATGGTAAAGATGCGACAGGCATCAATATTCCTGATCTTCTTCTATCCATTTTACTCTACCTCTAATATAACAACACCATACCCGCCTAAGGTAAGAGTATTGTTTAAAACACTTTTATCTAAAACATTAATTTGATCTAGAATCTTTCCTTTAATATCCAATTCTATATTGTCTTCACTAAAGTTAATCAAGACAACATTACCCTCATAATTTAAAGCAAATACTCTATCATCACTAACATCAAACTTACTTGCATTTTTATTATAGACATACTTATTTCTAAGCTCTATAACCTTTTTATAATGGTTTAATAATGAATCCTTATCTTTTTCTTGTTGTTTTATTGAAGACTCTATTTGGCTAGTATAATCACTATTTACAGGACTATTAGCATCCTTACCTTCTCCCCACAACATCGCAAGTCTTTTATTCTCATCCTTACCACTACCCCTCATTCCTATTTCTTCACCATAGTAAATAAAAGGAGTTCCAATAGACAATAAATAAACACTAGCCGCAAGTTTTTGTTTGTTTAAATCAGTATAATAACCAGCACTTCTAGATTGATCATGATTTGATAAGAAAATACTATTTATAGAATTAGGACTAATACTCTTTATTGAATTATTATATTCAATCATATTATTTGCTAAAGCTTTACCAGACTTAGAATTAATTGCCTTCGCAAAACTACCATCTTGTCCACTTTTTCCAAAATCAAATAAAGAATCAATACCACTTCCATATGAATCTAATATCACATTATCACTAGACCATACTTCACCAACCACAAAGGCATCTTCTTTTTTATTTCTTACAACATCCATAAACCATGATATAAATTCATTATTTTTACTTACATTGTTTTGATAGTAATAAAGTATTGCGTCTAATCTAAAACCTTTAATACCAGTATCTAACCAAAACTCAGTAATATCTTTTATTTCATTCCTAACATTTTCACTTTCAAGATTTAAATCTGGCATTTCACTCCAAAATCTTGCTTCATAGAAATATTTATTTCCTAAAGATTCATAACCTGATTCCTTAGTATCACTAAAATGATAATAATCACACTTATTAGTAGGACTACATGTATCATTTAGTTTATTTTTCTTTGCACTAACAAACCACTCATTTGTATCTGATGTATGGTTTATAGGTAAATCAATGATGATATCTATATTAAGTTTATTTGCTTTATCAACTAATTCCTTAAAATCATCCATAGTCCCATAATCACTATCAATTTGATAATAATCATCCACATCATACTTATGATATGTCTCACTCTTCATAATAGGCATCAACCAAATTCCACCAATACCTAAGTCTTTTAGATAATCTAATTTATTAGTAACACCCTTTAAATCACCAATACCATCATTATTACTATCATTAAATGAACCTACAAATATTTCATAATAAACATCACTTTCATAAGATGTTTTATTACAACCAACTAATGATATTAATAGAATCAAAGAAAGCAAAAGCTTCTTTATCATCCCTTAGCACCACCTGCAGTAACTCCACCAACATAGTACTTTTGCATAACTATAAACAATATTGTAATAGGTATCGCAATTAATACAGCACCAGCACAGAATTGAGTAAAGTAAGCAGTAATATTTTCTCTTGTGATCATTTGATATAAACCAAGTGCAACTGTATAGTTTTGATAATTATCCTTCATAATAACTGACACAAAGATAAAATCTACCCAAGGAGCTATAAATGAAGTTAACACAGTATAAACAATAATTGGTTTTGACATAGGAAGTGTAATCTTCCAGAAAACTTGATTTTTTGTGGCACCATCAATAATAGCCGCTTCATCAATTGACTTAGGAATAGTATCAAAGAAACCTTTTGCGATATAATACCCCATTGCAGCTCCACCAGAATAAACAAGTATTAAAGAAATTAAACTTTGAGTTAAACCAAAAGCTTTTAATATGTGATATATCGCAACCATAGACATAAACCCAGGGAACATACCTAATACTAAGATAATATTCATTAAAGGTTTTCTAAGTTTAAATCTAAGTCTAGAAAATGCATAACTTGTAAGTAAAACAATAATCGTTGTAATTAAACAAGTAAATACAGCCACAAATAATGTATTCATAAACCATCTAGGGAAATTAAATAAATGCGTCTCAGTAAATAGTCTTGTATAATTTTCTGTTGTCCAAATCTTTGGAATTATATAGGAAGTAAAAGCGCCTTGTTCACCTCTAAATGATTGCATAACTAACCATACAATCGGGAAAACCCAAATAACACTCATAACACTTAAAACAATATAAATTATTGTATTTGATAAATTACGTTTTTTCATGAGAAATCATCCTCCTGTTTAACAGCACTTGTATTGTTGTAAACAATAAGTGATATAGTACTCACAATCACAAATATCAATATACCTATAGTACTTGCAAGTGAATAGTTTTGTTCATTAACTGTAAGTTTATATAACCAAGTAACTAGTAAGTCAGTCTCTCCAGCTTGATAAAGTTTTAAAGATAAAGGTCCCCCACCTGATAATAAGAAAATTACGTTAAAGTTATTAATATTACCAACAAATTGAGTAATTAAATAAGGTGTAGTTACATGTAACATATAAGGAAGAGTTATATAAATAAACTGCTGAACAGGATTAGCCCCATCAAGTTTACTAGCTTCATATAAATCTTCAGGAATATTCATTAATACACCACTAGTAATTAACATAGTATATGGTATACCAACCCAAATATTCACTACTATAACAGTAACCTTAGCCACAAAAGGATTACTTAAGAAGGGTATAAAGTCAGAAATTAAACCAAGCTGTTTTAACAAAACATTTAAAGCACCTTGATCATGTAATAATCTAGACATTAACATCAAACTAACAAATTGAGGAACCGCAATAGTTAATATAAATATTGTTCTCCAAAATTTCTTTAGTTTAATACCTTTTTTATTAATAATTATCGCCAACAACATACCTAGAATATAATTCAAGAATGTCGCAAAAATAGCCCAAATAATAGTCCATACAAATAATCTTGTAAAAGTAGTAGACCATAATGGATTACCACCAAAAACATTTTTAAAGTTTGTTAGACCTACCCAAGTAAATAAGTTACCTGGAGGTTGATGATTCTTATCAAAATTAGTAAATGCCATTAAAATCATAAATATCAATGGTACAACTGTAAATAAAATTGTTAATAGCATTGGAAAAAACAAGATAGTTGCACTAAAGTTTTTATCAAACATGTCATTCACATCATCTTTAAATGATGGAAGTTTTTGATTGTTTTCTAATAGTTTTTGATTTCTATAAGCAATCTTAGTTTGCCATACATAGAAAAATAACATCATTATAGAAACAAGGATTACACTAACACCAAACAACAATAACAACATAGAATTATCACCTTGTGATATTCTAAAAATTTGTGCTGCTTCATCCCATACTTCGCCTTGAGTATTCTTACCTAAACTAGGCAACATACTCAAATAATAAATTCCAGAATTCACCATAAACAATATATAAAGAATTTGTAATGCTAAAAAGAAAAAACCCTTTATAAATTGTTTTCTACCGATACTACCAAACCCCATGATTATATAAGAAAGTTTTGTGATAATATCCCCTTTTGTAAATCCTTCAATAAACCCTTTAATACCATTACCAATTGCTTTAAAGAAATCACTAATACTACTGGTAAGTTTTTTTCCTTCCATAAATACACCTCTATAAATAAAGGGTAAAACCTTTCAGTTTTACCCTTAAATAACTTTCTTTAATTAATTACTAGCTGGTGTTTGAATTTGTGTAACCATATCATCTAGTAATGCTTGAAGATCTCTTGAATAGTCCTTAGCTTCCATAGTTGCGCCGAATGCTTCAGCTGGAGCCCAGTAAGTACCCAATACTTCTTTTTGTGAAGTTCCATAAGGGTTTTGTTCCTGTAATGCAGCTATTGCAATATTTTCAGAAACTGCAGGTTCAGCAGCAGCATTTGTGTTAGATGGAAGTAATTGTCTAGTTTCAAATCTAGTTTTTTGATTTTCTTCATTTGTTAAGAAATCAGCTAAATCCATTGCTTGTTCAGGATATTTAGTTTGTGAGTTAACACCTAATACTTTATATCCAACAAATGAACCCATTTGAACTGGACCTGCTGCAGTTGTATATTTTGGAAGTTTAGCAGCAGCATAGTTATCTCCTAATGCTTCTTGCATTGCAGTAGCGTTCCATGTTCCAGAAACACCAGCAGCAATTGTATCACCCATACCAGCAACAAGAATTGAATCATCACCAGTTAAGAATGCAGGGTCAGCTGTAAATGCTTTAATTGCTTCAGCAGCAGCTAAACCTTTATCATTGTTGAAATCAACAACTTGGTTTCCATCAGCATCAATTGCGAATGTTCCACCATTCCCTAAGAAGAATGATGCAATATACCAACCGTTTGAAACATCCATAAATACTTTCTTACCAGCTTCATTAGCTTTAGCAAGCATTGTATCTAATGAATCAACATCTTCTTTTGAATAAACACTTGAATCATAATATAAGAAGTAACCATTATCAGCTGTCATTGGATAACCATATAATTGTCCATCAACTGAAGATCCTTCGATAGATCCTGCAGAGTTTCTAGCTGTAATATCTTCTGCGTTTCTTGTAACTTTGTATAAAACACCTGCTTTAACTAAGTCAATAATTTGGTCGTTTGCAAATACAAACACGTCTGCAGCAGCTGCAGGGTCTTCTAAGTATTTAGTTTTAGCATCAGCTTCACTAACAACACCTAGTGTAATATCCCATGTAGTGTCAGGGTTAGAAGCTATAAACGCATCAACCATTCCTTGTAGCATTTCTTGATCATCTTGAGAACCCCATACTCTAAGAGTAACTGTTTCACCCTCAGTAGTAGGAGCTTCAGTTGTAGTTGTAGTAGTGTTGTTACATGCAACTAAGCTTAATACCATAATAGCTGCAAGTAATAATGAAATAAATTTCTTCATGACTTCTTCAACGTTTTTTAACTTTCGGAAAACGTTTTCCTCCGTTCCATGATATAACATTAACACTTAAATTTATATTTGTAAAGAAAAATGCGCAAGCGCTTTCAAATATTTATTTTATTTCTATCATGTATGCTTCAAATGGTCTAAGCATCAACTTATTATTTACTACCATTACATCATTATAATTATGCATAATAACCTTGTTGTTACTTACATAATCTCTAAAAGAAACCATATAATCTCTAAAATTACTAATAACTATTATTTCCTTATCCTTTGTTTTTTTATACGCAAAAACATCTTTGTTATTTTTATAAATTAATTTAAACTTCCCATAAACAGCTTCATTATGATATTCATTATTTCTTAAAGAAATTAATTTTTTATAGAAGTTTAGTATTGAGTCTTCATCTTTTAAATTATCTTCCACATTAACAACCTTATGGTTTTCATTTAAATAAAACTCTCCATGATTCACTTGATTGCTACTCCATTGCATAATACTTCTTGCATTATCTCTAGAAGCCCTATTTAAGAACCTTAAAGTATCTTCATCATTATACTTACCCTTATACTCTTTTATTATATTTTTTGCATTAACATCTTTAAACTTATCTAAACTATCATGACTAACATTAGACATACCAATTTCCTCACCTTGATATATAAAAGGAGTACCATACATAAATAACAAGGTCATACCTAACATCTTAGCCGAAGCCTTTCTATAATTTATGTTTCCATATTGACTAACAACCCTTGGATGGTCATGGTTTAACCAATAAATTGGTAACCATGCCTTCTTATTTATGTTGTTATACCATTTTTCAAATAACAGTTTCATGTTTAATACATTTGTCTTTATCTCATCATCAGTCTTATCAATAGAACCATAAGCACCATTCTCCCAACAAGTGTCAAAGTTAAAAACCATATTAAAATATCCATCCTTATAACCTGAATACTTTAAAGCTTCATCAGTAGTTGCACATCCACCAACTTCTCCAACTGTTACACAATCATAATGACCTAATACTTCCTTCTTAAATTCTTTTAAATATTTAAATACTTCTTTTCTATTAGAAAACTTACTTGGATCATAAACTAAATCATCCTTATATAAAGTACTATCTTTAAAAGATCTATCTTTACCTAAATGAGCTATGGCATCTAATCTAAAACCATCAACACCCATATCTAACCAAAATCTAGCAACCTTATACATTTCTTGTCTTAAATCAGGATTTTCCCAATTTAAATCAGGCATCTTTTCAGAAAAAATATGAAGATAATATTTATTTATCTTTGGTACATAAGTCCAAACACTTTCCTCAAAGAATCCTTTCCAATTATTTGGTTGCTTACCTGTAATCTCATTAGGCTCTTTAAAAATATAATAATCTTTATACTTACTATCCTTATTACTACACGCATCCTTAAACCATTCATGTTTATTAGAAGTATGATTTAAAACCAAATCAAAAATAACCTTAATACCTAAACTTTCAGCTTTATCTAATAACCTTTTAACATCATCTAATGTACCATATGATTCATCAACATCATAAAAATCACTAATATCATAACCATTATCAACCTTAGGTGATTTATATATAGGACCTATCCATATTAACCCAATACCTAATTCTTTTAGATATTTTAACTTTTCACTGATTCCATTTATATCCCCATGACCATCATTATTAGAGTCATTAAATACAGAAGGATATATTTGATATCCTACAACATCTTTCCACCAATTATTCATAATCTACCTCAAACATTACTACTATATTCTAACTAATAATAATTATCTACTATTATTTTGTATTTTATGTATAATTAAAAACAAGTGGAGGTGTCTATGGTCGCAACTATCACAGATGTCGCAAAAAAAGCTGGCGTTGCTATTGGCACCGTTAGTAAAGTTTTAAACAATTATGCAAATGTATCTAAAGAAACTAGAGAAAAAGTATTAAAAGCCGCAAGAGAATTAAACTATGTACCTAATACTATCGCTAGTGCTTTATCAAGCAAAAATACTAATAGAGTAGCACTATATATCTATATTAATGACCAAAGACAGGCAATTGATGAGATTAACATGCAATATCTCTTAGGGGCTTTTAGTATGGCTAATGAAATAGGTGTTAATGTAATAACATTATTCAACTACACCATACAAAACTTAAACTCAGATGAATTAATTCAATACCTAACTTCTCAAGGGATAAATGGTTTAGTAGTATTTGGTTTAAACAAAGAAGATGTAATAATACATGACATTATAAAAAGACAATTGTTTAAAACTGTTGTAGTTGATGCACCTATAATGAATAAAAAAACATCATCAGTATCAGTAGACCATATGATGGGACAATACGATGTCGCAAAAAAAGCGTTTGAAGGAAAAAAGATAAAAGATGTTTTATATCTAGCTGGAAAGAAAAATGGTTATGTGACTGATCAAAGAATTGATGGAATAAATAAACTAAAAGAAGAATTAGGTTTTAATATGCATATAGAACACTGTGACTTTTCAGAAAAAAAAGCATATGAAACAACATTAAAACTTTCAAAAGATTATGATGCGATAGTTTGCGCTAGTGATCTTATGGCAATAGGTTCAATGAATGCATTAGATAAACTTAGAATAAGTAGATTATGCTGTGGATATGATGGAATAACATTATTAGGATATGTTGGAAACAATATACTCACATGTAAACAAAACTTTAATAATGTCGCAAAAACTGCAATAAAAGAAATGAAAAGACTAATTAATAACGAAGAAGGAAGACAAGTACACCTTGGTTATGAAATATTAAGAATTACATACGATCAAGTTATCTTTTAGATAACTTTTTTATAGGAGGAAATATGTTAGAAACAGAAAGATTAATTTTAAGAAAAATTACAATGGATGATTTAGAAGATTGGTATGAAATACTTTCAGATAAAGAAACTATGAAGTACTACCCAAAACCATACACGAAAGAAATGGTAATAAATTGGATAAATAGAAATGAAGAATATTATGATACATTTGGTTTTGGTTTATATGCATTAGTAATTAAAGGTAGTAATAAAATGATTGGTGATTGTGGAATTACCATGCAAAACATAAATGGACAAATAAAACCAGAAATTGGTTATCACATAAATAAGAAATATCATAATAAAGGCTACGCAACTGAAGCAGCAAGAAAATGTAGAGATTTTATATTTGAAAACACAACTTTCAATAAGGTTTATTCATACATGAAAAGTGATAATATAGGATCTTACAGTGTTGCTATAAAAAATGGTATGTCCTTGGTAGAAAAGTACACTGACCAAGATAGAATGATTACTGTAGTTTATGCAATTACAAGAAGTGAATGGGAAAATATTTAGCGAACACTAAACTCTAATAAGTTTGTGTTTTTATTCTTTTAATTGTAGAAAACGTTTTCTTATGCTAACATAAGGGCGTAAAAGGAGATTTAATATGCAACTAGAGAAGAGTCTTACTGATTTATTAGGTAAGAAAATTAAAGACGCTACTGATGCAGAAATATATTTAGCTTTACTTAAACTAGTGAATGATATGGTTAAAGCAAAACCATCTATCAAAAAAGAAAAGAAACTTTATTATATTTCAGCTGAATTTCTAATTGGAAAACTATTATCAAACAACTTAATAAACTTAGGAATTTATAAAGAAGTGAGAGGTTTATTAGAAAACAACAATAAGAGCTTAGCAGCAATTGAAGAAATCGAAAACGAACCATCTTTAGGAAATGGTGGTTTAGGAAGACTTGCGGCATGTTTCTTAGATTCTATTGCTACTCTAGGTTTAAATGGAGATGGTGTTGGTCTTAACTACCACTTTGGTTTATTTAAGCAAGAATACAAAGACAACAAACAATATGAAGTAAAAAATGAATGGATAACTCCAAATTCTTGGCTAAAGCCTACAGGAATATCATTTGAAGTACCTTTTAAAGATTTAACAGTAAAATCAGTACTTTATGATATTGATGTTGTAGGGTATAAAAATGGTGTTAACTCATTAAGATTATTTGATATTGAAACAGTAGATGAAAGTGTAGTAAAAAAAGGAATTAAGTTTGATCCTACAGATATAAAGAAAGTATTAACTCTATTCTTATACCCTGATGATTCAACAAAAGAAGGACAATTATTAAGAATATTCCAACAATACTTCATGGTATCTAATGCAGCACAATTAATCATTCAAGAAGAAAAACAAAAAGGTCACAACCTTAAAAAACTACATAAACATGTAGCAATACAAATCAATGATACTCACCCTACTTTAGTAATACCTGAATTAATTAGATTACTTGCTAAAGAAGGAATAGAAATGAAAGAAGCAATACGTATAGTAACTAAGACGTGCGCTTACACTAACCATACAATTCTTTCAGAAGCATTAGAAAAATGGCCTTATGACTACTTAGAAGAAGTATGTCCACATTTAATGCCAATTATTGGAGCATTAGATGCTGTAGCAAATGCTAAATACAAAGATGCAAACGTACAAATTATTGATGAAAATAGAAAAGTACATATGGCTAGAATTGATATGCATTATTCTCATTCAATAAATGGTGTTGCTGCATTACATACAGAAATACTAAAAAACTCAGAACTAAAACCTTTCTATAAAATATATCCAGAAAAGTTTAATAACAAAACAAATGGTATTACTTTTAGAAGATGGTTAATGCATGCAAACTATGATTTAGCACAATGGTTAGATTCAATGATAGGTTCAGGATGGAGAGATAATGAGTTTGAGTTAGAAAAACTATTATACTTCCATAATGACTACAATGCCTTAGAAGCAATTGATTTAATTAAACAAAAGAATAAAGTTAAGTTAATTGAATATATTAAAGAAAAAGAAAATATTGAATTAGATCCTAACTCAATATTCTGTATTCAAATTAAGAGATTACATGAATATAAACGTCAACAAATGAATGCATTATATGTAATATACAAATATTTAGAAATTAAGAATGGAAACATTCCAGTAAGACCTATTACTTGTATATTCGGTGGTAAAGCAGCTCCTGCCTATACTACTGCAAAAAATATTATACATCTATTAAAATGTCTACAATCATTAATAGAAAACGATCCTGTAGTATCTAAACACTTAAAAGTAGTAATGGTAACTAACTACAATGTAAGCTATGCGGAAAAACTAATTCCTGCATGTGATATATCAGAACAAATTTCATTAGCTTCTAAAGAAGCAAGTGGAACCGGAAACATGAAGTTTATGTTAAATGGTGCAGTTACTCTAGGAACTATAGATGGTGCTAACGTTGAAATTAAACAACAAGTTGGTAATGACAACATATTTACTTTTGGTGAATCAAGTACGCAAGTAATTAATCATTACAATAACCATGATTATGTGGCTAAACACTATTATGAAAGAGCTAATATCAAACAATTAGTAGATTTCATCAATAGCCCTGAAGTAGCAAAATATGGTGATTTAGAAGCACTAACTGACTTAAAGAATGAGATAATCAATAAGGATTGGTTTATGACTCTATTAGATTTAGAAGCTTATATTTCAACTAAAGAACACGCATTTAATAGATTTGAAGATAGACTATCTTGGAGAAAGATGATGCTAGTGAATATCGCCAAAGCTGGATTCTTCTCAAGTGATAGGACTATTGCAGATTACAATAAAGAGATTTGGCACTTAGATCAATAAAGATGAGCTTTCGCTCATCTTTTTACATCTTTGGACCATGTTTTATTATCACTTCATCATAATATTTATTTAATACTTTTATACCATAAGGTGTTATTTTATATTTTCTTAAAGTTATTAACTTACTTAACTCTTCTTCACTAAAATTATCTTTTACTCTATTAAGTATTTCTTCTTTTTTACCAGTAATACTTATTTTTTTATCTTTAAGAAATCTTTTTAAGACTGGTGATGTAATTAAATCCAAGGTTTCAATAACACTACCTTCTCTTATCATTTCTAAATTAATTAATAAATCAAGACTATTATACGCATCTATTCCATACCTATATTCAAAATACTGAGGGATTACTGACTCATTTGTAAAATTATCAAAGTTAATTCTCCAAAGCAAAACTAAATCTCCTGGTAAAATCCCTTCTTCTAATCTAATCATTTGTTTTCTTTCTACTTTAGAATAAGGAAATTTCTCTGGGTTACTTTCCCACAGTTTTAAATCTCTTTCTTTTGAAATATATGGTTGTTCAGGATAATCTATATAAAATTTATGTTTAATTAAGCTCATACTTACACCTCTATCAATATATTATATTATGAATGATATTATTACCTTTGTTTTGCTTTTGGTTTAATTGCCATAAACACAATTGCTATAATAATTATTGTACTTCCAACTACTTTATTTAATGAAATAATTTCATCAAAGAATATCTTTCCAAATATAAGAGTTGATATTGGTTCTATCATACTTAATATACTAGCCATACCAGAACCAATCAATCTAATACCTTCCTTTAAACATACAACAGCTAAAAATGATGCAAGCATAGCCACAATAAACATTAATCCATATGACTCTAAAGGTTGATTAATAATCAATTGTTTTACAAATATATTAGAAATTAAAAAAGCTACAATTAAAACTAAAGATAAATAGAAAGATAACTTAATACCATTCATATGAGATAATCCACTTTTATCAATATGCACAACATAAAATCCAAATGTAACACTACTAATCACTGCCATAAGTATTCCTTGAATCTTTGACATATCATTAAAATCTAAAAAGAAACTAATACCAAACACTGATAAAGCCAATGTAATCAGTTGTCTATTACTAATTTGATCCTTGTAAAAAAACTTAGAAAATAACATTACCATTACTGGATATAAATAATGAATAGTTGTAGCACTTCCTACCCCAATATAGTTATAACTACCTGATAAGGTTAAATTAGTTAATACAGTCCCAAATAAACCAGCATAAAGTATATGCTTTGCTTCATCTAGTGTTAACTTAAAATCTATTTTATTAACTAACATAACGACACCTAAAACAGGTAACACAAAAAAACTTCTAAAAAACGTTAAAGTAAAAGCATTATTACCTAATAGAAAAGAATAAAAACTTACTATAGGTGTAAAACCATAAAGTAAGGCAGATAAAATAGTAAGTAATATTCCTTTAGTGTTCATATAATCTCCTATAATATAAAGACTATTGTACAACAATATAATAATTAAAACATACTAAAAAAGGTTTTTATCTATAAAACCTTTTCTAATAATATTTCTTTTGCTTTTTTATATTTTTCAGTTCTTAATAAATCATTTTCACTTACATTATCTAATCTACTCAAATCACTATTATGTGTTAAATCCGCAAGTTTTACTTTAGTTGCTATAGGGTTAGTCTTTATTCTTCTTACATAATCTAAATAAGGAGTATCATCATTATGTGTTAATAACTTAACTGCATCTATAACTTCTTTAGGAAATATTTCTGATAGTTGTTCAATAGTATAATCAGTATCTTCTACTACATCATGTAATAATGCTGTACAAGTACTATATTCATCATCCATAGACTCAGCTAAGTGATATGGATGAAATACATATGGTATTCCAAAATCATCTAAAGTATCCTTATGTGCATCATAAGCAATATGTATTGCCTTTCTAGTTAGAGGTGTATATATCATTTAATTACCTATATTACTTCTATATGACAAACCTTCATTGCCTCTAATGCATTGTTATGAGTTTCTACACTTACTCCAGCACAACATGATGAATCAACTTCTATCTTAACTTCTGGAAGTGCTGCTTTAATAAGTAATGCATTTGATATAACACATATATCTGTACATAATCCTACTAAAGTAATTGATTCTATTGGTTCTTTTTCATTTAACTCTTTAATTTCTTTAACTAAGTTTTCACTTCCAAATGTTGGTTTTTCTATTGCCTTATCTTTTTGAAGTTCTTTTATTTCATCCACAATTTCCCATCCCCAAGTACCTTTAATACAATGTTCTACAGGAAGTTTTTTTCCTTCAAAAGTATCTAGGTAATCTTTGTGATGTGTATCTTGAGTATAGAAAACCTTTCCTTCAAAATTTTTAATCTTACTAACAACATCATCCACTATTAATTTAGCTTCATTTGTACCCAATGAACCACTCACAAAATCATTTTGCATATCTACTACAACTAATACTTTCATCATTCTCTCTCCTTTATAGTTACTTCTATTTCATCATCAGGTTGTTTATTTATAGCACTTCTTATGTCTTTTCTAATACCAATAATATGATTTTCAGTTTTCATTCTTACTAAACTACCATCATATTTATATCCATCAAAAGTTGCACTAACTTTAACTCTACCTTTATTAAATTCTTTTCTTACATCATACGGAAATTCTATATAAGCACCATCAATATCAGGAACTTTTTTAATTATTGCTTTAAATGTATATAACTTATCATTCATAACTATTCTAATTTAAACTCAATAGAGCCCTTTCCATTACTTGATTCTACATCAATTATAGCACCATTAATTAAAGTCATAGTAGGACTAGTATGTCCTATATCAGCTTCCATAATAATTGGAAATTCATTTAGTGCTAGGGTATATGCTTCTTTGTATGTCATACCAGTAAAATTACTCTCAAATATAACCCTACCAAATATTATTCCTTTTGTATATTTGAACCACCCTGCTGCTTTCATCTGTAAAAGTGTTCTATACACATTTTCACTACTCATAGAAAATATATCTAAATACCATACTATTCCATCATCTTTGTATCTTTCAATAAAACCTTCTATATCATGATATGGAGTTCCTATCATATCTTTTAATACATCTAAGCAACCACCAATACATCTACCACTAAACTTAACAGCACCATTATTTGTTTCCCAATACACTATATTTACATACTCTTTGCTGTCTTCAGTATATTTTTCTTTACCTAAATAAAAATCAAAACTATTTTGCTTAACTAAATCACCCTTTAATATTGATAAGTTATCTTGAAGTTCTTTTAAACCATATTCATAAGATCCACCATTCATACCATATAAAGATGCAATATCTAGTTTTGTAGTAATTAAAATACAAACACTAGTTGGATCACTAGCACCCATAAACCATTTTGGATTTTCTTTTATTACTTCTTCATCTATATAAGGTAATATTTCGTATAGAAAGTCTCCTCCAGCAGCACACATAATCATATCAACATCATCATTTTTATAAAGTGAACTTAATGCATTAGCTCTATCAGTAGCACTTCCGCCTCTTAAATCATTAACTCTTACATTTCCTTCTTCTTTTATCTTATAACCTTCTTTTTTAAGAATGTTTATTGATTCATCAAAATCATCTATCTTTCTTCCTAAACCTTCACTAAGTGCACATATTCCAATAGTATTTCCTTTTTTAACAAACTTTGGATAAATCATATTACCTCCCTTTATAAAACATAAGACATTATCTTAGGTAAATCATATACAGTAATAATTCCTTTTGGATATTCATTTTCTCTTCCATGTTCAGTAATTAATATGGCAGATAGATTAATACCCTTAACTAAATTATCCTCAAACACCTTAATAACATCTAATAAACTTCTATTTTCATCAAAGAATATAACCTTATGTTTACAATCCTTACAATCAATTGCTTTTTCTATTCTATTATCTGTTTCATTATGTAAAGCCCACCTTGCGACCATATCCATAGTTAATAGATTAATAAAATTGTTTTTACTATATACTGGTATCTTTGTGGTTTCTAATTGTTCCATCAGTTCAAAAGCAAGTTGGATATTATCATATGGTCTTACTATTTTAACTGGCTTAGAAGCAAAGTCTAAAGCAGTTTTATCTTGTTCTAGCAGCTTTGCAATATTTTCTATGCTTCTTACAGAATTATCTGTAGGTTGAGCTAAGATTTCATTATTATCATCTCTTTGATGTATTAATACATTTCTTAAATCAGCATAATCTAATAGCTTTGTAAAATTGTTTTTAACTACAATATTCTTCTTACTACAAATATCAACTAATTGATGAAACTTTAAATACCTATTAACACTAGCTATTTCTTTTAGTCTTTTTTCTATTCTTACAAAAGCATCAATAAACTTATTAGCATTATCCATAAAGTACCTCCATTACCATTATAAGTGATTTTTACAAACAATTAATGTAAAATGATAACTAATGCGGATATACTCTAACTGGTAAGAGACTATCTTGGAAAGGTAGCGTAGCTTAACGGCGATAGAGGTTCGAGTCCTCTTATCCGCGCCATAGACATTTAAAGCCGATTTATATCGGCTTTTCTTATTCTATCAATCCATATTCCTTACAAAACTTATATATACCATCATTTTCAACACTATCACACACTTCATCAGATATAGCTTTCACCTCATTAGAAGCATTACCCATCGCAACTCCATGCCCCACAGCCCTAAGCATTTCAATATCATTACTACCATCCCCAAAGGCTAAAGATTGTTCTTTTTTTAATTGAAAATATTCTAACGTTTTCTCTATTCCTAAAGCCTTACTTCCACTTTTAGGAATAATATCTACAGCACGTGGCCACCATGCAGTAATCTGTGCACCATCCACATCTTTCATTAATAAGTCATGTTCCTCTTCTAATCCGCCACACATTATTTGAAATATCTCTTCACTGGCAAACTTATCAAAATCATCTTCAATTATTACTTCTTGATGTGAAATACTAAAGTAATCCTCCAAGTCCTTATCAGTCCCATTAGCCCTTACTTTCTTTGATGTAGCTAGCGCAACTGGTCTACCAATACTTTTTCCATTTTCTATAATTTTATGCACTGAATCTTTAGAAATAGGATTTTTAAAAATTTCATCATTTCCTGCAATGCAATAAGATCCATTAAAAGAAATATATGCATCAAACTCTATCCCATCAAATTTAGGAATCACAAAAGGTCCTCTACCTGTCGCAATGCATATAAGAATGTTATTATTTTTAAGCTTTAATAAAGTTTCTTTTGTTCTCTTTGATAAATCAGGATCTCCAAGTTTCAATAAAGTTCCATCTATATCAAAAAATATAATCTTTGTATCTGAAATATTCATAAATTAACTCCTATATCTTATACATATCATACTTTAGACATTAAATCTATTTTATAGTTTTCTTAACGAAGGTAAACTAATTGTAATTATTGAAAGTATTATTGTAAAAACACCAGCTATTACAAAGAAAGTATTTATACCAATAATATCCACAAATATTCCTGACAATAATAAACCAATAGGCATTGTAAAAGTACTAACACTATTTGTAAGAGAAAAAACTCTTCCTAGATACTCTTGTTTAAACTTCATCTGAAATATTGCAATTTCAATACTTGTATAAAATGGTACAAATATACCCATAATCAATGATAACCCAATAAACGTGTATAATCCTGTAGTAGGCAATAAACCACTAATTAATACACCAATTCCATAAACACCAATAGAAGTAGCTATTGCAGGTATCTTTTTAATTTTATTTCCATAAATACCAATAAACATAGCTCCTAATAAAGTTCCAATTGAAAACATTGTTTCTACAATACCTGATTCTGATATTGTAGCTTTAAAGTATTCTATAGACATAAATGGATATAAAGTACCTATAGGAAAATATACTATCGCATATAAAGCTCCTATAACCATTAAAGACATCATACCCTTAACTCTTTTTAGTTCTTTTAATCCATCCATAGACTCTTCAAATATATTTGTTTTACTATGATTAACTTCATTTTTAGGTATCTTTACTATAACTAGTGCTAGCATTGCTATTAAGGCACCTATTACATCTAAAAATATTATTAGAGGTAAATCAAAATGTCCAAAAAGTATAGCGGCTAAAGCTGGACTTACTACCATTGAAACAGATTCTAAACTTTGAGAAATACCCGCAAACCTTGTAAGTTCTTCCTCTGGAACTATTAATGGAGTTGTTGCAAGTAAAGCAGGATAATGAAACGCTGTCCCAAATGATCTAAATAACAACACAACAAATATCACCCATATATCTATATCACCAGATAATCCTACAAAAAACAAAACCAATCCAACTAAAGCAATAAACCCATCCGCTAGAACCATTACTATCTTCTTATTATATCTATCTATTAGACTACCAATAAATAGCCCTAAAAAAGCAGCTGGTAAGTACCCTATTAAGGTCGCAAAAGATAACACAGCCGCTGAACTTGTTTTCTGTGTCATATACCATACTATAGACATTTGAAGGATAGAACTTGTCAGTAATGATATTGTCTGTCCACTCCAAATGGTAATATATTTGCTTTTCCAATTTTTATTCATAGTATTTAAAAGGCTTTCTTTAAGAAAGCCTTAGTTTTATAGTTTTTCTTTAATGTCTTCTACTTTATTTACTACTTCTTCTTTTACTTCTTCTACTTTTTGAGCAGCTTCTTCAGTCACATTATCAACTGTTTCTTTAGCTTCTTCAACTTTCTTTTCTGCTTCTTCTTTTACTTCGTCTACTTTCTTAGCCGCATCATCAGTTGCTTTTTCAACTTTTCCAGTTAAGTCATCATATACATCTTCTACTTTTTCTTTTGCATCTTCTACAAAATCTTTAGCATCTTCTACAAACCCCTTAACTTCAGGTGTTTCTAAAAAATCTTCTGCCTTTTCTTTCAAATCATTTAAACCATCTGCTGCTTTATCTAATAAATTTTTAAAGTCCATATATTTACCTCTTTTCTTAAAATTATTATATCATTTAATAATTATAAGATAGTATTATTTTGCATTTATTTAACACTAAAATAATCATCAATAGACTTTAATACACTTAAAGATAGGTTATTTATATCTATTTCTTCTTTAAAATTATAATTTAATACTACAGTAGGAACTTTAGACTCTTCTAATATAGCTAAAGTTTTCTCTTCTTTTATTTCAGAATCTACTAATTCTTTTTCAACTCTATGTATATTTCCTTTAACTATAGGTAAATAAAAATAATAAACACCATTGACCTTAAATCCATCTTTTACAAGATTAGCCTCTAAACTTTTCCCAAAAGAAACACTTTCTTTATTTAATTCATTAATCATACAATAAACTTCTATTCCAGAAAAAAGTATATCTTCACTTTTATGTAAGCTAATAACTAAACTAGAATTACTATCATTAATTAAATCTATTCTTTCCTCTAGATACATTAATCTATTTTCTTTATTCAATATAATAATTTCATAATCTTTATTATTAGATAATATATTATTAGAAATATCTAGATTTAACGTTTGATTATTTTCATCATAACCATTATCAATAATCACCTTATATTTACTAACTTCATTCATAGATAAACTAATAATCATTACACTTAATGTAATGATTATAGTTAGTATTTGTAATATTTTATATCTGTTTTTATACATATTTACTTTCATCTAATGCTTCATCATATGCAATATAATTCAATATTGTTTTAACTAAGTTTTCCATTGGTCCTTCTTCAATATAATTAGCTTCACACATATAATTAGCCCTAACTGTATCAACTAAAGTTTTAGACAAATTATAATTTCTTTCATTATCTTTATTAAAAACTGCAATACTTTTACCACCATGTTCTTTGACTAGTTTCATACAAGGTACATCTGTCATTCCATCACCAACATAGATCATCCTTTTAAAAGGTATTGGTCTTTTACTATCCTCAGTATATTCATTTAGTTTATCATCTTCATACTCATCAAGAATTTGCTTGTTTATCCTAAATATATACTGTGTTTTAGTAGTGTAGTTAACTACTAATGAAGGCCATTTTGCGACACCATTAATATCATAATAATATCTGCATGCATAAACCTTTTTAAAATGCTTACTAATTGAAGTTCCATCAATTATTTCTTTCATACCACTAGAAATAATGTAATGCTCAATTTCTAAACCTAAAGACTTTCCTATTTCATTAATTCTATCAAACCAAGAAATTACTCCTGGAAAAAACTCGATATCCTTACCTAAAATTTCAAAATCTTTTTTTCTAATAGGTCTATCTGTATCAATACTCTTCTTTAATAACCAATATAGATACGCAAGTATTGCATCCATATTATTCTCTGTTTTTAAATTTGTGACTTCAGCCCAAAACTTACTTGGATCATCATAGCCAAGCTCTGGAATCAAACTATATTCTTGCATGTCTTTATAAGTCAAAGTCTTATCAAAGTCATACATTATTGCGACACGATTTTTTTGTTGATACATACTAAACCTCTAATAAATTTTTAATTGCCTCTACATATATTTCTGTTTGAAGTTTTAATTCTTCAATCGGTAAATATTCATTTTTATCATGTATATGATAATCAACATCAGGGAAGCCACAGCCAAATGCTATACAGTTGTTTATACCTTTAGCATATGTTCCACCACCCATAGTCATAGGTTGTGTTTCATTATCATTTGTAACAGTTCTATATGCCTTTACTAAAGAAGACACTAAAGGACTATCAACCGGATAAAATAACGGTTCTTCAGTTCTTATGCCATCAATAAAACCATTTTCATCATCAAGGTTACTCTCTAATAATTCCATTATTTGTTTAACTGTGTATGTTACTGGGAATCTAATATCAATACTTCCACTAATTACACCATCAACCATTTTAATTATTCCATTACTCAATGTTAATGAACCATACTCATCAGAAATCTTTAAACCAATTCCTTCTCCATCATTATTATTACCAATTCTCTTACAATAGTAATCCACAAATGGATCTTGATATCCAGCTGTTTTTAAACCAAATAATAAATGAGTAATCGCATTTACTCCTAAAGAAGGTCTACTAGCATGAGCCGCAATGCCCCTAACATTAATTACTACATCATCACCATCTTCATTGATAGTATATTTCACATTTTGATTATTGAAATAATCTTCAAGTTTTTTACCACTAAAAGTATTCTTTTCCACTCTAATAGTACAATCATCACAAACTATATTACCTGTATGACCACCTTGAATATCTTTAATGTTTGTTTGTTTTGAATGGAAGGTTCCTCTAAGCATACCTTTTTCTCCAAATACTCCAGGGAAGTTACCATCAGGTGTAAATCCTAAATCAATATGTCCTTCTTTTTCAACATAGTAATCTAAACATTTAGAACCATTTTCTTCATTAGTACCTAATATTAATCTAACTCTTTTATTTAAAGGTATATTTAAATCTTTAATAATTTTTAAAGCATACATACTAGCAACAGCAGCACCCTTATCATCACTAACACCTCTACCATATAAAACACCATCTTTGATAGTCATTTTAAAAGGATCACTATCCCAACCTTCCCCAACAGGCACTACATCTAAATGAGCAAGTAAACCAATAAGTTGTTCACCTTCGCCAATTTGTGCATAACCTGCATAATTATCTACATTTTTTGTTTCTAAACCTAAATTTTCACATTGCCTTAAAGCTTCAAGTAAAGCTTCTTTTGGACCTTCTCCAAAAGGAGCATCTTCAGTAGCTTTAGACATTGTTGAATTAATAGAAATAAGTTTAGATAAATCTTCAAGCATATCTTGTTCATACTTATCTACAAGCATTTTTACATCCATATTATTTTCTCCTTTTAATCATACGTAAACAGTGTATCACGTTTTTTTATAAAATACTTATTTCACAAAAATTTCTAATCCTACTGGACAATGATCTGAACCTAGCACATCTGTATAAATCTTAGCTTCTTTCACTTCATCCATTAATCTAGTAGAAACCACAAAGTAATCAATGCGCCACCCAGCATTATTAGCTCTTGCATTAAACCTATAAGACCACCAGCTATATTCAATCTTTTCTGGATATAAGGTTCTATAAGTATCCTTAAACCCCGCATCTAATAATTCGCCAAACTTAGCTCTTTCCTCATCACTAAACCCTGCATTTTTTCTATTACTTTTTGGATTCTTTAAATCTATTTCATTGTGAGCCACATTTAAATCACCACAATAAACCACAGGTTTAATCTTATCTAACTCACTCAAGTAACTTCTTAACTCATCTTCCCATTCCATTCTATAATCCAACCTTGTTAGACCTTCTTTAGAATTAGGCACATAAGCATTTACAAAATAGAAATCTTCAAACTCTAAAGTAATTACTCTACCTTCATCATTATGTATTTCTTTTTCAAAATCAAAAGAAACACTAATAGGTTTTACCTTAGTAAATACTGCAGTTCCTGAATAACCTTTCTTTTCAGCACTATGAAAGTATTGGTGATAACCAGGTAAATCAAGTTCTAATTGATGAGGCTGCATCTTAGTTTCTTGAAGGGCAAATATATCCGCATCCATTTCATTAAAGAAATCCATAAATCCCTTATTTATTGCTGCTCTTAAACCATTCACATTCCATGAAATAAACTTCATTATTTAATACTCCTTGTCTGTAATCTTAACCATGTCTTTTCCTTAGTACTAAGATATGGACTAATCTTTTCATAAACCATCTTATGATATTCATTTAAAGTATTAATCTCCTCATAAGTCATATACTTAGTATCTACTGCATCTAAATCTATTGGACAATAGGTAATAGGCTCAAAATACATAAATTGACCATATTCATTCTTAACACCATTTAATGCAAGAAGCTCATTTTCTATCCTTATACCAAGTTTATTTGGTATATATACACCAGGTTCATTTGTAATAACCATACCTTCTTCAATTATAGCCGCATTAGGCATATTACCCCATCTAATGCTTTGAGGTCCTTCATGGACAGACATTACAAAGCCAACTCCATGTCCAGTTCCACATTGATAATCAATATCCTCACTCCATAATGGTCCTCTAGCAAGAATATCTAAATTACTACCAGTAGTACCATATAAAAACTTAGCCCTCATCAATGACAACATACCCCTTAATACAAGAGTATAAAGTTTCTTTTCTTCATCACTTACCTTACCTAATGCAATAGTTCTTGTAATATCAGTAGTACCATCATAATAAGTACCACCACTATCAACTAATAAGAATCCTTCATTTGATAATTTCGCATTGCTTTTTTCATCAGCACTATAATGCATCATTGCCGCATTTGCCTTATATGCACTAATAGTATTAAAACTTAATGAAATAAATCCATCTTGTTCACTTCTTAATTGTTCAAGAACATCTGAGACAGATATCTCACTCATTTCTTCTTTGCCTATATTATTCTTCACATAACAAAGAAACTTAGTCATAGCTACACCATCTTTTAAATGACTACTTCTTAAGTTTTTCATTTGTGTTTTATTCTTAATTGCTCTAAATAAACCAGCAATATTATAACTATTTATTACTGTATTACTATCATGTATAAAACTATATAAGTACGAATTTAGTTTAGTCTTATCAATCCAAATTGTTTTACCGGTAATATTATTTAAATCACTAGAAATATCATTATATTCTTTGATATTAACCTTGTTCTTTTCTAATTCTTTCTTAGATTTATTATCTAATTTATTACTATCAATATATAAACTTACATTATCACCATCAATTAATGCATAACTATACACAATAGGTGTATGTAATATATCATTACCCCTAAAATTAAATAACCAGTTCACATCCTCTAAAACACTAAATACTAATGTATCTACGTTTTTCTTTTTCATTTCTTCTTTTATTCTCAAAAGTTTTTTACTTACTGATTCACCAGTATACTTATCAGCTAAGAAGAAAGTTTTATCACTAGGCATACTAGGTCTATCTAACCATAAATCACCTACTAAATCTCTATCTAATATAATGGAACCTTCTTTTGATTTAATTAGTTTTTCTAACCTTTCCTTCATGTTTTGATTAACTACTTTTCCATCAAAACCTAAAATACCTTTTTTAGGAAGTTTTGATTCTATGAACTCTTCATGAGTAACAACACCAGCCATTCTTTGTTTGTATAGTTTAATACCACTACCCTTTAGTTGATTTTCTGCTTGTACAAAATATCTACCATCAGTCCATAGTCCAGCTTCTTTACTTGTAACAACCACAACTCCTGCAGAACCTGTAAAACCTGATATAAACTCTCTAGACTTAAAATAACTAGCCACATACTCACTCATATGATCATCATCAGTTGGTATGTAATATACATCAATATTATTGTCTTTCATTAATTTTCTTAAAGCTTTAATTCTATCTTTTATCACATCAATCACCTCGTGTTTCATTATATATTTTTTCACAACTTTTTCATACTGCTTTGATTGATTCACAAACTGTTTTAGGTTATGCTTTTAGTATTATCAAGGAGTCAAAATGAAGTCAATTTTCTATTTAGATAATATAACTTGTGCTTTAAGTCATAAGCTTATATGTAATAAATTAAAAAATATTAATACTGTAAATGATGTTTACTATAATCATTTGTTTTCATCATTTTTTATAGATTATGAAAATGAAGAAGTTATTTTAAACCTTTTCAAGACATATAAATTAGATGTAATTAAACATGAAAACATTAACGATGTAATAGATAACTTTACTAGTAAAGAAAGTACATTAAAATTAAATTTAATAATACTAATAGTATTATTAATAATTCAAATAATTAATCTATTTATAAATAAACAATATTTATACCAGAGTATTATAGGTTTAATTATTTCGATAGTTTCCTTATATTTAAGTCAAAGTTTGTTAAATAAAAAATACAATGACTTAAATATATATGATGATTCTACTGTTGTAATTATGGTCATAATACTATCCTTATTATATGGAATAGTAAATCTAAAGATGTCTTTTACTTTCATTACCTTTATATTAACTTCATTAAATATATATAAATATTTGTTAAGCATGTTTAGAAAGAAACTATTTGAAAAAGATACAAGCAAAGAAACAATCGCATTAATTAAAAGAGATAATGTACAACTTGAAGTAAAACCACATGAAATTAAACCAAATGATATTGTAATAGTAAAAGATAAATACACTTTGCCAGTAGATGGAGTAATAATTGATGGTTTTACTCAAGTAGATCAATCAATGTTTACAAGTGAAATACCAGTAGTTAATAAGACGAAAAATGAAAGTGTTGTGGCTGGTATGATTAATCAAAATGGTTATATTGAATACAGAGCCACATCCACAAAGAATAAAAATACATTAAATAAAAGAGATAACTTAATACTAAATGCAGTTTCATCTAAGAATAACTTAGGAAGTTCACTTAACATATTCTATGACTACTTTCCTAAAATAATTTTAATTATATCTATTACCTTATTTATATTCTCACTTATTCAAACAAAACAAATCATTATACCTTTATCAATACTACTATCATTATTACTGCTTATTATTTTTGAAGTTTTTGAATTTATAGTACCTCTTAATTTATTAAAACTCATAACATCTTTGTCAAAAGATGGGGTATTAATTAAAAGTTCAAATACAATAGAAAAGATAAACGAATGTGAAGTTGTAATGATTGAAAAATCAGGTGTACTAATAGAAGAATATCCTGATGTAAAAGATGTATTTATTTTAGAGGGTGTTATACCAACTGATTTCTATCATATTGCATATATCCTTACAAAAGACTCAAATACAAGATATGCGACAACAATTAAAAACTATTTAAAAAATGTTCATTTAAGTAGTATTGATCCCCAACAATTTCAATCTTCCACTAGAAATCCTATTTCAAAAGAAGACATTCATAAAGACTATAACTTTGTGAATTATGAGAACATTAGAAACAAAGACATAGACCTTAGTAAAGTAGAATCTTCAATCAAAAGATTCTTAACACAAGGTAAAAATTCAATTATATTTACACACAAGAAAAAAATTATTGGTATACTAACAATTCAAAATATTTTAAGGGATAATGTTGTTTCCACATTAGAAGAGTTTAAAAAATTAAACAAAAAAATTATTTTGTTAGATAAAGGTGAACCTGATATAACTAAATATTATGCACATAAACTTAATATAGATGAATATCATTGTAATTTATCAAACTTACAAAAGTCTAAACTGGTAGATAGATTATATGCGGATGGATTAAAAACAATTTATATTTCAGATATAAATAAAACTAAAAAAATACCAGAGAATACAGAAATAAATATTTCTATAAATTCAGATATTAACTTCGATATCCATAACGCAGATATTATTATTGTAAAACCCAATATTAGTGATGTATTAAAAATAATGAATGAAAGTAAAAATTTAATAAAAAATATTAATACTCAAATATCATTATTTATACAAATATACGGAAGTTTAATACTACTATCATTACTATCATATATCACCTATTTAACACCCTATTTAATAGGAATAATAATATATCTTTTATCAATATATTTAATAAGAACTTATACAGAAACAAAAGAAAGAGCATGATTAGTCATGCTCTTTAATGTTTAATCATCAATATCTAATATATCAACGATATTATTTTTATATAAAATTGCTTTAGCACCATAGATAGCTTGAATACCACCACTAACTTCTAATACATCAGTAGCACCTATCTTCTTTAGTACATCCTTATTTACTTTAGAAACATCCTTAACAGATACTCTTAATCTTGTAATACAAGCATCCACATCTTCAATATTTTCTTTACCACCTAAAGCATCAATTATTACAACTGAATCTTCCTTTAATGAAGACTTAGTTTCAATACCTTTTGTAGGTTCATCATCAAGTAAATCTTCACCTCTACCCGGAGTAGGAACATTAAATTTTAAAATAAATGTTTTAAATATAAAGTAATACAGAACTGCCCATATTGCTCCAAATGGAATTTGAAGTAACCAATTGGTTTTAGCGTTTCCTTGTAATATACCAAATAATGTAAAGTCAATAAATCCACCAGAGAATGTATTACCAATAGCAATATTTAAAATATCTGCAATAAAGAATGACACTCCATCTAAGAAAGCATGTAATACATATAGCGCAGGTGAAACAAATAAGAACATAAATTCAATTGGTTCTGTAATACCAGTTAAGAAAGAAGTAGCCGCAACACCAAACAATAATCCACCGTATGCTTTACGTCTTTCCTTAGGTATACAATTATACATAGCAAGACAAGCTGCTGGTAAACCAAACATCATTGTTGAAAATCTTCCAGCAAAGAATCTTGTACCTTCAGTATATAAGCCTGTATGTGTAGGATCTGCTAGTTGAGCAAAGAAAATCTTTTGAGCCCCAGCAACACTTACACCTTGAACCATTTCTACACCACCAAGTTCTGTATACCAGAACATAGGATATATAATATGGTGTAATCCAACTGCACCACAAAGTCTCATTAAGAAACCATAGAAGAATGTACCTATAGGACCCGCTTTAGAAATAGCTTCTCCAGAATTAATTAATAAATTTTGGAATGGTGGCCATATTATAAAGAATAAAACACCAACTAATATAGCTGCAAATGAAGTAACTATAGGAACAAATCTAGAACCACCAAAGAAACCAAGTACTTGAGGTAGTTCAATATTTTGATACTTATTATGTAATGTAACTGCTACTAAACCAACAACAACCGCACCAATAACACCTGTATCAATAGCATTTCCCCCTGGGTTAAATATATTGATTAATGCAGAAATAGTTGCAATCATTACAAAATAACCAACAACACCTGCTAAAGCTGCAGTACCTTTATCTTTTTTAGCAAAACCTATACAAAGGCCAATACATAATAGCAATGAAAGATTAGCAAATATTGCATTTCCAGCAGCACTCATAACTCCAAATATTCCTTGAAGAATTGGACTTGCTAAAACTGTATACAACTCAATATTTACTGGATTTGTTAAAGCACCACCTATACCTAGCAATAAACCAGCAGCTGGTAAAATTGCAATAGGTAACATAAATGCTTTACCAATTTTTTGAAGTTGTTTAAACATTTTTATCCTCCCTTTAATTTATAAACCATTAAAGAATCAATAACTTATTGCTCCGCCAATAAATTATTAAGTGTATCGGAGTACACACTTTCTTTAATTATTTACCATATTTATTTGAATTAATAATATTTTGTATATGTATAGTTAAGTATGATATTTCTCCATCCGTTAATTGAATATCATAGTTTGTTTTAATATACTCACTTATTTTTTTGGCTAAATTATATGTAGTTATATATTTATCTTTTATAATTTCTTCAATTGGATTATCTAAAGAAATTCCATCTATAGCTCTTTTAATTGCAAATTTCAAATGAGTTACAAGCCTTTGTTTTAAAACACTAGAATCTTCTAATTTCAAACCAGTTTCTGACTCTACTAATCTAATACATTCACCGACTATTTTAACTATCATTGCACTAACTCCAGAATTACCATTAGTTAAACCAGAATGAATATGCATACATATAAAACCAGCTTCTGAATTAGGTAATTGAATTTTTAATTTATCATTTACCATTTCTAACATTTCTTTTGAAAATTTATATTCTTTTGGATATAAGTATTCAATTTCATCTAAGAAAATATTTCCAACATAAATATTTTCTTTATATCTTTTAACAGCAAACAATAAATGATCTAATAAAGAAATATGTAGTTTTTCATTATACTCATTTCCAAATTTTTCTATCATTTTAGATATGATAACTTCAGAAGCTTCTAATATATCTTCATCAGCATTAACAGCTAATTCTTGATAATTCTTGCTATTGATTTTATTTTTAATTTCATAAATTTTATCTATTTGTTCTATATTAATATATTCATTTGGATTAATTTCAAACCCTATTCCTTTACCAAATAAAATAACTTCTTTGTTATTTTCATCAAAACACATGACAACATTATGATTTAATTTTTTAATAACCTTAAACTTATTCACAGTAAGCCACTACAGAGTCTTTATTTACTTCTTTTTCATTAACTCTAAATTCAAATTTTGTTGTGTTTTGAAAAGCTATTATTACTTCATCATAATAGTTATTACTTCTTATATAATCAAAATCCACCTTAACTAGTGGTGTACCATTTAAAACTTTGTCCCCTTCATTAACCATCACTTCAAATCCTTTACCTTCTAGTTTTACTGTGTCAACACCAATATGAACTATGCATTCGATACCATCTTTCCCCTTTATACCAAGTGCATGTAATGTTGGAAAAACCATACCGATTTCTCCTTCAATTGGTGAATACACAATATTAGAATCTGGTTTAATGCTAAAACTAGGACCCATCAAACCTTTTGAAAAGACTTCATCATGTATTTCTTCAGCATTCATAAATAAACCAGTACATGGGCTATATACAGTAATTCCTTTTTCTTTTTTCTTAAACATAGATTTAAACATACTATTGTACTCCTTTTATTTTATCCACAAATTTTTTCGTAATATCTTTAGGTCTAGTTATAGCGCTACCTACTACAACACAAAAAGCACCAATTTCAAGCATTTTTAAAGCTTGTTCAGGAGTATTTATTCTACCTTCTGCAATGATTGGAAAATCTTTATTATATTCATGAATTTTTCTAACTAATTCATAATTAGGACCATCTTGAGGTAGATCTCCCTTTACATATCCACTTAATGTAGTACCCACAAAGTCTATTCCATTATCAATTGCATTTTTTGCTTCTTCAAAATTTGATATATCAGCCATTAATAATTGGTTAGGATATTTTAATTTAATTTCTTTTATAAATTCAATAGCACTTTGTCCATCTTTACGTGAATTTCTAGTACAGTCAAAAGCTATAACTTCACAACCTATTTCTACTAATTCATCAATTTCCTTCATTGAAGGAGTTATATAGGCACTAGTTTTAGGATAATCAATTTTAATTATCCCAAATATAGGTAAATCAACTACTTCTTTAATTTGTTTTATATCCCTTATAGAATTAGCACGAATCCCTACAGCTCCACCTAAAAATGCTGCTTTAGCAAACAGAGGCATAACACCACCCTCTTTTGTGTACATAGGTTCATCTTCTAAGGCTTGACATGATACTATCAATCCTTTTTCTATACTTTCCAACAACAAATTTTTATCCATTTTACTATCTCCTTTTTAACAAAAAAAGCCCATAGAATAAATAATTCTAAGGGCTCATGCTTGTTTCCAATAACACGCCACATCAACAACTTCTTATATATAATATACTACTCTTTTAAACTTAATTGTCAATTAATTGATTAGTATATTTTTAGTTACTGTTTTTGTAGAACTAATGCTTCATATGGTTTTATATCAATGATATTACTAACATCTTTTCTATCATAATTTGATAATAACACTTTGTAAGAACCATCTAATTCAATTGTATATTCTTTATCATAGAAATTGTTTAGTACAACAATCTCTTGATTATCTAAAACTCTTTTATATGCATATAAAGAGTCATGGTCTTTATACAATGGTACAAATATTCCATCTTGAATAATATTACTATCTTTTCTTAACTTAATAAGTTTTTGATAATACTTAATAATTGACTTATCACTTTCTAAATCTGTTTTGACATTAATAACTTTATAGTTTGGATTAACATCCATCCAAGGCATACCACTGCTAAAACCTGCATTTAAAATATCATCCCATTGCATTGGACTTCTAGCATTATCTCTTGATTTAGCTTGAATGATTTTAACTATCTCATCATCACTATAACCTTTTTCTTTTAATATTGAGAAATGATTAATAGATTCAATATCTCTATATTGTGATTCTGATTCAAAATAATTGTTAGTCATACCAATTTCTTCACCTTGATATATATAAGGTGTTCCTCTTAACATATGCATTGCATTGCCAAGCATTGTCGCAGATTCATAATGGTATTTGCCATCATTTCCAAATCTTGAAATTGATCTAGGTTGATCATGACAGTTTAAGAATAATGCATTCCATCCATTACCCTCTTGCATACCAACTTGCCAATCATTTAATAATTCTTTAAGTTCTTTAAAATCAAAATCCATTAAAGTCCATTTTTCTTTATCTTTATAATCAACTTTTAGATGATGGAAACTAAACACCATACCAAGTTGATGATTTTCTGGGTTTGTATATCTTACACAGTTTTCTACAGTTGTTGCAGACATTTCACCAACTGTAACTATATCTTCATACTTACCAAAGCTATTTTCATTTAATTCTTGTAAGTATTCACTTACTTTCTTTCCATCAGTATAGAATCTTTTTCCTACACCTTCAAAATCATCCTTAAACTCATCTTTACTTATTAAGTTGATTACATCAAATCTAAAACCTTTAACACCCTTCTTTAACCAGAAATTAACCACTTCAGCAAGATTTTTTCTAACTTCTGGATTCTCCCAATTTAAGTCAGCTTGTTTTTTATCAAATAGATGTAGATAGTATTTATCCAATTCCTCTACATATTCCCAAGTATCTCCACCAAACTTACTTTCCCAATTTGTAGGAAGTTTACCTATATTTTCTTTAAATATGTAATAGTCTTGGTACTTTCTATCACCCTTTAATGCTTTTTGAAACCATTCATGTTCTATAGATGTATGGTTAAACACCATATCTAACATCAAACCAATGTTTCTTTTATCAGCTTCTTTAATAAGTTCTTCAAAATCTTCCATTGTTCCATAATCTGGATCTATAGCACAATAATCACTAACATCATATCCATTGTCAGCACCACTAGAAGGGAATATTGGATTTAACCACAACATATCCACACCTAGTTCTTTAAGATAATCAAGTTTAGAAATAATACCTTTAATATCACCAAAACCATTTCCAGAAGTATCCTTAAATGATTTTGGATATATTTGATAAATTACCTTATCTTTAAAACTCATATCTTAACCTCCAATTTCTACAATATTTTCTTGATTTTTATTTACCTTTCCACTTACAAGTAATTTAACATCTTGGCCAGACGTAATTACTACAGTAGAAACTAATGATTTACCAGCAGCTTTAATAGTTTCTAAATCAACACTACATAATAAATCACCCTTATTAATTCTTTGATCATTTTCCACATGACTTGTAAAACCTTTTCCTTCAAGTTCTACTGTATCCATACCAATATGAACTAGTATTTCTACACCATCATCTGTTTTAATACCATAAGCATGTTTTGTTGGGAAAGTCATAACAATTGTTCCATTAACTGGAGAAACAACCTTACCATCACTTAATTCAACCGCAAATCCTTTACCCATCATTCCAGATGAGAATACTTTATCATCAACTTCACTTAATGGAATTACGTTACCTTCCATAGGTGATACAAAACTATTGTCAACTACTATATCACTAACAACTGTTTTTTCTGTTTGAATGTCTAATTCACCTTTAGCAAGTTTTCTTTTACCTACGATGTAAGTTAATACAAATGGAACAACTATTGCGACTACCATAGCTAATGCAAATGGAAGCATGAATTGTGTTTTAATAGATAATATTCCTGGAATACCACCAACTCCAATTGAGTTAGCCATAACACCAAATCCAACTGAAATTAAAGCAGCCAATGAAGAACCAATTAATGCACAAATGAATGGGAAACCATATTTTAAGTTAACACCAAACATTGCTGGTTCTGTAACACCTAAATAACAAGAAATACCTGCAGGAATTGAAACTTGTTGAGCTCTTTCATCATTTTTTTGTAATACCGACATCGCAAATACTGCAGAACCTTGTGCAATATTACTTAGTGCGATCATTGGCCATAATATAGTTCCTGTAAAGTCTGTAATTAATTGTAAGTCAATCGCATTTGACATATGGTGTAAACCAGTAATTACTAGTGGAGCATATAAGAATCCAAATACAGCCGCAAATATTAGTTTGAAATCTGAAGTTAAAGCTGAATATACAACATTACTAATTGCACTACCAATTGTCCAACCAATAGGACCTAAGATAACATGTGCTATTAATACTGCTGGAATCAATGACAAGAATGGTACTAATATTAAAGCAACAATATTAGGAACAACCTTTGTCCAGAATTTTTCTAAATAAACTAATGTAAATCCAGCAAGAATCGCAGGAATTACTTGAGCTTGATAACCAATCATTTGAATCGTAGTAAACCCAAAATCCCAAACAGGAATTTGATCAACTGGTGTACCAGATACTGCATAAGCATTTAATAATTGAGGTGAAACTAATGTTAAACCTAAAACAATACCTAGAATTTGGCTTGTACCCATCTTTTTAGTAATAGACCAAACAATTCCAACTGGTAAGAAGTGGAATATTGCTTCACCAATTAACCATAAGAAGTGGTCAACACCAGCCCAGAATTGAGAAATATTAACTAATGTTTTAGTTCCATTTTCAAAGAAATAAATACTATCAATAACGTTTCTAAAACCTAAAATTAACCCCCCACATATTAAAGCAGGTATAATTGGCGCAAATATTTCCGCCAAATTGCTCATAACTTTTTGAATCACAGTTTGATTGTCTTTAGAAGCTTCTTTTAAAGCATCCTTACTAATACCTTCAATACCGCTAACCCCAACAAAGTCGTTGTAGAAATCAGTAACATCATTCCCAATAATAACTTGGAATTGCCCTGACTGAGTGAATGTTCCCTTAACACTTGGAATAGTTTCTATTTCTTTAATGTTTGCAAGACTAGGATCACTTAAAACAAATCTCATTCTTGTAATACAATGAGTTACTGCTTTAATGTTTTCCTTACCCCCAACATGTTGAAGTAGAAGTTTACTATCATTTGTAAATTTACCCAAATTCTCTCCTTTATTCATGTACGTACATGTTATATTGTTATTTTATCTTGTACGTATATGTTTGTCAAGTTTCATAATTTATTAATACGTGATATAATTAACAATACTTAAATGAAAGAACTCTTTATGACAAACAAAACAGCTTATATAAAATGTTATTATGCAAAACAAAATCTTTATTCAAATGAAAGCCAAATAACTATAACAAACTAAAAGGAAACGCTATGTTTCCTTTATATTTTGTTTCTTCTTGCAAAGTCCACAAATCTAAATTTGTCAGGTCTATGTTTAGAAATAGTATATTGAAATAATCTAGCATCTTCTAAATACACAAATGATTTAACACAAACTAATAAATCATATCCATCCATATCCAACAACTTCTTTTCATGATCACTAGCTTTCAATACTGTTATTTCTTTATTCGCAAAACCTATTTTTAAACCTAAATCCTTTTCAATATATTCATAAATAGATTTCTCAACTATCTTTTTTGTTAAACCTGGAACTATTTCTTCATTTATATAATCTATATCTAAAATAATTTTTTCTTTATTAATTCTTCTTATTCTTTCAATACTATAATAATTACCTTCCTCAATATACAAAGTATCTTTCGAAAAATTATCAGCCTCTACTACTTCAAATTTATTAACTATAGTTTTTATATCTTCACCCAAAGAAACTGATAACTCTTTAAAACTAGTCAAACCAGATATAGGAAAAGCAATCTTTGATCTATCTAATACCAAAGATCCCTTTCCTTTGTTTTTTTGTATTAATCCATTGTTTAATAATAAATTTAATGATTTTCTAATTGTATCTCTTGAAGAGTCATAAATACTCATCAATTCCATTTCACTAGGTAAATATGAACCTACCATAAATTTACTACTAAATATCTTATCCCTAATATCTTCATACACAATAATATATTTTGGTTTCATACTTCCTCCTTACTTACTCCAACTAAACGATTTTTTAATTATATCATTACATTTATCTATATCTAATGACACTTCTTTTAAGGTTTCAATTAAAATCTCTGCACATTTTTCTCTACTTAATTTATCACTATCCAAACAAATGTCATAAGAATCTCTTTCTCCCCACTTTTCATTTGTAAGAGCATTTCTATAAACTCTACGCTTATTATCTTCTAAATCCATAAAATTAAATACATACTCATTAGATTTACCTTGTAAATCATAGCTTTTATCATTAATAGCTCTAGGAAGTTTACTGAGTTTATTTCTATTAAACAACAATACACTCACATAATCTACTTTATCCTTAAGCACTAAATACGCAGCTCTTTCATGTATTATACAAGGACCTAATGATATAGCTTTTTCTATACCCTTGTTAATAAGAGTCGTTATTTTATGAAAATGTTCATCTTTCACTAATTCTTCTACTGTTTTATTTCTTAAATTATTATCAAATATTTCTAAGTCTTCTTCACTTAACCAATCTTGATCAACTAGTTTTATTAAATCTTTTCCTTCATATAACTTCATTTTTAAAGATTCTGCGACTATTACAGAAATCCACCTACCCATCGAACAATATTCACTATCAATTACCATATACATAAGCTACACCTCTTTTATAAAAATTAAATTGCTTGTATCAGAAATATCATTTTTAAATTTATAACCCAATCTATCAAACTTCTTAATACCTTCTAAATCCATCACATTATTTTCTGCCATGTATCTAACCATTTCACCTCTAGCCATCTTACACAACGTACCTTTTTCTACTACCTTACCATTGATTATTTCCCCAAATATAATATTTATCATATCTAAATCTATAACCTTACTATATTCACTAGAAGCTAGATTAATAATTAAATTAGTTTCTTCTTTAAATTTATTAGTTATCTTTTCTTTCCAAAAAAAATACAAATCTTTATGTTTATTTATCTTTAGTTTTGATTGCATTTCCAATCTATAAGGTGTAATACCATCAAAGGGTTTTAATACTCCATAAAACCCTGATAATATCCTTAAATGTTCATCTATATAATTTAATTCTTTTTCACTAAATAAAGAAGGAGCCATATATTGATACTGTAAACCTTCATAAGACATAATTGCACAAGTTAAATTGGAATATAAATCCATACTCTTTAACCTTATATAATTCTCTTCTAATAACTTATCACTACACTTCCATAAAGCTTTAAGTTTAGATTTACTCATCGAATTTAGTTTACTTTTTATTATTTTTGTATCTTCAATAAAAAAAGGTAATGATCTATGAATAAAACTATCATTATCTACTTTCATCTTTTTTGCGGGTGAAATTATTATTCTCATACCTATATTCTATATAAGTAAACAAATTAATACAAACTAAAAAGAACAATCCTTTTTTATGAATTGTTCTTTGTTTTATAAAATTTATTTACATAATTAAATAAATATCAGAATCTGTTTTCTTTACTATCAGGTTTCCCTGATTTATCTAAATCTATTCAGTTTTTACTCTGAATTGTCCATTGGTCTACCCTCTTGCAGACTTTCTCTTTCTATTTGAAACATGAATCTTCTTAATTGTTTCTTTTTTTCCATTCTTAATTATTTCTGCAATCTAATTAAGAACTTGGCTTAATATTCTAGTAGAATCTCCTTCATAATAATCAGCCCTTTCTTTACAGAGATGATACTCTTTATGTACCTTTATAATACAATATGTATAAAAAAAATATAGTCTATTAATAATTTTATATTTATTATATAATTATATTGTTGGGCAGCTAATGCCTTTTTATTTATAAATTATGATACAAGATATATATCCTAAAATATTTAATAACCAATACATTGTAAAAGAAGTTAAAGACAATGATTTTATAATACAATTTGATCAAGACAAAATAATACTTAACTTAGATAAATCATTTATTACATATAATCAAATAGAAAATAATGATATTAATCTATATTACCTATTTTCTATTGATAATCAAAATGTATATCTTACTACATCTTTAGTAATTGAAGAATATTTAAAAATGAACGTTAAGCTGTTAAGATATCATGAAGTAAATTGGACTAGATTCATTGGTATAACCGCATATCAAATAAACAAATGGTTAATTGATAATAAATATTGTGGTAGATGTGGTTCTTTAATGGAACATAGTTCATTAGAAAGAGCACAACAATGCCCTAATTGTAATAATATCGTATTTCCAAAGATATCTCCTGCAGTAATTGTATTAATAAAAGATAATGATAGAACTGTTCTTACAAAGTATGTAAAGGGACAAGGAAGATATGCATTAGTTGCAGGTTATTGTGAAATTGGTGAAACTGTAGAAGAAACAGTAAAAAGAGAAGTACTTGAAGAAGTTGGATTAAAAGTTAAAAACACACGATACTACACATCCCAACCTTGGTCATTTACAGATTCATTACTATTAGGTTTTGTATGTGACTTAGATGGTGATGATACTATTAGAGTTGATACTAAAGAATTATCCGAGGCATCATGGTTTTACAGAAGTCAATTACCAGATACTTATGATAATATCTCCTTAACACAAACTCTTATGAAAGCTTTCAAAGAAAACAAAATATAAAAAAAGTCGCAAATTCTGCGGCTTTTTATGTATTTAACATTCCCTTATATGTGTCTTCATAATAAAGAGCATTTAAGTTAGAAAAAGGTTCATTTATTTTTAAGAAATTTGTGATTTTAGATAACTAAATATAAAATTATCGATATCTCCATCCATAACTGCTTGAACATTGGTCTGTTCATAGCTTGTTCTAAGGTCTTTTACCATAGTATATGGACAGAAAACATATGATCTAATTTGAGAACCCCATTCAATTGCTTTTTGTTCACCTTTAATAGCATTTAACTTAGCTTCCTGTTCTTCAATAGCTTTTAAATACAATTTACTCTTAAGCATATTCATAGCACGTTCTTTATTTTGAATCTGACTTCTTTCAACTTGACATGTAACTACAATACCTGAAGGTTTGTGTAATATCCTAACAGCACTATCTGTTTTATTAACGTGTTGCCCTCCAGCTCCTGAAGCTCTCATTGTCGATATTTCTAAATCTTTTTCATCAATAACTAGTTCAATTTCATCATTAAATTCTGGCATAACTTCAACTGATGCAAAAGATGTGTGACGTCTTCCTGATGAATCAAAAGGAGATATCCTTACTAATCTATGTACACCTCTTTCAGCTTTTAAATATCCATAAACCATATATCCTTCTATAAGGATACTTACAGACTTAATGCCAGCTTCTTCACCTTCTTGATAATCTAATACAGTTGTTTTGTAACCATGCTTTTCAGCCCATCTAGAATACATTCTGTACAACATTTGAGCCCAGTCTTGAGATTCAGTGCCTCCAGCTCCAGGATGTAATTCTAATATGGCATTACTTTTATCATAAGGTTCACTTAGTAAAACTTTAATCTCAAAACTATCAAAATCTTTTAATAATGTTTCATACTCTTCTTCTACCAACATCATCAATTCTTCATCAAAGGTATCTTTTAATTCATCTATTGATAATTCAATATCCTTAAATCCCTTTACAAGTTTTTGATAAGAAGAAATTAATTCTTTATTCGCATTAGTTTCCTGAATAATACTTTGTGCTTTCTTAGGTTCGCTCCAAAAGCTTTCATCAGCCATTAATGATTCATTACTTTCTATTAACTTTTCTCTTTTACTTAAGTCAAAGAGATTCGCCAAGTTGTTTTAACTTAGCATTGTTAGTATTTAATGTTTGTTTTAATTCATAAATTTCCATATTACTTCTTCCTTTGTTCCATAACTATTCTAACATTCATACAGAATCCTACAATTTCTCTAGAGATATCTTGCATCATATTTTCAAACATCTCATAACCTTCAGACACATATGCTTGTAAAGGATTATTTTGTGCATAAGATCTTAAGTGAATACCATCTCTTAATTTACTCATCGTATCAATATGATTTACCCATGCTCTATCTATAATCTTTAAAACCATTGCTTTTTCTACAGGTAATACTTGTTGTTTTACAGGTTCAATCTTTTCTTCATATTCATTCCAAGATTTTTCTCTTAATATTTCTACTACATCTTCAATATCTTTATTTCCAAAAGAACTAGAATCAATTTCTTCCTTAAATCCTAATTTCTTTAAACTATCAATAAGTTGTACTCCATCAATAGTTGGAGTTTTACTTGTATAATCTACATTGTTTTCTACAGTTTTCTTAATAACTCTATCAAACATTTCTTTTACTATTCCATGAACATCATCATTTTCTAATATAAAATTTCTTTGTTCATATATAATTTCTCTTTGTTGTCTTAAAACATCATCATATTCAAGTAATGCTTTACGACCATCAAAGTTAACACCTTCAACTCTTTTTTGTGCTGAACCAATAGCTTTTGTAATTTGTTTTGATTCTATTGCAACATCACCTAATGATGAAAATAACGCTTCCATTCTTTCACTACCAAATCTAACCATTAAATCATCTTGTACAGAAACATAGAATTGAGAAAAACCAGGGTCTCCTTGTCTACCACTTCTACCTCTTAACTGATTATCAATACGTCTAGATTCATGTCTTTCACTACCTAAAACTGCTAAACCACCTAGTTCAATAACACCTTCTTGTAGTTTGATGTCAGTACCTCTTCCAGCCATGTTTGTCGCAATAGTGACAGCACCTTTTCTACCAGCCTTCATTATTATTTCAGCTTCTCTTTGGTGGTTTTTCGCATTTAATACTTCATGTCTTATCTTTCTAGAATCTAACATTTTACTAATTAATTCTGATGTTTCAACCGCAATAGTACCTACTAGTACTGGTTGTCCTTTTTCATGAAGTTCTTTAATCTTATTAACTAATGCTTCATACTTAGCTTTCTTTGTGCCATAAACAGCATCAGGTAAATCAATTCTTGCGATTGGTCTATGAGTAGGTATTTCATATACTCTCATATTATAAATACTTAAGAATTCTTCTTCTTCAGTTTTTGCTGTACCAGTCATACCTGCTAGTTTGTTGTATAGTCTAAAAAAGTTTTGATAAGTAATAGTTGCTAGAGTAGTGGTTTCTTGTTTAATACCTATTCCTTCTTTTGCTTCTATAGCTTGATGTAAACCATCTGAATAAGCTCTACCCTTCATCATACGACCAGTATTTTGATCTACTATTACAATTTCATCATTTTCCTTATCAACTACATATTCAATATCCTTAGCCATAATATAATTAGCCTTTAATGCTTGATTAATATGGTGAAGAGTATTTGTATGATCTAAATTATATAAATTCTCTACTTTAAAAGTCTTTTCAGCTTTTGCGACACCACTTTCAGTAAGTTGAATTGTTCTTCCTTTTATATCAATATCATAATCTTCTTTGCTTAAACTTTTCGCAAATCTATCTGCTTGTAAGTATTGATTAGCAGTTTGTTTTTGTCCTCCAGAAATAATTAGTGGTGTTCTAGATTCATCTATTAAAATACTATCCACCTCATCTACTAAGGCAAAGTTTAATTCCCTTAATACTCTATCTTCTACCCTAATAACCATATTATCTCTTAGATAATCAAATCCAACTTCTGCATTAGTTGTATATGTTACATCACACAAGTATGCATTTCTTTTTTGAACTGGAGTTAATTGTCTTAAGTTTAAACCTACTGTTAAACCTAAAAATCTATGTATTTCACCCATCCATTCAGAGTCACGCTTTGCAAGATATTCGTTCACTGTAACAACATGAACACCTTTGCCAGTTAATGCATTTAGATAAACTGCCATTACAGATGTAAGTGTTTTACCTTCACCTGTCTTCATTTCCGCAATGTCTCCACCTTGCATAACTGCAGCACCCATTAATTGTTCTTTATATGGATATTCACCAATTACTCTATAAGCCGCTTCTCTTATAGTCGCAAAAGCTTCAACTAAAATATCATCTAAAGATGATCCATTTTGAAGTTTTTCCTTAAATTCTACTGTCTTTGCTTTAAGCTCATCATCACTCATGTTTCTATAAGTTTCTGATAAAGCTAAAACAGGATTAATTTTATCTTCTATTTCTTTTAGACGTTTCTTATCAACGTTGAATATTTTATCGAATATATTAGCCATAAAGCCTCCATTTAACTGAGTAATTATATCATTATAAAACTCACAATACAAAATTAGTATACATACAAATATTGTGTAAATTATGGTATTTCCTTGTGTTTACTCAAATTCTAACCATTTACCATTCTTTTTAAGTAATATCTTTCCATTAAATGGCGAACCATCTTCATATTCAAATGGAATAACAGTATTTCCATCAATATCTTTTACACCATATTTACCATTTTCATCAATCATTATTACTTTTCCATTAATATCAGGAAATGGTATTTTTATATATTCTCCTTTTATTTGAAAATTTGAGAATAAACCTTCTTTAGTACTCATAACTTCTTCACCATTATCATTTATGTAATACCATGTGTTATCTCTATAACCTAGTATTAATTCTCCACCAAAACTTAAAATATTATCGTATATCGCATCAGTTAAAACATCACCATTTCCATTAATAACACCATAATTAAAATCAGTTCCATAATTAGCACCTTCGAGTAATTCACCTACACTCGAACTATAATAAATTTCTATATATGGTAATAAATTATACTCTTGGATTTGTTTTGTATCATCGCTTCTAGATATCGGACCATCATCACCTAAAATTACTATTCCAACTTCTACTCCGTCATAATAAGGAATATAAGAACTTAAACCATGTCCACTTTCTATATTATATTGATTAACTTTGTTAATACCTGGATATTTATAAATATCTATACTAAGTTCGTAGTTATCAAAAACTTTAGGCATTGAATCACCAAGTGGCACTAAAATTACATTACCAGTGTTATCAATTATTCCATACCCGTTTTCGTCAATAATAGTGTATATATCATCTATCAAACTATACGTAGTAATTGGTTCTGTTTGTCTATTTAAAATAGGTTCAAAATCATGAAGATTATCAATATTACCATCTATACTATTATTATTTGATTCTTCATTTAAATTATTCTTTGTTTCATCATGTTTTACCGATAAAAACTCATTATCACTAATAAGAGCTACGATATCATTTACTATATACCCATCACTCTTATAAATTCTATTTTGTGTATATTCATTATAAATCTGATTTAGATTCTCTAATAAACTAGCTGTAAACTTTACTTCATTACCCTTTGTAGGACCTTCCATATCATCCACAAACTTACCGTTTTCATACTTTAATAAATAATTTTCATTATTAGCTCTTAAATCGATTGTTTCATCAAAGTTATCATTAAAATAAGTTTCTGTCCCAAATGCATAACTAATAGTCATATATGCATCTCTTCTCTCATTATTTTTCAAATAACTAAACTCATAATCATAATACATAATATATTGATATAAAAATCTACCTGTCTCATCTTGCCAAATACTTAATGTTGGTCTATCCCTATTATTCGCATTTACATCCAAATGACCATCAAAAAACTCTGCATTCACATAATCATTCTTGTAAACTCCATAGTATTTAAATTTCTCATTTTTAGAAATATATCTATTTATACTCGCAAGAGTCGCGGTATTTACATCATAGATTTTTACTTCTTCCTCTTCTACTGGTACTTCTTCTATCTTTGTTGTACTACAACCAGTAAGAAACAAAAATAGAATCACTATTACTTTTAAAAATTTAACCATAAACCCTCCTACATAACATTTTTATGATTAGTAGAAATTGTATAAACTTTAAGTTTCTTTACTTTTGGTTTAATGAGTTTTATAGCAGCTTTTAAAGTAGAACCTGTTGTACAAACATCATCAACCAATACAACTTTACTTGGTAACCTCATATCAATAATACCAATAGATTCACTTATTTGTAACCTTTGATCATAATGTAAGCCTAATTGTTTTGTATTATCTTTCTTATATAAACAATTAACTATATTCATATTAGTATCCTCAAATATTTTAGTTAAATGATTAAATCCTCTTT
>CAYQNJ010000009.1:0-54278 GCA_964418835.1 uncultured Erysipelotrichaceae bacterium
TTTTATTTTTTAGTTCTTACCTAATAACCTAAACATGTTTTTCTTATATACTTCTACACCCGGTTGATTAAATGGATTTATATCAATCATATAACATGTCATTGCACATGCTATAAAGAAGTAATAACACATGTAACCAAATGTATAAGGACTATTATCTTCTAAAGTAATAATTAAGTTACTTACACCACCCGTTACTTCATGAGCTTCTAAAGTACCTTCAAAAGCCATTTTATTTACCCAATCTAGACTCTTTCCACTTAGATAATTCATACCATCTTCATTTGCTTCATCATATGGGAATTCCATATCTAACAATGGTTTTTCAACAGTTAATAATGTTTCAAACAATACTTTCTTACCATCTTGAATGAATTGACCTAAACTATGTAAATCTGTAGAGAATGTTGCTGAAGTAGGAAGTATTCCTTTTCCATCTTTACCTTCAGATTCTCCAAATAATTGTTTCCACCATTCAGAAACTAATGTCATATTAGGTTCATATGTCACTAGCATTTCTGCGTCCTTACCTTGGTTTTGTAAAATACGTCTTGCTACTGCATATCTATATGCTGGATTATTATTTAAATCATCAGTATTTAAATCATTATAAGCTTGTTGTAAGCCTTTCATAACTTCTTTAATATTAATACCCATTATTGCCATTGGTAATAATCCAACTGGTGTTATTACTGAATATCTACCACCAATATCATCAGGTATTACAAATGTTTCATACCCTTCTTTATCCGCAAATGGTTTTAATGCTCCTCTTGCTTTATCTGTTGTTGCTATAATTCTAACTTTACATTCTTCTTTACCATATTTTTCTTCAAAAGCTTGTTTTAAAATTCTAAATGCTAAAGAAGTTTCTGTAGTTGTTCCTGATTTACTAATTACATTTAATACAGCACTCTTATCTTTTATATATTCTAGAACTTGGACCATATAAGTACTTGAGAATGTATTTCCAATAAATATAACTTCTGTTTTATTTTTTGAATAAATACCTTGAATCATTTCAATTGCAGCTCTAGCACCTAGATATGACCCACCAATACCACAAACTAATAATACTTCCGCCTTATCTTTTACATTTTCAGCAACCTTAAGTATTCTTTCAAATTCTTCTTTATCATAATTATATGGCCAATCAACCCAACCTAAATAATCGTTGCCTGCACCTGTTTTTTCATGGATCATTTTATGAATTCTTGTTACATCATTTTGGTAATCATTAATGTTTTCTTTTAAACTAGCATGACTCTCATCGAATTTAATCATATTATTTCTCCTTCGCCTCTTTCATCCATTGTTCCATTTTTTCTTCTAAGGATTTAAATCCTAACTTCATAACTGGTAAACTACCATATTTTAGTGATTTTCTTTCTTTTCTAAATCTATTTGGATTCACAGCCTTTAAAGATAATCTAGCTTGTTTACTTTTTTCATCAAAATCAATAACCTTTACTTTTATATGGTCTCCAACATTTACAAAATTAGATACATCTTTAACAAAGCCATCACTTATTTCGGAAATATGTACAAGTCCACAAGTCTTATCATTTAGGCTAACAAAAGCACCATAGGGTTGAATTCCAGTTATTACACCTTCAACAATTTCGCCTATTTTATATTGCATAAAGCCTCCTATCTCAAAATTAGTATATCATAGCATTTCTAATTTATGCTATACTTTAAAAGTTAGGAGTTTCACATCATGTTTGAATATATGTATCCGTTTTGGGCATCGTTAATAGCCCTAGTTTCCGCACAATTTTTAAAACCAGTTATTCACTTAATTAAATATAAAGAATGGGATATTTGGATTGCTAGAGAAAGTGGTGGGTTTCCAAGTTCTCACTCAGCTTTAGTATCCGCATTAACCTTATCAGTAGGATTAAGAGAAGGTTTTTCTTCTCCTCTTTTTGCGGTTACAGCATCATTTTCAATCATTATTATTTATGATGCTGCTAATGTTAGATATTATTCAGGACAAAATATAAAGTTAACACAACAAATTGCAAAAGATTTCTTAGACTATACAAACAATAAGTATGACAATCCTATCTATCACTCTAGATTAAAAGATGTTCTAGGACATAGGTGGTTTGAAGTGCTTGGTGGAATCATTTGGGGTGTAATTATTGCTTCAGTAATGTATTATTTTAATATGAGGTGATTATATGAGTGATGTAATTGAAAGAATTGAGTTTACTATAAATAAAATCAGACCATATATAAGAAGAGATGGTGGAGATGTTGAATTTGTAGATTTCTCAAATGGTGTAGTTACAATAAGAATGCATGGAGCATGTGTTGGATGTCATGCACTAGACTCTACAATAAGTGATGGTATTGAAGCTATCTTACTTGATGAAGTACCAGAAGTAGAAAGTGTAAAACTAGCAAATTAATCAAACTTAAAATGAATTTTAATTAATAAAATTCATTTTTTTAATGTTTTTATTAATTTATTTACAAATTTTGCAAATAAATTTGAATTATTGTTATATTTTTTGATTTTTCATTGACATGATTACCTCATAGTTGTTTAATTATTTCATTAAGAGGTAACTTATATGATAAATGAAAATGCTTTTAAGGATTTTGGTTCATTAGTGTTTCACGAAAGATTAATGGAAGAAAGACTACCTAGACCTGTTTATGTTTCATGGAAACAAACAATCGCAAAAGAAGGAACATTAGATAGACCGACAGCTGATGCAATAGCTCATGCTATGAAAAGGTGGGCTTTAGAAAATGGTGTTACTCATTTTACTCATTGGTTTCATCCAATGACAGCAACAACTGCAGAAAAACATGAATCATTTGTTGAGCCAGGTGAAAATGGTGAACCACTACTTAGATTTTCTGGTAAATCATTAATCAAGGGTGAATCAGATGCTTCTAGTTTTCCAAGTGGAGGCTTAAGAGCAACATTTGAAGCCAGAGGATATACATACTGGGATTTTACTTCTCCTGCATTTATAAAAGATACTGTACTATGTATTCCTACAGTATTTGTTTCTTATAATGGTGAAGCACTAGATAAAAAAGCACCCTTATTAAAATCTATAGAAGCAATTAGTAAAGCAAGTACTAGGGTTGTAAATATATTTGGTGATAAGGATGTTAAATACTGCACTCCTATGGCTGGTTTAGAACAAGAATACTTCCTTATTGATAAATCATATTTTGATAAAAGATTAGATTTAATGCTTGCAGGAAGAACTTTATTTGGAGCACCTGCTCCTAAAGGTCAAGAACTAGATGAACATTACTTTGGTAGTATTCCTTATAGAGTTTCTTGCTTTATGAAAGAAGTTAACCAAGAATTATGGAAACTAGGTATATATGCTAAAGCAGAACATAATGAAGCAGCTCCTGCACAATTTGAATTAGCTCCAATATTTTCTAATGTTAATATTGCAATAGATCAAAACCAAATAATTATGGATGTTTTAAGAAAAACTGCCGAAAAACATAATCTTGCATGTCTTCTTCATGAAAAACCGTTTTCAGGTATAAATGGTTCTGGAAAACATAATAATTATTCTATTGTGACTGATGATGGACAAAACTTATTTTCTCCTGGTGATAAACCTGCAGAAAACATTAGATTCTTAGTCTTTATTTGTTCATTTATTAAAGCGGTTGATAAATATCCAGAAATACTAAGAATGGCCGCAAGTGGAGCTGGAAATGACCATAGACTAGGTTCTAGTGAAGCACCTCCAGCAATAATATCTATTTACTTAGGTAGTTACATCGAATCTGTTTTATACAATATTTATAGAAAAGATAATACTGCAATTAATAATCAAATTAATAAAAACTTTAATCCTGTCAATGGTTTATCTTATATACCTCATGATAATGCAGATAGAAACAGAACCTCCCCTATTGCATTCACTGGAAATAAATTTGAATTTAGAATGTTAGGATCATCATTAAGCGCATCCTTAGTTAACACTGTATTAAACAGCATTATGGCAGAAGCACTTAATGAAGTAGCTGACAAGTTAGAAGGTATTAAATATATACAAGATGTTAGAGATAAAGCTTTAGATATCTGCCAAGATATGATTGAAAAACATAAGAGAATAATATTCTCTGGAGATGGTTATTCATCAGAATGGGTTAAAGAAGCAAAACGTAGAGGATTACCAAATATTAAATCATTCATAGAATCAGTTCCTCATTTATTAGATGAAAAAAGCATAAATCTATTTACTTCATTAAATATTTATAGCGAAAAAGAATTAAGAGCACATGAAGATATATTAGCTGAATTATATTTAAAAACTATTGAGATTGAAGCTAAAACATTAGTTCAAATGGTAAATACTGAATTACTTCCTATAATTGTAAATGAATTAAAACACTATGGAGAAACATATAACCTATGTGGTAAATTAACTCCTAAGTATGTATTAGATAAAATAAAAGAAGTTTCTAATTACTTAGAAACAATCAATACTAAAACTATAGAGTTAGAAGAATGTGTTAATGAGATATCTAAAGTACAATACACTTATGAAAAAGCACTAAGATGTCACAATGAAATATGCCCGTTAATGATAGAAATAAGAAATGCTTTAGATTCATTTGAAAAAATAGCATCACATGATATTTATACAATACCTACATATTCAGAAATGTTGTATCAAAAACTATAAAAAGTCGCTAAAGCGACTTTTTATTTATCCATCCACTAACACTTCCAGCACTTACTGGAAATATACCAAAACCTTCCTCATCTATAATTACTTCTTCTAAATTATTACCCAAATAATCTATATAAGTATTATTTGATTCTTCTTTTCCTATAAACATTCTTTTTTCATTTATATCTTTACTACTTATGATAACTGCTAATTTATTTTTATTATTTTCATCACCATTTCTTACAAAACCAATACAACTAGGATCATCAAAATAATCATCTTGACTTCCATATGCATAACTTTTTCTTAATAAAAGTAATTTTTCTAATTTATCTTTCATTCCATTATAACTTTTACCATCACCTATTTTATTGTAGTCACCATAGAAAACACATGGATAACCATCTTTTCTAAGTAATATTAAAGAATATGCAATCTGTCTAAACCAATCATCAACCCAAGATTGAAGTGATTGTCCTTTTTGAGTGTCATGATTATCCACAAAAGATACTGACATAACTGGATTGTATTTAACTATTGTATTATCAAATATAGTTCTTAGATCATAATCAGGATTTAGTGATGCTTGTTGGAAATTAAAATGTAATTGAACATCAAACAAATCAATTTTACCTGTAGTTTCATCTATATATTGTTTTAATTTATCTTTATCAGAAACCCAATACTCACCTACTGAATAAAATTTATTATTTGTATTTTTTAGTATATATTTATTTAACTCATCTATAAAATTAGCATCTATATGCTTAATCGCATCATATCTAAACCCATCAACTTTAGTTTCATTTATAAACCATTTAGCCCAACTAAATAGTTCATCTTTTACTTCTTGATTATTATGATCAATATCAGAAAACATAAGATAATCATAATTTCCATGTTCACTAGATACTGCCCAACTCCATCCTTTATCTTTTCCTACAATCCTATATATTCCCTTTTTCTTTTTAATTTCATCATAATCTACACCACTAAAATGATTATAGTTCCATTTAAAAGAGGAATATTTATTATTTCTTTCTTTGAATAAAAACTTAGTCCATCCTTTTATCTTTTCTTTTTTACTAAGATCATAATTTCTATTATCATTGGATACCTCAACTGCCATAAACTCTTCTGTTTCATCAGCTCCTGCTTTATGGTTTAATACAACATCACTGTAAACACTAAGACCTAAAACATGTGCTTCATTAATTAAATCTAATAATTCGTGTTTTGTACCATACTTAGTTCTAATTGTTCCTTTTTGATTAAACTCTCCTAAATCATACAAATCATATATTCCATAACCTACATCATTTGTTCCTAAACCCTTAAACACTGGAGGTAACCAAATTGCGGTTATACCTAAATCTTTAATATGTTTTAAATCATTTTTTATATTAATATAATGTTTTCCATCATCTACTAAATACCATTCAAATGTTTGTAATAAAACTCCATTCATAATAAAACCTCCCATTGTTTATTTTAACTTAATTTTAATTAATATTGACACTTTAGTGATTAAATGATTATATTAATATGTCTTTTATCAAGAATGAGTTAGAGAGTTAGCTCTATGATCTCATACCAACCTCTAGTAAGGTGGTAATGCTAACAACGATGAAGAAACAGCGTATATAGACAATATTGCTCTTTCTTTAAGAAGAGTTTTTTATTTGAAAAAGACATAAGGAGGAGAAATATGAATAAAACATTTTTTACAAGTGAATCAGTTACTGTAGGACATCCAGATAAAATATGTGATACTATCGCAGATTCAATACTAGATGCTGCATTAACTCAAGATTCAAACAGCCATATGGCAGTAGAAGCCACAATCAAAGATGACTTTATATTTGTTTATGGAGAAGCTAATACAAAGGCAATATTAGATTATGAAGATATTGCAAAAAAAGTATTAAAAGATATTGGTTATACAGAAGATTACAAAGTAATGGTTAAGGTGTCTAATCAATCTTCAGAAATTAACAATGCAGTATCTAATGATACTGTATCTGCAGGTGATCAAGGGATTATGTTTGGTTATGCCACAAATGAAACAAAAGAATATATGCCTTTATCAATTTTATTAGCTCACAAACTTGCAAAACAATTAGAAGATGTTAGGAAAAGTGATTCTAACTCACCTTTAAGACCTGATGGTAAATCTCAAGTTACTGTTGAATATGAAAACAATAAAATCAAAAGAATAGATACTATTGTTGTATCTACTCAACACATTAAAGATATAACTCAAGAAGAATTAAAAAAATATGTTTACAAAAATATAATTGAACCAATTGTTGATAAATCATTAGTTGATGAAAACACTAAATATATCATTAATCCAAGTGGAAGTTTTATTCTTGGTGGAAGTTTTGGAGATAGTGGAACCACAGGTAGAAAAATAGTAGTTGATACATATGGTGGTGCAGGAAGAATTGGAGGAGGATGTTTTTCAAGTAAAGACCCTTCTAAGGTAGATAGAAGTGCTGCTTATTATTCTAGGTATGTTGCTAAAAGTATAGTTGCTGCTGGTTTATGTGATAAATTAGAAATTCAATTATCTTATGCAATTGGTATGTCAAAACCTTTATCTATAATGATTGACACATTTAACACAAATAAAGTAAGTGAAGAAAAGATAATTGAAACTATAAACAATAACTTTGATTTTACAGTTTCAAATATAATAAATGAATTAAATTTAAAAAATCCAATCTATGCTAAAACAGCTTCATATGGTCATTTTGGTAGAGATGAATTTCCTTGGGAAAAAATAAAACAATTAAATAGTTAATAATGTTATTATTTGTATAATAGGAGGATTGATTATGAAGGTTTTATTAATTAATGGAAGTCCACATCTAGATGGTTGTACATTTACTGCATTAAATGAAGTAGCAACAACCTTAAACAAAGAAGATATTGAAACAGAAATAATACACATTGGAAATAAAAACATAAGGGGTTGTATTTCTTGTTTCAAGTGTAGATCTACTGGGGTTTGTGTTTTTGATGATGAAGTAAACGTTATCGCAAAGAAATTTGAAGAATGTGATGGTTTAATAGTAGGTTCCCCTACTTACTTTGCTGGTCCAAACGGTACTTTAGTTTCATTTTTAGATAGACTATTCTTTAGTACACAATTTAATAAATCAATGAAAGTTGGTGCTTGTATATCTAGCGCTAGAAGAGCTGGAAATACTTCTGTATTTGATCAATTAAATAAATACTTTACAATTTCTAATATGCCTATTGTATCAAGCCAATATTGGAATATGACATTTGGATATAATAAAGAAGATGCATTATCAGATTTAGAAGGAATGCAAACAATGAGAACATTGGGTTTAAATATGGCATTTCTAATTAAAAGTATTTATTTAGGAAAAGAAAAATATGGAATCCCTGAAAGAGAAAAGAAAGTAAATACAAATTTTATAAAGTAAAAGGTGTAACCCATAAGTTACACCTTTTCATTATCCCAATACCTTTTGACAACGTGGACAAAGTCCATCTTCTGCGTGTTCTTCTGAAATATTCCAGCATCTTGGACATACTTCACCTTTTGCAAAACTTACTTCAACTCTAGTTTCATCACTCTCTACAAATTCTACCTTTGAAACAATTAACCATTGATGAACCATATTATCAAATGTTTCATTTAATAAGGTTATTGTTTCTTTTGGTGCATAAATAGTTAGTGCTGCTTCTAATGGTTTCCCAATAACTTTATCAGCTCTAGCAACCTCTAAAGCTTTAAATGCGATGTCTCTAAATTCATTAACTTTCTTAAATCTTTCTTTTATATCATTAGAATCACCATAGTTTTTAGCATCTGAGAAATGAGTATAATGTACAGAAGTTGCTTCATCATTATTGAATATATCCCAAATTTCATCCATTGTATACGCTAATAATGGAGCCCACAACTTACATAATGCATCCACTACATTCCAAATAACACTTTGAACTTGTCTTCTTATTAATGAATCTTTTTTATCAATATAAAGAATATCTTTACTGAAGTCTAAATAATATGAACTTAATTCATTTGTCATTAAGTTAACCATCTTTGATGTTGCTCCAACATAATCATATTTTCTATAATCTTCTCTAACACCTTTAACAACATCATCTAATCTAACCATTATATATTTATCAATATAACTTAATTTATCATATTCAATCATATCTGTTTTAGGGTTAAAATCATCTGGATTAATATTACCTAACATAAACTTAAATGTATTTCTTACTTTACGGTATTGTTCAGTAACTTGTTTTAAGTTATCATCACCAATTCTCATATCTTGTTTAAAGTCTACTGTCGCAGCCCACAATCTAAATATATCAGCGCCTTTTTGGTTAATAATCTTCAAAGGATCTACAACATTACCAATAGATTTACTCATCTTAACACCCTTAGAATCATTTACATAACCATGGGATAAAACTGATTTATAAGGTGCTCTACCATTAATCGCAGTACCAATAATTAATGATGAGTTAAACCATCCTCTATATTGGTCACTACCTTCAAAATAAAGATCTGCAGGATATTCTAAACCTCTTGCCTTTAGTTCTTGATGTGATGAACCTGAATCAAACCAAACATCCATAATATCTTTTTCTTTTGTAAAATTACCATTAGGAGATTTTTCATTTGTATATCCTTCAGGTAGTAAATCTTTAGGTTCTCTTTCAAACCATACATTTGAACCATATTCACCAAATAGTTTTTCAATATGGTCAAACACTTCTTTTTCCATAATAGGAGATTTATCTTCATTAAAGATAATAGGAATTGGAACTCCCCATAATCTTTGACGAGAAATACACCAGTCTCCACGATCTTTAACCATGTTATAAAGTCTTGCTTCTCCCCAATCATTTTCCCAATTTACAGCTTTAACTTGTTCTAATAATTGTTCTCTAATCTTTTCAATACTACAAAACCATTGAACTGTAGCTCTATAAATAACTGGTTTCTTCAATCTATCATCATGAGGATAACTATGTACTATGTTTTCAATATTTAAGATATGTCCTGATTCGAACAATAAAGAAATAACTTTCTTTGTACAATCATCCACAAATAAACCTTCTAAATCTTTACCAGCGTCACTAGTCATACAACCTTTTTCATCAACTGGACAATATGCCTCTAAACCATATTTCATACTAGCATAATAGTCATCTAAACCATGACCTGGTGCAGTATGTACACATCCTGTACCATCTTCATCAGTAACATGTTCTCCAACAATAATTAAAGATTCTTTCTCAGGATATAAAGGATGATATGTCTTAATATATTCTAATTCTTTTCCTTTAAATGTTTTTAGAATTCCTTCATTTTCTAATTCAAATTTTTCAAGCAGGTTATCAACTAAAGATTTAGAAACAATTAGCTTCCCTTTACTTGTTTTAACTACTACATACTCTAAATTAGGATGTAATGATATAGCAAGGTTTGCAGGAATTGTCCAAGGTGTAGTAGTCCAAATTACAAACTTTTCATCACCTTCTAATACTCCTTTTCCATCTTTTACATCAAATGTCACATAGATAGTAGGATCTTTTTTATCAATATAAACAATTTCAGAATCTGCAACTGCAGTTTCAGCAATTGGAGACCAATAAATTGGTTTTAATCCTTGATATATTAAACCATTCATTGCCATTTTCGAAAAAGCTTCAATTTGTCTTTGTTCAAACTCTTTTAATAATGTTATATAAGGATTATCATAATCCGCAATTTGTCCAAGTCTTTTTTCTGTTTCTCTTTGAATATTAATTTGTTGGAATGCATATTCTTCACATTTTCTTCTAAAATCAGCTGGACTTAATTCTTTTCTATTAACTCCTAGTTTTTGAATAGCATTTTCAATTGGTAAACCATGAGTATCCCATCCCGGGAAAAATGGTGTATAAAAACCATTCATCGCATGTGATCTAACGATAAAGTCTTTTATTACCCTATTCATTGCTGTTCCAGCATGTAAGTTACCATTTGCATATGGAGGACCATCATGTAATACAAAGTATTCTTCTCCTTCATGTGCTTTTAAGAATTTTTCATAGTAGTTGTCTTCTTGCCATTTCTTTAAAATGATTGGTTCTTTAGTAGGTAAATTACCTCTCATCTCAAAATCTGTATGTGGCATTAATAATGTATCTTTATAATCTGTCATAATAACTCCCTCTAAATAAAAAAACGCCCTAATCTAAGGACGTATAATACGCGGTACCACCTTAGTTCATCTATAAAGATGCCCTCAATAACCTTAACGCGGTTAACGGTTTTATACTGCTCCCAAGTGATACTATCCTTATTACTTTGATTCATTTTCACCAACCATGAATTCTCTAATTTCTATAATAAAGTAGCTTGTCTTGATCATTGCATTCTATTTTCTGCTTCTTCTAACCATTTCAGGTCAGGTAATTCTGGAAGTTTAAAGTCTTCTATGTCTTTATATAAAACATCCAGTTTATCTTTAACTTCACCCTTCATATCAATCACACTATTAGATAACTTAGTTAAATCTGTAAGTATTAATCTAGATAGAGAAAGTGCTTCTTTAATAATCAGATCCGCATTTTCTTGTGCTGATCTAATGATTTGGTTTGCTTCTTGTAAAGCCATTCTAGATATATTGTCAGCCATTTGTTCTTTACTACTTAATGTAGCACTAACATTTACATATCTTGTTCTAAGCTCTTCCATAATCAATGTTGATTGTTCAAGCTTTGCTGAATAGATTTCCAATTTTCTTCTTAGGTCATAGATCTCTTGTTGATATGAATCTATTTTTGAGTCTACCTCAAAGCGATCATAACCATTTTTCATGATACGAAATTTAGGCTTATCGCTCATTAGATCCCCTCCTAAATAAATTTCTCTATTTGTACCAATATTTTGTCTTTCTTAGTTGTCTTTAGAACACCCTTATATAAAAAACGTCCATGACCTCTAATCGAAATCACACAACTATTATTGCATAACTTGCTAGTTTGTGCAATTACAACATGATTTACTTTTACAAGTTCATCTTCAATCATTTTAGAAGCAATACTTCTACTGCAATTACAAATTGCACTAACAATATTATCTAATCGATTAGAACTTATTATTTTTTCAAATACCTCTGTTTTTATTTCTTTTGCAATATTTATCTCACTTATTTCAAACTTAACGTTAAGTTTAGATATAGAAATGAAATTTTCTATTATAAACTTAGAAAATAAATCTGTAGTATATAATATTATCCTATCTTCCTCTACCCAGAAATCACCTACTGAGTTTCTATTAATTGATAAATCCATTAAAGCACCCAATATATCTCTATGTGTAATACTTATAAACCTTTTGTCATATGGTGCTACTAAACATACAACATCAGAAAAGTCATCTTTCTTATCTTTTAGAAAAATGACTTTACAATACTCGGCATTTTCATAGCCACCATCAATTTTATACAAATACTTATTTCCAAGATAGTTTCTTACAGAAGCTAATTCTTCTTGATTTAAGAAATTTGTAGATACATTTTTATTGTGGTTAACATTTTGATATAATAAATCATCAATTCTAGCAATTAAATTTTTATAATTGTTATTCATCATGTTCTAAGCTAATAACACCTTCTACACCTATTGTACTTGGAGTTAAAAGTATTGTGTTATGAGCTATTTTTTGAATAGTTCCATCTAATGCAAATACAACACCTGTTAGAAAATCTATTGTTCTTTGTGCATAGTCTCTTTGTAGTCTATGTAAATTAACAACACAAGCTCTTCTTTGTTTTAAATGTCTTGCGATTTCTTCAGATTCATCAAAACTTCTAGGTTCAAATAACACCATCTTAGTATCAGATGAAACTCTATTTACTTTTGATTTAGGAGCTTCATAAGAACTAATAGCTTTTGCTTCTTCTCTAGTTACTTCAAGTTCTCCTGGATCGTTTTCATCATCTTCTTCAACTGGTGCGATGAAATCAAATAGTTTTTTCTTTATTCCCATATTTAAAAACCTCCTAAATATACAAAATATTATAGCATATTATTAAATATACTAGTAGTCTTAAAAGCTTTTAATAAAGCATTATATTACATTAATTGTTCGGATTATCAAAATCTATTTCACCTTGTACTCCCATAGTACTAGGTGTAAGTAAAATTGCATTATTTGCAATCCTTTGAATAGTTCCATCTAGTGCAAATACAGCACCTGTCAAAAAATCAATTGTTCTTTGAGAATAATCTCTTTGAAGTTTATGTAAATTGACAACACATGCTCTTCTTTGTTTTAAATGTCTTGCTATTTCTTCTGCTTCATCAAAACTTCTAGGTTCAAACAAAACCATTTGAGTATTTGGATTTACATTCTTTATCTTTGAATTTGTTTCCTCATATTTACTTACAGGTGGTTCATTTCTTTGTACCACTTCCTCAATAACATCTTCTTCATCTACTACTGGTGCAACCATATCTTTTAATTTATCAAATAATCCCATAAAAGCCTCCATTTGTACAAATTATATCATAACTATTATATTTACATATTTCTTTTATTTTGTTAAAGTTTCTTGGAGGTGAAAAAGATGAAAATAAGACAAGCTAAACCTGAAGATTGCATGGTTATAGGTGATTTTATTAAACATATTGCAGAATATGAAAAACTATCTCATGAAGTAATATGGGATGATGAAACTCTATATAAAGAATTATTTATTGATAATAGAGCTACTGTTTTATTAGGAGAAAAAGATAACAAGGTTATAGGATTTGTATTATACTTTTATAACTTTTCTACTTTTGTAGGTAGAAAAGGTTTATATCTAGAAGATTTTTATATATTAGAAGAATATAGAAAAAATGGTTATGGAAAGATGTTTTTTAAAGAGTTATTAAAGATAGCCAAAGATAATAATTGTGGAAGAATGGAGTGGGTATGTTTAGATTGGAATACTCCTTCTATTAACTTCTATAAATCTATGGGAGCTAAATCTATGGATGAATGGACTACTTATAGATTAGAAGAGAATCAATTTGAAAATTTAATAGAAACTATGTAAAAAAAAGATGTCTTAGACATCTTAGAATGAATCAATAATTTCTTCAGTTAGATTTTCACATAAAGCAACCGCTAAATCTACAGCCGCATTATAATCATGTAATGTCACAAAACAATGACTAGAATGTATATATCTAACAGGTATTCCTATTACAATTGTAGGAATATCTTTTATATGTATAGCAGCACCATCTGTGCCACCCCCACTTCTAACGCTTTCTTGAACTGGAATATTTAATTTATTTGCCAAATCAACTGCATACTTTTGAAATCTAGGGTTTGTAATCATAGAAACATCATAGTTTCTTAACATACTTCCTTTATTTAAGGCAGTTTGAATCATATAACCATCCATAAATGTATCATCTGAAGGACAGCCCTCAAAACATATTGCAAGTTTTGGTTGTATCTTTTCTACATTGTTTACAACACCTCTATGCCCTACTTCTTCTTGTGCGGAAAAAGCCGCTGTCACATCCACATTTAATTGTTTTTCTTTTAAACGTTTCATGACTTCTAATTCAGCTGCAACACCAATTCGACAATCAAACGCTTTACCTAAAAACATTTGTTTTTCTTCATCAAATCTACATTTAACTGCAGGAACTCCTGGACTAGCTATTTTTAATTTATAGTAATCTTTAACTTCTTGATCACCAATAGCTCCACAATCCAAAACCATATTAGAAAGAGATAAAGCTCCATGTCTTTCTTGTTCACTCATAAAATGAACAGGTTTTACAGCCACAACACTTTCAACAAGTTCTCCATCAGTATTTTTAATATTAAATTTACTATTAGGAAGTGATGTTTCTGCCCATCTACCTAATGTTAAGAAATTCATTGTTCCATTTGGTTTTATAGCTTGAACAATAACCCCAACTTCATCTAAATGTGAATCTAACATTACAGTATACTTACCACTGTTTTGTTTTAATTCACACCTAACATTTCTTAACGAATCTTCTTCAAGATTTTTAAAATCTTTCATCTCTCTTTTTACTATTTCACTAACTTCATCTTCAAACCCACTAGGTCCAAAAGCATCAGAAAGTTCTTTGATTAATTCAATATTAGACATTTTTTAAATCCCTTTCTTTATTACTCTTAATAACTTTTAATCTAGAGAATTCTTCTCTTTCTTTTTCTTCTAATTCTTCACCTATTCTTTTAATAGTTGATTCTAAATTAGGTATAACTACATTCCTTAAAGCATTCGCTCTTTTTTGAGTTGTTCTAATCGCATTAGCTAATCTATAAACACTATTGTCTATTTCAGCTAGTTCAATAGTTAACTTTTTAACCTTATTGAACTGAATAAAAGCCTCATCTATTGTACTACTACTTGTTTCAATACCATATTGAATTCTAATAGGCTCACTCTCATAAGATATCTTAGGTACTTCAATACCCATAACACTTCTAAATGTAAGTTCAATATTATTATCAATAGGAACTTGATTAACCACATTAGTAATTAATCCAGCTGAAACATTAGCCTGTTGAAGGTAATAATAACCAAGTTCATAAGCTTTAGTTATTTCATTTCTTAATGTTTTTACTCTTTCTACAATACTCATCAATTCCAATACTAAAACATTACGTTTACGATCCATTAGATCATAACCTGTTTTTGCAAGTGCTAATGATTTTTTAGACTGTATTAAATTACCCTTAGTCGCAAAAACTTGTTTAGCCATTATTTATCTCCTTGTATTGCAAGTTCTATAGTATGTTTTGCATGAACAGGATCATAGTTTTCTTTAATAACCTTTGGATCTAATCGATCAAGAGCAGAAATAGGTAATGTTGAAAGTAAAGCCCAACCTAAGTTTAATGTTTCAGCGATAGTTCTTTTATTATTAAATCCTTGTCCTACAAACACTTTTTCAAAACTCTTTCCAAATTCAATATACTCTTTATCACTTGTTGATAATTCATCTTCACCAATAACTGATGCTAGAGATCTTGCTTCCATAACCTTTGCATAAGATGCAAATAGTTGGTTTGCCACATCTTGATGATCTTTTCTAGTAAATCCTTCACCAATACCATCCTTCATTAATCTTGATAATGAAGCAAGATTACCAATAGGAGGATATATACCATTCATATGTAAGTCCCTATCTAAAACTATTTGGCCTTCTGTTATATAACCAGTTAAGTCTGGAACTGGATGAGTAATATCATCATTTGGCATAGTTAAAATAGGTATTTGAGTAACTGAACCTTTAGCACCTTTTATAATGCCCGCTCTTTCATAAAGAGAAGCTAAATCTGAATATAAATACCCAGGATAACCTTTTCTTCCAGGTATCTCTCCTTTACTGCTTGAAAACTCTCTTAAAGCTTCACAATAAGATGTCATATCAGTAAGTATTACAAGAATATGCATATCACATTCATAAGCTAAATATTCAGCTGCAGTTAATGCACATCTAGGAGTAATTGTTCTTTCAATGATAGGATCATTAGAAAGATTTATAAACATACAAACCTTTTCCATAACCCCTGTTTCTTCGAATGATTTCTTAAAGAAATCAGCCACATCATTCTTCACTCCCATAGCCCCAAAGACAATACCAAAATCCTTATTATCATCTTTAGCTAGCTCTGCTTGTCTTACTATTTGAACAGCTAGCTTATCATGAGGTAAACCTGAACCTGAAAATATAGGTAATTTTTGACCTCTAATTAACGTATTTAAACCATCTATTGAACTAATACCTGTATTAATAAAATCTTGAGGATATACCCTAGAAACTGGGTTTAAAGGTGAACCATTTATATCTTCAAACTTTAATGCATATACTTCCCCTAAACCATCAATTGGCTTACCAGCACCATTAAATGTTCTACCAAGTATTTCTCTTGAAAGAGCAAGTTCCATAGGCTTGTTTAATAATTTAGTTTTAGTGTTATCTAAAGACATCCCTGAAGTACCTTCAAAAACTTGAATAATTGCCTTTTCACCTTCAATCTGAACAACTCTACCCATTCTAGTAGAATTATCATTTAGAGTTATTTCAACCATTTCTTCATTAGAAACATCTTTTACATGGTCCATTACTACTAATGAACCTCTTATTTCATTTAATCCTAATAATGAAACTCCCATAACTTACTCCTTTCTATTTAATAGAATCTAATGCATCATCTATTATTGAATTATATGTATCTAACACATCAATATTATTATTAGCTACATCATATTTAATCTTTATAACCTTTTCAAAAATACCAGTACCATTAATCAAACTTACAGGTATCTTTTTAGCAACCACCCTCTTACATGCTTCATTCAAATAAGAAATAACTTTTAACATCTTATATTGTTTGTAAATAGGCACATAAGTATCTTCAGGATGGAAAGAGTTTTGTTGTAAGAAACCAACTCTAACTACCCTTGCTATTTCTAAAGAAAGCTTTTGATCTTCAGGTAACACATCACTACCAATCAATTTAACAATTTCCATTAAGTTGTTTTCTTCATGTAATATAGAAACCATCTCTTCTCTTAAAGTTAAAAAATCTCTAGCAACTTCTTTATCATAATATCTTGTTAAATCATCAATGTATTCACTATAACTTAGGTTCCAATTAACTGCTGGATAGTGTCTTGTATAAGCAAGAGACTTATCTAGAGCCCAGAAACTTCTAATAAATCTTTTTGTGTTTTGAGTAACTGGTTCAGAGAAATCTCCGCCTTGAGGAGATACTGCACCAATTATAGTAAGAGAACCGCTACTATCACTTAATGTATCAACATAACCAGCTCTTTCATAGAATTGAGCTAGTCTACTAGGTAAATAAGCAGGATATCCTTCTTCTGCAGGCATTTCTTCTAGTCTACCAGAAATTTCTCTTAAAGCTTCTGCCCAACGAGAAGTAGAATCAGCCATAATAGCTACATGGTATCCCATGTCTCTATAATACTCAGCCAATGTACAACCAGTATAAATACTAGCCTCTCTTGCAGCAACTGGCATATTAGAAGTATTTGCAATCAAACATGTTCTATCTAGTAATGGTTTATTTGATTTAGGATCAATTAACTCACTAAATTCTTCAAGAACTTGAGTCATTTCATTACCACGTTCACCACAACCAACATAGATAATAATATCCGCATCACACCACTTAGCGATTTGATGTTGTAACATTGTTTTACCAGCGCCAAAACCTCCAGGAATTGCTGCACTACCACCTTTTGCAATAGGAAACATTGTATCTAACACTCTTTGACCAGTAATTAAAGGAATAGAAATAGGCTTTCTACTTTTAACTGGTCTAGGATTTCTAATAGGCCATTTTTGTGCAAGTTTTAGTTCATGAGTAATATCATTTTTATCTTTTACAATAACTAAAGTATCTTCAATAGTATACTCACCATCATTAACTACACTAATAACTTCACCATTAATATCATAAGGAACCAATGATCTATGTTCAATAAGTTGAGTCTCTTGAGTAGTCGCAAAAATTTGACCTTCTTTAACTAAATCTCCAACTTTCACTTTTAAACTTACATCCCATTTCTTTTTATTATCTAATGGTTCAATACTTTTTCCCGCATTAATAAATGGGCCTTGTATTTTTTCAATTTCTTTTAATGGTCTTTCAATACCATCAAATATATTCTTTAATATTCCAGGACCTAAAGTAACACTTAATAAACTCTTAGAACCTACTACAGGTTCATTAGGTTTTAAGCCAGTAGTTGATTCATATACTTGTATAGTAGTTAATTTATCATTAACTGAAATAACTTCACCTAACAATTGTTTTTCTCCTACATAAACCATTTCAAGCATACTAAAACTATCTGTATTCTTTACAGTTACAACTGGACCATTAATTGAATAGATAACATCTTTCATATAATTACCTCTCAAATGTAAATCCAGAATTATTCTGGAACCATATCTTTTGTTCTTTTAATTTTGAATCTAAACTTAGATCATATTCAAACCCATTTTTTTCATCTACAAGTAGAAAACCACCAATATTAAAATGTTCGAATTTAAAATTAATATTTAAATTTAATTCTTTTAGTATTTCTTTAAATAATGCTTCATCTTCTTTTCTTATCACAAAATAAGAAGAATCATTCATATCTAATCCTTTGATTTTCTTAGTTAAATAATCCTTGTAATCATGTGTTACTACAAAATCTTTTAATCTATTAACTACTTCATCAAATAAATCATCAACCATTTCACTTCTTTTATTTAAAAGACTTTTCTTTGTTTGAAGTTTAGCTTGAGAAGCTTCTGTAGCAGTATATAATCTTAGGTCATTTATTTCTTTTTCAAAATATGTATCAATTTCTTTATCAAGACCAGCTTTAAAAATCTTCACTTGGTCTTCATGAGAATATTCAACTTCACTTTTTATTTGTTCTTCAACTAAAGATTCTTGTTCTTTAATATCTTTAACAATCTTTTCAAAAGCAGTTTTTCTAGCTTCCATTTTTACCTCCTATAGCTTAATACCAATCGCTTCACTAATGTATTTATCGATAACTTCACCAATCTCTACAGAACCATGACGATCGGGTATCTCAACCAGTAAGGGTTTAGATAAATTTAATTTATAATTAGAAACAATATCAAAAATTGAATTTATTACTTTAGTAGTCATTAAAATAATAGCTACATCGGGATCTTTTATCTGTTTTTCAAGTTCTTCTAAAATTTCATCTTTTTCATGAAGAACAACACCCTCAATACCTGCAAGTCTTAAACCCATTTGAGTATCTATATTGTCACTAATACAAAATACTTTCATATAATCTCCCTATAGATTGTTAATGATTAAAATTGAAATCAATAAACCATAAATAGCAACACCTTCACCTAAGGCAACGAAAATGATTGCTTTACCAAAGTTTTCAGAGTTTTCTGAAATAGCTCCAATAGCAGCTGGAGCAGCAGCAGCAACAGCAATACCAGCACCAAGTGCAGAAAAACCTGTAGCAAGTGCAGCCGCAATAAATCCCATACCTTGTGCATTAGTTCCTGTAATTAAATCAGCACCTGCTGCAGCTTCTTGAGCTAATACAGCCATGTTGTTAAATTGAGCAACTATTGCTACTAAGAATACACCTACGAAAATACAAATTTGAGCAAATAATCTAGACTTAGCGTTTTTAGAATTAACTCCTTTGTTAAACAAGAACCATAATGGTCCTATTACCAAGATTACAGCAACCATTGGCATAATAATTTCTAACATTGATAACATTGAATATCCTCCCTAATCTTCATATGTAAGAATTTCATATTTTTTACCGCCACCTTTATAGTAGCGAGAAAACATTTCATAATATTCCAAACGTAATGTTTGAATACCTACAATTAATCCTTCAAGTGCCATTACAAATATATTTCCAATAATTAACACTACAGGACCAGCATTACCTGTCATTTCTACTAAAGTCATTACAACTAACATCATACCCGCATGGCTTAATATAAAGCCCCCTACTCTTAAATAAGACAATGAGTTAGTCACAAAGCTTAACATAATTTCAAACACTTCAAAAAATGTTTCTAGAACGAAGTTTCCCCAACCTCCATGAGGTTTTGGACTCTTTTTTTCCATAATCTTTTCTAATGGCTCTTTAAAGAAGAACAGTAGTATAGGTAATCCAACAAATGGTATTAGGAATACTGGTGTCATTAGATTTATTTGATACATAGTATTTGCGACTATAGCCGCAATAACATAAGAGTAAAATACAAATCCAGCAATTCCATTTTGAGAAAACAACGCTTCTCCATAATTTTTATTCTTTAAGTTAATAAATATATTAAATGAAATTGTAATTAATATTAATACAGCACCTATTGCAACAGCTCCAATTAGTAATACCATCGTACTTGATGAAGCCATTACTTCAAATAGTTTTTCTCTAACATTAAATAAGCTTTGATGAACTGGATTTAATATATGTTCATTTCCAAATACTGAACCAAACAAGAATCCAAATATCATTGATGTGATACCTATTCTACTTACAACACCCATTAATCTATTTCCAGACTTTTTATACATGAATGTTCCAAGTACAAATAAAACTAATCCTTGCCCTAAGTCTCCAAACATTAGACCAAATAATAAACAATATGTAATACCTACAAATACAGTTGGATCTATTTCATGGTATCCAGGAATACTATACATATCCACAAACATTTCAAATGGTTTAAAGAACCAATTGTTTTTAAGTAATGTTGGTGGTGTTGCACGTTTTACTTCACTAGGATCTTTTACCCTAAAATCTACTGGTAAATCCTTAAAATAACTTTTATATTCTTCTAATTTATCATTTGGTACAAATCCACAAATTACATGTTTGTTATCCATAATTAATACATATTGATGTAATTTAAATAACTCATCATTTAAACTACAGAATGAATATATATCCTTAAGTTTATCTTCATACTTACTTACTACATGTTTAACATCAATATTTGGTATAGGTATTCTTTCAATAAATAAACTATCAAATATTCTATTAATCTTATTCGCATGAGTTACACTTGTCGCATATAATATCCAATAATACTGCGAGTTTTCATGAAGCTTATCTATCAAAAATGGTTCATCTTGGTAAAGTGATAACTTTTTATAACTTTCTATTGGTAATCTACCAAAGTTATACTGTGTAAAATAAGCTTGATGAATATTTTCATATCCATATTCATTTAGTTTTTGTAATGCAACATGATCATCTTGAGTTAAATAAGAGGAATCTGATACAACAGCTAGACTTACTTGTTCATCCATTTCTGCAATAAAATCTTTTATTTCTTGTTCACTATACTCATTAGTTGTATTTTCTCCATGTAAATTAATACCGATGTGATGACCAATATTTTTTAAAGAAACTAAATAGTCTGCATATACATTTTCGTCAGATATCAATTGACCACCATTTTCTTCAGTAATAATATTTACTGCAGGTTCAGGATGGAATAAATTAGATTTAACACTTGCTAAAAGCATTTCATCTAAATGTGAAGCATCTGTATTAGCAGCTACAAATTTCATTTTTACTATTGCCACTTAATTTCCTCCTTAATACACTAATAGACGACTTATTTGTTCCATTGGTACTGAATACCTTGCGCCTTCTATAATATCAATAATATTTTGTATTTCTACATTAGATACCATCATATAAGCTAATATAACAACATCTGAATTTGTTGAAAAATACATATATTTTTTACTTATTTCATAATTAATCTTCTTTACAAACTGTTCAATTCTATCAAATTTATAATCTTTTACATAATTACCATACTTCGAACTTAATAATATCTTTAGTAACTCTTCTGCATTATTACTTTCTATCAAGTCATTTAAACTCTGTTTTGAAAAATGTTGATAGATTGGAGTAATCAATGGTTTTATTTGCATAGGTGATGCATTAAAGAATTTCTTTAAACGATATATTTTAGAAAAATTCTCTAATTCAATCTCTGTAAGAATAATATCCTTAATACTATCTAATTCCTTACCTTTAAAGTTCTTTCTAGCTAGTCTTATAATCTCTTGATAACTTAAGTATTTAAGTTCATGTTCTAATCCAATAAAGTCTATATCTTCAAGTTTATTCTTCTTATACTTTTCTATAATTGGATAATACATAGTGCTTTTAAGTACTTCTAATAAATCGTCAAAGTTTTTAGAAGAAACTAATTTTTCTAGATCAAATGAAATTTCCTTTGAAATAAATGTAGGTAGACTTGATATTAAAGTTGTATTATCTTGTGTCATAAAACTTCTAACAACATTTAATATCTGAGTTATTTCACTTTCAATAATTTCAAAACGATAAAAATCATCCTTATCATCAAACTCATATCTCATTAAACTAGAAAACCTTTTAAATAAATCTGTCTTTATTAATATTTCTAGTTGTCCTCTATGTATAGCTTTTTCATTAATTCCTTCTAGAGAACGAGAAAAATAAGTATCATTTTTTAAATAGGATGCTATTTCACCAATATTCTTTTTTTGTAGTAACAATTGATAATCATTTGCAGTAAGTCTATTACCAAACATAGCTTTTGCTTTAATCATCATTGCGTTGCTTGAACTTTTCATTTAATTACTCCAAACAACGGTTGACAATTTCATCAACCCAAATAGTTCTATTACTTTCAAATACTTCTTCTAACTTATGTATATGATATGCAAGATTCTCTTTATTTTCTTTATCATCAATTATAATTTGCTGATCAAGTTCTTCTTTTGTTTGTGCAATCTTTAAATCTACATTATCCCATGCTTGTTTGCTAATTAATATTTTTTCATCAGCAATTTGTTGTTTTAATGTATCCTTTTCTTCATGCTTTTTATTTAAACTTTCTTTAATTTGCAAATCTAATTTAATAAGTTCTAATATTTCGTTATTTTCCATATTTATCCCTCATACGATATAGTATTATACTCCTATGAAATCATCATTTCAAATAGTTTTCTTATTAATACAATTATATATGATTTTGTGAATATTAGATAATAAAAAACAAGTAATTAATTACTTGTTTCAAACTCATTAGCAACATCTTCTAATAAATTTCTAATTTCTAGATGTTGAGGACATACAGATTCACACATACCACATTTAATACAATCTGAAGCTTTTCCATTATTTACAGTGTAAACATTATTATAATAATATGAAGAATTCCAGTCATTATGTATCTTTTTAGCATTCATTGTTGCAAATAAATTAGGTATCAATATGTTTTGTGGACATTCAGATAAACAATACTCACATGCTGTACATTTAATCATTGATAGTGATTTATAAATATCTACAACTTCTTTTATTGCTAGTTTTTCTGTATCATTAATTTCTTTAAAATCTTTCATATAACTTATATTATCATTCATTTGTTCTAAATTACTCATACCCGATAATACCATCATAACTCCTTCAAAACTTGCGGCAAACCTTATAGCGTAACTAGCATATGAAGCATCACCTATTTTATCAAAAACCATTTTAGCATCTTCTTGTAAGTTAGATAAAGTACCACCTTTTACAGGTTCCATAATAATCATAGGTTTATTATATTTCCTACATACTTCATAACACAATTTACTTTGTACTGATGGATCATCATAATCTAAATAGTTAAATTGAATTTGTACTACTTCTATATCTGGGTTTTCAATTAGTATCTTTTCTAAAACATCAGCCTTATCATGAAAAGATATTCCTAAGTGTTTAAATTTACCAGCATCCCTTAGTTTTCTAGCTACATTATAAGCATTACATTTTTTAAACTTTTCATATATCTCTTCACTTTGAGCATGCATTAAATAAAAATCAAAATACTCTAAACCACACGCTTCCAATTGTTTATTAAATAAAGGAATAATTTCTTCTTCACTATCAAAGAAATGTGTTGAAAGTTTATTTGTGAAAATATACTTGTCTCTTGAATACCTTTTTACAAGAGCTTCTTTTAATGCTGGTTCACTCTTTTTTGAAACATATCCGTGTGCAGTATCAAAATAATTAAATCCATTTTCAATAAATGTATCTACCATTTCACAAAATTGTTCATGATCAACTTCATCATTTTTCATTGGTAATCTCATACAACCAAAGCCAAAATTCTTTTTAATTCCTTCAAAATATTTATTCATAATTGCCTCCTTATTTGTATCTTAATCTAATAAGTTAAAATAAACAATTCATAATTATTCATCTACCTATAAGTATAACTAATGAAAAAACCTCCATATTTTTGGAGGTTAATATTATGAAACTGTAATATTATTTAAAATAATTGCTTTTGGTGCAATAGAAGATTTATATGTAAATAACTCTTTAGAGAAAAACATTTCATTTTGTATATCATAAACGTTTTCTGAAATAGCTCCACCAGTAATAAATGTTTCTTTACCATTTTCAACTATTTTTGCTAATCTAAATTCTCCCCCAAAATCTCCAGTAGTAGGATCCATTAAAAATGATGAAAACGCTAATATTTCAATATAGTCTTCTTTCAAGTATTCATTTAATGAAACACTTCCACCTTTTACTTCAAATGTATTTGCTTTACCAACATTTTCTACATTTAAATATTGTGAATACATTGCACTTGTTCTTAAGTTTTTTACAACCCCATCTTCATACAATATATATGAATTTAATATCTTTCCTTCTTCATCTACAGGTTTTGCATTAATAGATGTATCTAAGGTTGGATTAATAGTAATTGTTAGTTTTTCTTTACTATCTTTATTAAAGAAGTTTTCATTTAGTTTAGCTTTACTAACTTGTTGGTAAATCATTGAGTCTGTAGCTTGACTTAGATAGAATGATAAAAATTCTTCTACAGCATCACCACTAATAATAACCCTTTTATTTTCTAACTTCTTATTTCTTTCAGCCTTACTTCTTCCTTGTGTTTCTATTAGTTGCTTATTAATGATATTTTCTATTAACTCTAAATCTATATTTGTAAGGTAATAACCATTAAAAATTTCTACTGGCTCTTTTCCTGTTTCACAATCAGTCACAATTTCAAATATAAATCTACTATATGGATACGACACATCGGTACCTTTAGAAGTAATTACATGTTTTTTTCCTTCAACAGAAAATATCTCACAAGAGTTTACTTTTGATTCATATTTATAATCTTTAAAAAATACATTATATATCTCTTTATAATTATCTTTTAACATTGATAAATTCTTATATGTTTTTAATTCTTGGATATCATTTGTTTTATTGGTTGGTAAGTCATACCATTTATTCTTCACAAAACCAGCTGAGAAAACTGCATCATTTATTTTAGATTTAATTTCTTCTAAAGAATCATTAGGATTAATTACAAATAGTGAATCACCTTTATATAAAGTTTCACCTTCTTTAAAATCAACATATACATTAACACTATATTCTGTAGTATCACATGATCTATTCATGTCTAATTTATCTTTAATAAAGAACAGTTCACTTGAACTAGATGTATTCTCATTAATTAACCATGCTGAGATTTTACTATTTTCTTCTAATAGTTTTTTTATTTTATATATCATTAGTTCAATTGCCCCCTTGCTTTTATATAAGAACCTCCTGTAGATGTCTTAACCCATTCTTTCCAACCCTTACCGCAATATCCACTACCAGATATCTTTAATCCACTTGAAACCATTGAAATAGACTCTAACAATTCAGGCACATATCCAGTTAAGTAAACTGGTGATACAATCTTACCAGTAAGTTTTCCATCAACTATTTCTCTACCCTTAGAAGCTACACATTGAATTCCCCAGTTTTTTGGATCTTCCATACCTGAACTAAATCCTTCAAGAAGATATCCAAACTTTATTGATTTAATCATATCTTCCAATTTATCATTACCTTCTTGAAAGAATGTATTTGTCATTCTCGTATAAGCTTTTCTTTTGTGTGATTCTCGTTTACCATTTCCTGTAGGTTTAATGTTTAGTTGTAGTGATGTAAGTTCATCATTCATTCCAGCTTTTAATATACCTTTATCTATAATTAATGTATCACTACCTAGATTACCTTCATCATCAAATATATAACTAGAAACTTCCTTATAAGATGTAGCACCATCATGCATATAAACCTTATCTGAAGCTACTCTTTTGTTCATATATTCTTCACCTTTTGCACGTTTTTTTACAAACATATCCATTTCAGCTCCATGACCAAATGCCTCATGTGCTATTAAACCAGTAAAATCCGGATCACAAATAATATCATAAACTCCTGGTTCTATTTTAGTTGCATGCAATAGTTCTTCTGCTTTTACTGCTGCTTCATTTACTAATTCTTCCATTTGATCAAGCATTTCAAAACCTGCTAAACCTGACAGTACTGAAAACTCATCCTTTGTACTATTTTCATCTTGCGCAATAGCTGCACCAACACAATTTGAATAAACATAAGATTGGTATAAATCCTTGTTTACTGACAAGAAAATTTTGTTAACTTGAGTAACACTTATCATTAATTGAACTTGTATTAATTTTGAATACTTCTTCATTGTTCTATCATGAATACTTGTAAGTTTATTTATTACTTCTTGTGGATTTACATCACTTGGTAAACTTTCTACATCTGAAACATGGAATATCTCTAACTTTTCATCTTTAGGTTTATTACTATACTCTACAAAATTATTGTTTTTAAGATACAATTCTCTATCATTTTTAGCTATTTCTCTTATCTTATTACAAACAGTATCCACATCAATACTATTAAAAGAATATTCACTAAATCCAATGTCATGAAATACTCTTAACACAAATCCTCTATCTTCTTCATTAGATGGTAACACACTTGTACCACTGGTTCTTACGACAAATCTCTTACCTGTATTGTCTACTCCTAATATAGAAACATATTCAAACTCTTCTTTAAGAATATTTATTATATTTTTTAATTCATCTTTTTTCTCTAATAAAAATTTTGATGTATTTAATTTCATAATTCCTCCTGTATTGGTCAAAAATGGGATAGTTTCCTACCCCACTTTGTTTAATTCACTTTTTTCTTCAATCATTTTTTGAAGTTTAACTTCGTACTCAGCCTTTTCTCTATCATTCATAAATACATAATGACCTTTAGTTATTTCTCTTAATTTTGGTTTTTCACCTGAGAAATCTCTACTTGATTCATCATATACTATTAAGTCTTTTTTCTTTTCAATCCTAGGGTCTGGCATAGGCACTGATTGAAGTAAAGATCTTGTGTAAGGATGTAGTGGATAAGCAAACAATTCTTCAGTAGGTGCTACCTCCACAATTCTTCCTTTATGAATTACCGCAATTCTATCAGAGAAGTATCTTACAACTGACAAATCGTGCGCAATAAATAGGTATGTTAAACCTCTTTCATTTTTAAACTTGTTCATTAAGTTTAAAACTTGAGCTCTAATAGAAACATCCAGTGCAGATATAGGTTCATCAGCGATTATAAAGTCAGGCTCCATAACCATAGCACGCGCTATACCAACTCTTTGTCTTTGCCCTCCTGAGAACTCATGAGGATATCTAGACTTATGTTCAGGAAGTAATCCAACTGATTCTAATGCATTATCAATCTTATCTTCTCTTTCTTTTGTGTCTTTATACAGTTTAAAGTTATCTAAACCTTCAGCTATACAATAACTAATAGTAGCTCTTTCATTTAGTGATGCAGCTGGGTCTTGGAATATCATTTGTATTTCTCTTGTAAGGTCTTTAGATTCTTTATGACTTAATGTGCCATTAATCTTTTTACCTTTATAAATAATATCTCCATCAGAAGTTTCATTTAAACCAATAATAGCTCTACCTATAGTTGTTTTACCTGAACCACTTTCACCAACTAATGCAAATGTTTCACCCTTATATATTTGAAAATTAACATCTTTCACTGCTCTAAATTTTTTCTTATTGTTTGTAAATGTAATTTCAAGGTGTTGGACATCTAATAAAACTTCCTTATTTGTCTCTGTCACTATAAACACCTCCTTTTGAAGTTAACGCTAACATCTTTTCATGTAAGTTTTGAATTGTTTTAGGTTTTTCAACTTTAGGAGCTCTTGGATCTAACAACCATGTTTTAGCATAATGAGTATCAGTTACCTTAAACATAGGTGGCTCTTCTTCAAAATCTATTTTCATTGAATATTCACTTCTAGGTGCAAATCCATCTCCTTGTATCTTTTGGAATAATGATGGAGGTGTACCTTTTATCGCAAATAATTCATCATCCTTATCACCTAATTGAGGTAATGATGATAATAGTCCCCATGTATATGGATGACGAGGATCATAGAAGATTTCTTCTATTAAACCATATTCAACTATTTGCCCAGCATACATGACAGCAACAATATCAGCCACGTTAGCAACAACACCTAAGTCATGAGTAATATAAATAGTTGTAAATTTATATTCTTCAGCTAAGTCTTTAATTAACTTTATAATTTGTGCTTGTATAGTAACATCAAGCGCTGTTGTAGGCTCATCACAAATCAGAATTTTTGGTCTACATGCTAAAGCTATAGCAATAACCATTCTTTGTCTCATACCACCTGAATACATAAATGGATATTCATCATATCTATTAGCCGCATCCTTAATTCCAACCTTTTGCATAAGTTCTATAGCTAATTTTTTAGCTTCTTCTTTTGACTTACCTTGGTGTTTTATAATAACTTCTGATATTTGATAACCTATTGTTCTAACTGGGTTTAAAGATGTCATAGGATCTTGGAAAATTGTCGCAATTTTCTTTCCTCTAATCTTTTCCCAATCTTTATCTTTTGTAAGTTTAGAAATATCTTCACCTTCAAAGAATATTTCTCCATTTGTAATTCTTCCATTGATATCTAACATACCAGTAAATGTTTTAGTGAAAACTGATTTTCCACTACCACTTTCACCTACTATCGCAACTACCTTACCTTCTTCAAAATCTAAAGAAATATTACGTATAGCTGTAAGTTCTCTATCTCTTACTTTAAATTTAACTTCTAAATCTTTTACAGATAATATTGTGTTTTTTTCCATATTAACCTCCTACATCATGTGATTACGAGGATCACTCGCATCAGCTAAAGTTTGGCCAACTATGTACAATGATACAGATATTAATGCCGTTACTAATACAGGTAGCACAAACATGTAAGGTGCACTTTGCATGTATCTAGCATTAGTTTGAACTATTCTACCTAATGAAGCTACTTTTTCAGTAAGCCCTACTCCAATAAAACTTAAGAATACTTCATAAGAAATAAAGTGAGGAACATCTCTAGAAATACTAGTAACTAGTACAGAGATTAAATACGGAAAAATATTATGGAAAATAATCTTAGTAGTACTTGAACCTAAACATTTAGATGCTAGGTTATACTCTCTATCTCTAATAATCATAACTTGTACACGAATAAAGTATGCTGTGGAAATCCATGAAGTACAAGATAATGCGAATATCAATTGCCATACACCAGCATCTAATGCGAAAGATATAATCATAACTATTAGTGTAAATGGAACGTTTGATATTACGTTATAAACTTCTATCATAACTGTATCAATCTTCTTAGAAAATCCCCAGAACATACCAACAATTGTACCAATAACTGTTGTGATTAAAGTAGCAACAATAGAAATGAACAAACTTGTTCTTGCGCCAGCCCAAACCATATCAAATAAATCTCTTCCAACATCATCTGTACCAAATGGATGTTCTAATGATGGTCTTAAGAACCAGTTAGCACTATTATTTATGTTTGCCATGTTTTGGTTATCATAACCAGAAATCATAGGATGAAATATTGCCATTAATAATACAAATGACATTATTACTAACATTACTATAGCAACTTTAGACTTAAAGAAAGTTCTAAATACACTCTTCCAATAAGAATAAACTGGAGTTGTTAGTACTTCTGAAGTTGAATCTGCAACTTTATAAAACTCAAATCCATTATTAGTTAGCTTTTCTTCACTCATTTCTTGTCTCCTTTCTTCATATTCAATGAAATTCTAGGATCAACAAATGTCATTAATAAATCTCCTAGGAATACTGATAATATTGATAAAGAAGTAAATATAAATGTTAAAGTTATAACCATATTATTATTACTTGCTTTAATAGCATCTGGTAACATCTTACCCATACCTGGAATAGAGAATACTGATTCAGTAATTACAGCGCCAGATATCGCTAAAATAATTGAACTAGGTAAGCCATTAACTATAGGTATAATTGCATTCTTTAGAATGTGATTTCTTGAAATCTCTTTCTTTGTAAGTCCCTTAGCTTTTGCAAACTTAACATAGTCTGCATTAGATTGGTCAACCATATATCTTCTTACCCATGTCATTAATGATGGCATAGTAAGTAGCGCTAGGATTATTATTGGTAAAATATATGATTTTATATTTGTAAAGCCAAGTTGTGGGAACTTATCAGGTAATCCAAATCCAAATCCAATATATTTAACAAAGAAAATTAGAGCAAGTGAAGGCACAGCAATTAATAAGTTAATAACTGCAATACCAACCTTATCAACAAGTTTTCCTTTATTTCTAGCCATTGAAATCGCAAATGGTAATGCGATGGCATAAGCTAAAATTATAGAAGCAATTCCAAAAAGATATGAAGTTTGAATCATTGATGGTGAATCATACTTTAACTTACAGTTAGCATAATTATCATCAAATCTCTTTTGGTCTAAATGGTCTACTTCATATTTATACTTACAAGTATGTTGTAAAATTGGACTCTTTAACACTTCCCCTGTAGGGAATTTTTGTTCAAAACTCTTCATTGAACCTTGACCAGTTCCAATAACATCAGTTGTTAAAACCCCTGAATTTGTAGGATAAGAAATACCAAAATTTAACTTGAATGCATTAGTGTGAATGAATGGAAAAGAACCATCAAGATACAATTGATACTTATAATCACATCCACTACATTGAATAGAAGGAATATTATTTTGGTCTAACCCAAAACTATAACCTCTTTTCATATCAGGGTTATTTTGATCTTGTATCTTAAATGGATGGTCGATAACGATTAATTTTTTATAGAATTTTCCTAGCAATTCAACAACACCATAAAATCTATAAGAAATCGATCTGCCTTGCATTTCATCAAACTGACTTAGTACTTCAATTGTAAAACCATCATCTTCAAATTGTTTTATAACTTCTTTATTTTCTGGAGTACCTGTAGTTGTACATGCATCAATGTCAGCTGAGTTCTTAGCCACACACATTTCACCAATAGTAAAATAATCTAAGTAACCTAACTCTTCTAATTTTGAATACGTATATACAGTCTTATAATTAGTTTTTAATTTTTGGCGAGCTGGGTCATTTTCAAAAATCTTTGAAACAGGAACCAAAGTGTAAACCATTATAACAACGATAGATACTACTAGTAAAATAGATAGAATAGATTTTACAAGTCTAGTCAATATATATTTTTTCATAACTATCTCCTTTTGAAAAAAACAAGGGTTGAGCATAACCCAACCCTTTTAAAACGAATTAAGAATCTTACTTGCTTTCTAGCCAAGTCTTGTATGCAGCATCATATTGTTCTGTAGTTACAAGGTCCTCTTGAGTTCTTAGACCTTTGTATTTGTATTCAGATAATCCATAAGGTGCATAAGGACGTGAGAATGGAACAACTTTTGATACTAATTGAGATCTAGTTTGTTGGTAAGTAGGAATATAGATTGCTTTTTCTAATAAGAATGCATCAGCCTTAGCAAATGCTTGATAACGTTCATCTAAATTTTCTACAATAGCATCAGCAGCTCTATATAATTCTTCATAACCCATCAATCCAATTTGAGTTTTAATATCTTCATCTTGAATATTACCAGCTTCATCAACTGTACCAAGACCCATAGAAGTCATGTAGTAACCAGTAGTTGGTGAGTAGATGTCAACGAATGATTTAGGGTCAGCATAGTCTGGTCCCCATCCAGTATAAGTTGAGATATCATAATCAGCAGCCGCAGGGTCACTGTTATAATATGCGATATTATTAACTGTATCTTGGTTTCTTAATACTAGTTCAATAATAATTTGTCCATCTGTATTTTCTTCAATTGATTGTTTCATTGAGTTAGCTCTCTTTGTTTGAGTATCACTTGTTTCATTTACAAGCATATCTAAGTGAATTGGGAATACGATTCCATCAGCCTTAGCAGCTTCAATATAAGCAAGAGCTTCTTCTTTACTTAAGAAAGCATCAACTGCGTCATTTAAGTCTCTAGTTTCACCAGTAGCTTCATTGTAGTATGTAGTTACTTGGTCAAAATATAATGTTCCATCACTTTGAGTTCCAGCTTCAGGGAAGTTGTCAACATTTCTTAGTGAACTTAAAGCTAAATCTTCTGGAGCACCAATTGATAAATAAGCAACTCTATCAAATGCAGCTCTAATAGCTTTACGGAAGTTTTCATTTTTAATAGCATTTAATGTATTTTCTTTTAATGCAGCATCAGTAGCATAGTTTGTTTCATTCCATACTTGACGGTTGTAGTTAAATACAATACCGAATGTTGTTGCATTTGGAATTGAGTAATAAGTATTAGCTGCATATTTTTCAGCATATGTAGCATAGTCTTCCCAGCTAGTTTGTAATCCAGCTTGAGAATAAGTTCCTTGTTCAAATCCTTTAATTACTGAATATGGATCTTCTCCACCATCATAAATTCTTGTAACTTTTGTCATGTAAACATTTGCTGCATCCCAATAAGCTTCATTCTTTGTAAGAACTGCTTGAGATTTAGCATCATTTGTAGTTAGGATATAAGCACCATTGTAAAGAATTGAATCAAGTTCAACTGTACCAAATGCACAATCATCTTTATTAGGAGTTCCTAATTTACATCCTTCACCTTTTGATTCTAAGAATTGTCTATTAATTGGGTATAATACCGCATAAGTAGTCATTGAATCAAAATAAGGTACAGAAGTAGGATTACCTTCAGCATCTTTTGCCATAGTGTATTCAACTGTTAGTTCATCAACAGCTTTAACACCAACTTTACTCCAAGCATCATCGCTGAAGTCACTAGTTAGGTATTCTGAATATCCATCAATTACACCTTGTAGTAACCAAGATGTTCCTGATTCAAATTCAGCACCATGTCTTAAACCTGTAACAAAGTCATCAGCTGTAACTGTTGCATATTCTTCACCAGTTGCTGTAACCCATTTAACATCAGGTCTAAGTTTGAAAGTCCAAACTGATTTGTTTTCATTTGCAGAATACTCTTCAGCAAGAGCACCTACTAATTTAGTGTTTGCATCATTTTCTAATAAACCATCAACCAAGTTTGCGTTGATTTCATGGTCACTAGCTAATGCTGTAACAACATAGTCCATAGTTGTAACTTCTCTATTTGTAGCTACAGTAAACTCTGTTGTCGCAGTTGTTAGTTCTGTTGTTTCTTCAGTAGTAGTAGTTGTACCTGTTGTATCATTTGCAGGTGTAGGTGATGAACACCCAACTACCATTACTAAAGCTAACAACGCTACTAGTAATTTTTTCATTTTCTTTCCTCCATTTTTTTAAAACTTAATTATAATTTTAGTGCTTTTTTGGCTATAAGTCAATTAAACATAGCTTATACCTATACTATATTTTATATATTTTAACTTAATAATTAGTTAATAATTTTAATTGTTAAAAATATATTATTATTTTGAGTTATTTAAACCCTAAAAAAGCCTTATTTTTATTAAATATAAGTTTCATAATTTTATATAATATCAATTAATGTAATATTTACTAAATATAATAATTTTTATAACAAGAAAAACTAATTATTGAATAATTTACACAATTAGTTATTTTTTTTATTACATTTGTAATTATTTTCATTTAATTAGTGTTACTGTTTCACTAAGTCTTTCATTGTTTTTTATTATTACAAAATTTAATCTAGTCATATATTTTGAATCAATACTTATACTGCCTATCTTTTCACCTTGGTTAATCTTTTGACCACTTTTGACATCAAAATCAGTTAGACCAGTTTACAGTGTTAAATATTATTTATTTTGCTTGATTATCATGCCATAGGTTCCATTATAGGATTTATACACTTCATCAATCATACCATCTTCACTAGCTAAAACTATAATATCTTCTCCTATATTTTCATCACTATTTCTTATAGAGATCATTTTAAATTTTGCATACTCTTCAAAATGAGTTATAACTTTGCCACCTTCTACAGCATTAATAAAATCTAAACTTTCTGCGAAAACAACATTACAAGAAAGCACTAAACCAAAAATTACTAATAATAATTTTTTCATTTTAATTCTCCTTTCGTAATATAGTTCTTTGTATTCAAATTATAATATAAAAAAAATAGAGTTACACGATTTCACTTATTAATCCCACAATTAAAAAAAGACTAATCATTTAAAAATTAGTCTAATTTAATATAATTCTTAATGATATTCTGCAAGTTCTTCCCATTTATTCATTAAGTTTTCTATTTGATTATGTATATCATCAATTTCACCATCTAACTCATTCATTTTTTGATAATCATGATAATATTCTGGTTCAAATCTTAACTCCCTTTTTTCTTCTAATAACTCTTCTAACTCCTGTATTTTAGCTTCTAATTTTACGATTTCTCTTTTTGCATTAATAGGTTTTATACTTTGTTTTACTTCTTTTATTACTGGTTTTTCTATTATTTCAACCACTTCTTTATTTGCGTATTCTTCATATCCATAAGGATAATATGTTACATCATTATCGTTTATAACTAAAATAGAAGATGCGATTTGTTTAATAAAATATCTATCATGAGACACAAACAAAATGGTACCATCATATTCTTTTAAAGATTCTTCAAAAGCTTCTTTACCTGGAATATCCAAATGGTTTGTAGGTTCATCAAGCATTAAGAAGTTTGCTTGTTTAAGAAGAAGTTTTGCAAAGCTTAATCTAACCTTTTCTCCACCAGATAATACACTTACATTCTTAAACACATCATCAGTACTAAATAAGAATTGTCCTAAAATAGTTCTTATTGTTGTTCTATCTAAATCTGGATATTCATCCCACAACTCTTCTATTACAGTCTTAGTAGAATCAAATTGTGCAAGTTGTTGGTCAAAATAACCTACTTCTATTTGATGACCATATAAATATGAACCTCCCAATGGTTTTACTTGTCCAACCAAAGTTTTTAGTAATGTAGATTTTCCTGTTCCATTTTTACCAATAATAGCTATTTTATTACCATGCAAGATTTCTAGATTTACCTTACAAAGTACTTCATCATATCCAATGCTTAAATCTTCCATGATTAATACAGTTTTACCACCCTTAACCTTAGATTTAAACCTTGCTTTAAAGGTTTTAGTATCAGGATTATCTGGATCTTCAATTCTTTCCATTCTTTCTAAATACTTAATTTTTGATTGTGCAAATGCAGCTTTATTCTTTTTATATCTAAACTTTTCAATTAATGTTTCTAATCTTTCAACTTCTTTTTGTTGGTTATTATATGCTACTTGCATCTTTTCTAAATCATTTCTTTTTTGATTTACAAAAGATGTATAGTTACCAACATATTTACTCATTTTCCCATACTCTATTTCATATACAACATCAACAACATCATCCAAAAACATCCTATCATGACTTACTAATACCACTGCTTTTGGATATCTTTTTAGATATCCTTCTAGCCATTCAATAGTTTCTAAATCTAAATGGTTTGTAGGTTCATCTAGTAATAAAATATCCGGTTTCATTAATAGTAACTTTACAAATGCTATCCTTGTTCTTTGACCTCCTGAAAATGTTTTAACTTCTCTATTTAAATCACTTTCATTAAAACCAAACCTACTAAAAACTGTTTTCATTTCAGACTCATAAGAATATCCATTTAACATTTCAAACTTACTTTGCAGTAATGCATATTTTTCAAGTGTTTTTTCACTATGATCTTCTTTCATAATGCTTTCTAAGTCTTTTAATTCTTCTTCTATTTTAAATATCTCACTAAATGCTTCATTTAATTCCTCTAATACAGTTTTATCTTCATCTTCTAAAGTTTTTTGTGCAAGATAACCTATCGTAATGTTATTTTGTTTATGAATAGTACCTGAGTCTAAGTTTTCATTTCCATTTATACATTTTAAAAGCGTTGACTTCCCACAACCATTTCTTCCTACGATTGCAATTTTCTCAACGTTTTTAATTTCAAATTGGATATCAGAAAATACTGATGACGCTCCAAATGATTTACTTCCTTTATTAATTTGATATAACATAATCTATAATTTAATATCCACAATATGTTTTGGATTTCTTTTATCAACCGGTGGTATTTTCATATAATCAGGTGCTATTGCAACGCATAAATAATTATGATGATTATTAGCAACTGGAAGTTTTGTGTCTTCAAACTGTACATACTTAACTGGATAAATATCTGACTTTTTAAAAATAAATGGTTTAAATGGATTCTTAAAAGTCCAACATAAATCAAATCCAATATGTTTTGATCCCTTATTTCTATCACCATAACTTCTAGCATTTTTTACAAATACATCTTTTAATACAATTGGATTAATTTTTATATTATCAAAAAGTGCAATTACAGGTGCTAAGCCCATATTAAATAATCTAAAAGGTAAATCAAGTAATTTATTGTTATTTACATAGTCATAGACAAAAACATCCACAAATATACCATCACATTCAGTAATTCTATTTTCTAATAAAGTATTAACTTCTTTTACATACGTACCTTTTTTTCTTATCTTCATTGCAGGTATTAATGGATTATATCTTTTATCCCTTTCATAACAATGAAAAACATATTTATCGTGCAGTGACTTTTCTAAAGCTTTTATAAACCTATGATAATCATCCTTCATCATTGCAATATCCGCATCATCATCCCATGGAATAAACCCTTTATGTCTTATTGCACCTAAAGCTGAGCCACCATTTAAAAAATAAGGTATATTATGTTTTTTACAAATTTCATCAATATCTTTAAGCATCTCTAAAAGAACTGTTTGAACATCTCTTACAGTAATCTTAGTACCATCATCATTTTGTTTTAATATATATTCTTCCATCAAAAAAGAAAGCCAAGCTAATGGCTTTTTCCTTTCTAAAATAATAAGTTCTTAGGAGTTCTAGCAAAAGGTATAACATCTCTAATATTTTGAATACCAGTGATATACATAATAAATCTTTCAAACCCTAAACCAAACCCTGCGTGTTTACATCCACCATATCTTCTTAAATCTAAATACCATTCTAAACTTTCTCTATGAACATTCATTTCTTCCATTCGTTTAATTAAGTAATCTAGACGTTCTTCTCTTTGTGATCCTCCTACAAGTTCACCAACTGATGGTACTAGTAAGTCACAAGCCGCAACTGTTTGTCCATCATCGTTAAGTCTCATGTAGAAAGCTTTAATATCTTTAGGATAATCTGTAATAAATACAGGTCCATTAATTACTTTCTCACAAATATATCTTTCATGTTCAGTATTTAAATCCATACCCCAACTTACTTTATTTTCAAATTCAACATCAGCTTTTTCAAGAATTTCTATAGCTTTTGTATATGGAAGCCTTTCAAACTTAGAATTTTTTACATGTTCTAATCTTTCAAGTAATGTTTTGTCAATAAATTCATTAAAGAATTTCATTTCTTCTTCACATTCATTCATTACATATTCAATACAATATTTAACCATATCTTCTATTAGGTTCATATCATCATCTAAATCCGCAAATGCAATTTCTGGTTCTATCATCCAAAACTCAGAAGCATGTGTTGTAGTATTAGAATTCTCAGCTCTAAAAGTAGGTCCAAAAGTATAAACATCTCTAAATGCTAAAGCATATGCCTCAGCTTGAAGTTGTCCAGATACTGTTAGACTAGCTTTTTTACCAAAGAAATCATCTTCATACTTATTATCACTTCTAGTAGTTACTGTAAATACTTCACCAGCACCTTCAGCATCATTACCTGTAATAATAGGCGCATGAACATATATAAAACCTTGGTTTTGGAAAAATTCATGTATTGCCATAGACAATACGCTTCTAACTCTAAATACAGCATTAAATGTATTTGTTCTTACTCTTAAATGACCAATCTCTCTTAAATATTCAAAAGAATGTCTTTTCTTTTGTAGTGGATAAGAATTATCACAAGATCCTTCTAAAACTATTTCTTTAACTTCTAATTCAAAAGGTTGTTTTGCTTCTGGTGTCTTTTTAAACAAACCAATAACTTTAATTGCAGTACCTGTTAAATACTTACATACTTCATCAAAATTATCTAGGTTATCACCATAAACTAATTGAACACTTTTAAAATATGTTCCATCATTTAATTCAATAAAACCTATAGACTTAGAATGTCTATTTGTTCTTATCCATCCTTGCATTTCAACATATTCAATTTGATCTTCTTCAATACTGCTACCGAACTTACAAAATTCATATAGCTCACGAGCGGTCATAAAACTAATCATAAAACTCTCCTTTATTCGTTATTCTTTGTTGCATTTGTTTGAAACACTAATTCTTGTATGCTAGATACAACGTTAACTTCTTTAACTATTACATTTTTTGGCACTAGGAAATGTTCAGAAGTGAAATCTACTATTCCAGTAATACCACTATCTACCAAAATATTAACTGTTTCTTGTACATTTTTTGAGATACATAATATTGCTATTCTACATCCTTCAGGCATTTTTTCTTTAATTTCTAAGATATCATATACAGGTACTGAAGAAGATTTTACATTAGATGGTTTTACATCAAATGCACAAACTATTTCTCCAACAACATTATTCCACTTATTATAATTAAGCAAAGCTTTTCCTAGATTACCAACACCGATTAAGATAATCTTCTCATCAAAACTAACACCTAATTTACCACTAAACTTTTCGATTAAACTTTCAACATCATAACCATAACCTTGTTTTCCAAATCTACCTATAAATGAGAAATCTCTTCTAATAGTAGTAGGTTCAATTGATACTAACTTTGATAATTCACTAGACATAACTCTTGTAATACCTTCTTTAGATAAATGCCTTAATGCCTTTAAATAAATTGGGTATCTTTGTAATGTAGCTTTTGGAACCATAACTGTAGTTTCATCGTTTAAATCATTATTCTTTTTTTCATTCATTTTTATCACCCATTACATTCTAACATTAATTTTATATTTGTGAAATATATATTATATATTAACTAGCATATTTCTATATCTTTGCTAGGTTGTGCAGAAAAATCAAGGTTTCCAAATAGTTTATGGTCATATGCAATGCTTCCAGCTGCTGCAATCATAGCCGCATTATCTGTACAGCACCATAATGGAGGTATTGTTAATTTGATGTCTGGATGTTTTAATATCATCTCTTGCATTAACTCTCTTAATCTTGAATTAGCTGCAACTCCTCCTGCTAAAACTAAGTGTTTTGGTTTATAGTCATCTAATGCTTTTTCTGTTATTTTTAATATTTGTTTTAAAGCACTTTCTTGAAAACTATATGCAATATCTTCTTTGATTACTTCTTCATTATTTCTTTCAATTCTATTCATTAATTGAATAACTGCAGACTTTAAACCTGAAAAAGAAAAGTCATAAGATTTTTCTACATGAGGAATTGGTAAAGTATAATTTGATTTACCTAGTTTTGCAAGTTTATCAATTGCAGGACCTCCAGGATAGCCTAATCCTAACACCCTAGCCACCTTATCATAAGCTTCTCCAATTGCATCATCTTGTGTAGTTCCTACTACTTCAAAACTCCACTCATCTTTCATTAATACAAGTTCTGTATGACCTCCTGATACAACTAAAGCAAGTAAAGGAAACTTTAATTCATCCACAAAACTATTCGCATATATATGTCCTATTATGTGATGCAACGGAATTATTGGTTTGTTGTATAACCATGCAATTGTTTTTGCTGCTTGAACACCAACATGTAATGAACCAATTAATCCTGGTCCTTGTGTAATAGCAATTGCATCAATATCATCCATTGTTACTTTTGCTTCTTTTAGTGCTTCTTCAATTACCACAGATATATTTTCAATATGGATTCTTGAAGCAACTTCTGGTACAACACCACCATATAATTTATGTACATTAATTTGACTACTTACAATATTTGAAAGTATTTGATTATTGTCTTTTACAATCGAACAAGCAGTTTCATCACAACTTGTTTCAATAGCTAATATATATTTACTCATTGTTTCCTCCTAATGGTTTTACCATTAAATAAGCATCCTCAAAATTATCACTATAATATGCTTTTCTTGTATTTACATTTATAAAACCATGTTTTTTATATAATGATATAGCAACATCATTACTTACTCTAACTTCTAAAGAAATATTATCGCAATTAGCACTATTTGCTTCTTCAATAGCCTTATTAATGAGAATATTAGATAATCCATTACCTTGATAATCTTTAGATACTCCAATAGTAGTAATTTGTGCAATATCAAATATTATCCATATACCAATATACCCAATAATTACACTATTTTCTTCTAAAACATAATATTTAGAATAAGGATTTGATTTTATTTCATATTCATAATCTAATTTTTTCCATGGTGAAGTAAATAAATCATTTTCAATCATCATGATTTGATCTAAATCAGATAACTTCATCTTTCTAATCATTTATTTGCCATATAAGCTGTTGCTTCTTTTAGATATTCAGGAATCAATAAATGAATATTTCCAACTCTTTCCCAATAGGGTTTAAGTTTTAAAAATGATAATGCAATATCATTATATTTATCTTCTTTACCAATTAAAGAAAGATCTCCAATTAAATTTTTATCTTCAATTAATTCTTTAATAATATCTATTTCATAAACAGTAGGTTTTAATATGGTTTTACCTTTATCAAATATTCCAAAATATGCTCTATTACTTCTAGCATCCATAATTACAGCACAATTTTCTTGTGAATCACTATATAACTTTAAAGTATCAAGTGTATATAATGGTATATTGTTTAAAGAACACATGATTTTAGCTACACTCATAGCTATTCTAACACCAGTATAACTTCCAGGACCTCTAGAAATAACTACCTCATCTATATCCATAGGATTAATATTATATTCTTTACAAAGTTTATCTAAGATAACAAAAATCATTTCTGATTGTTTTTTAAAACATTCTTCTTGATAAGACGCTAATATTTCATCATCTTTTATTAAACTAACACAAAGATATTTATGACTGGTATCCATACATAATACTAACATGATATTTCCTCCAATAAAGTTTCATATTGTTTACCATTAGGTATAAAACTAAAAGTTCTAGAATTATCCTCATTAATATTAATAGTAATCTCTAAATACTCATTACCTATAATACTGTAAATATACTGTGGCCATTCTATAACCGTTAAACCTTCTCCATCTATTTGTTCTTCAAAACCTAAATCTTGATCAAGACCTTCAAGTCTATAAGCATCAATATGATTTAAAGTTAAACTACCTTCATAAATTTTCAAAATATTAAAAGTAGGGCTATTAATTGTTTTATTAATATCCAACCCTAAAGCAATACCTTTAGTTAAACAGGTTTTTCCTGCTCCTAAATCACCATATAAAGTAAAAATCATACCAGGCTTTGCATGATTACCTAACCTTTTACCTAGTTCTATAGTATCTTTAGCACTTTTTGTAATACAAATATCCATAATATTCCTTTCAATCGCATAATATATAATACAATACTTTAATAAAATAAGTATAATATTTACTCAAATTAAGAAAAAAGATACCTTGCGGTATCTTTAATTAACCTGGCAACTTGCTAGTTTCACTATGGCATGCATAGCTATATTCGCCGTTGAGATGCTTAACTTCTGTGTTCGGGATGGGAACAGGTGTGACCATCTCGCCATCGTCACCAGATCTCAGGATTATTCCCTGAAAACTAAATAATAGATAATAGACATAATTCTTTCTAATAAGTTGTGTTTGCGTCTTTACAATTCTCGTGTGATTAAAACCTCGATCTATTAGTATCAGTCAACTGCACATATCGCTATGCTTCCATCTCTGACCTATCAACCTCGTAGCCTACAAGGGATCTTACTTCATCAAGTGAATGGGAAATCTAATCTTGAAGTTGGTTTCGCGCTTAGATGCCTTCAGCGCTTATCCAATCCGTACTTAGCTACCCAGCTATGCCACTGGCGTGACAACTGGTACACCATAGGTACGTCCATCCCGGTCCTCTCGTACTAGGGACAGCGCTCCTCAAATTTCCAACGCCCACAACAGATAGGGACCGAACTGTCTCACGACGTTCTGAACCCAGCTCGCGTACCGCTTTAATGGGCGAACAGCCCAACCCTTGGAACCGAATACAGCTCCAGGATGCGATGAGCCGACATCGAGGTGCCAAACCTCGCCGTCGATGTGAACTCTTGGGCGAGATCAGCCTGTTATCCCCAGGGTAGCTTTTATCCGTTAAGCGACGGCCATTCCATACTGCACCGCCGGATCACTAATTCCGACTTTCGTCCCTGCTCGACTTGTAAGTCTCGCAGTCAAGCACCCTTCTGCATTTGCACTCAACGATTGATTTCCAACCAATCTGAGGGTACCTTTGAGCGCCTCCGTTACTCTTTAGGAGGCGACCGCCCCAGTCAAACTGCCTATCTGACACTGTCCTTCCACCGGATAACGGTGGCAAGTTAGAACTTCAATTAAATAAGAGTGGTATCCCAACGATGGCTCCATCGAAACTGACGTCCCGACTTCAAAGCCTCCCACCTATCCTGTACATATTTAATCAAAATTCAATATCAAACTACAGTAAAGCTCCATGGGGTCTTTCCGTCTAGTTGCGGGTAACCTGCATCTTCACAGGTACTAAGATTTCACCGAGTCTGCTGCCGAGACAGCGCCCAAATCATTACGCCTTTCGTGCGGGTCAGAACTTACCTGACAAGGAATTTCGCTACCTTAGGACCGTTATAGTTACGGCCGCCGTTCACTGGGGCTTCAATTCAATGCTTCGCCTTGCGACTAACAAATCCTCTTAACCTTCCAGCACCGGGCAGGCGTCACCCCCTATACATCGGCTTGCGCCTTAGCAGAGAGCTGTGTTTTAGTTAAACAGTTGCTTGGGCCTATTCACTGCGGCTCTTACGAGCGTCCCTTCTCGCGAACTTACGGGACAATTTTGCCGAGTTCCTTGGCAACAGTTCTCTCGCTCACCTTAGGCTTCTCGCCTTGACCACCTGTGTCGGTTTTGGTACGGGCCACATATTAATAACATTAGAAACTTTTCTTGGAAGCTGGTATCACAAACTTCGCTACTTAATCGCTTGTTCACTCGTCATCACAGATTCAGATTGTTATGCGGATTTGCCTACATAACTCCTACCCTGCTTAATCCCCAATCCAATAAGGGGTATTGCTAACCTTCTCCGTCATTCCATCATCTAATATGCGGGTACGGGAATATCAACCCGTTGTCCATCGACTACGCATTTCTGCCTGATCTTAGGTCCCGACTTACCCAGGGCGGACGAACCTTCCCCTGGAAACCTTGGTCTATCGGTGTGTAGGATTCTCACCTACATCTCGCTACTTACACCGGCATTCTCACTTCTATACGCTCCACCACTCCTTACGGTATAGCTTCAACGCTGTATAGAACGCTCCCCTACCCAATACTTACGTATTGCCATAGTTTCGGTACTATGCTTAGCCCCGGTAAATTTTCGGCGCAGAGGCACTCGACTAGTGAGCTGTTACGCACTCTTTAAAGGATGGCTGCTTCTGAGCCAACCTCCTAGTTGTCTGTGCATCCCCACATCCTTTTCCACTTAGCATAGATTTTGGGACCTTAACTGATGATCTGGGCTGTTTCCCTTTCGACAATGGACCTTATCACCCACTGTCTGACTGCCGAGTATGTCATTCTAGCATTCGGAGTTTGATTTCAATCAGTACACCTAGATGGTGCCATCATGAATTCAGTGCTCTACCTCCAGAAGACTCAACCTCGACGCTAGCCCTAAAGCTATTTCGGGGAGAACCAGCTATAGCTGTGTTCGATTGGAATTTCTCCGCTAGCCACAACTCATCCGCCAACTTTTCAACGGGGGTCGGTTCGGTCCTCCAGTTGGTTTCACCCAACCTTCAACCTGGTCATGGCTAGATCACACAGCTTCGGGTCTACTCCTACGTACTGCACGCCCTATTCAGACTCGCTTTCGCTTCGGCTCCGTGTCTTCCACTTAACCTTGCACGCAAGAGTAACTCGCCGGTTCATTCTACAAAAGGCACGCCATCACACGTAAATGTGCTCTGACTTTTTGTAAGCATACGGTTTCAGGATCTATTTCACTCCGTTCCCACGGTTCTTTTCACCTTTCCCTCACGGTACTGGTTCACTATCGGTCATATAGGAGTATTTAGCCTTACGGGATGGTCCCCGCGGATTCCGACAAGGTTTCACGTGCCTCGCCGTACTCAGGATACTACTAAGTTCTATCAAGATTTCGCCTACAGGGTTTGCACCTTCTATGACTGGCCTTTCAATGCCATTCGACTATCTATTTAGATACTATATTGTAGTCCTACAACCCCAGACTATGTCTGGTTTGGGCTCTTCCCCGTTCGCTCGCCACTACTAAGGGAATCATTAGTTATTTTCTTCTCCTTCAGCTACTAAGATGTTTCAATTCGCTGAGTTGTCTCATCATAAGCTATGTATTTACTTATGTGTAACGCAGAGTTACCTGCGCTGGGTTTCCCCATTCGGATACCTCCGGATCTTTGTGTACTTACCACTCCCCGAAGCATTTCGCCGTTAGTCGCGTCCTTCATCTGCTCTATATGCCAAGGCATCCACCGTACGCCCTTATTCATTTAATCACCTGCCACAGGGTCGAGATTTTCTCCCCATGGACTTTTGTTTGAACTGTTTTAATTACTTTACACTGTTTTCCTAAATCATTACGTTTATGTTCTGATTTTTAGAAATCTAGTTTTTTCAACTATCAGAAAGACCTATCTGTCTTTCTCTATTATTCAGTTTTCAAAGAACAATCTTATTGAAGAATCTTTCGATCCCTCAAAACTAAATAGGAAACTATCCATATAACGTCGGTTGTACATCTTTCTCCTTAGAAAGGAGGTGATCCATCCCCACGTTCCCGTAGGGATACCTTGTTACGACTTAACCCCAATCATCGATCCTACCTTCGACGGCTCCATCCTTACGGTTAGGCCACCGGCTTCGGGTATTACCAACTCTCATGGTTTGACGGGCGGTGTGTACAAGGCCCGAGAACGTATTCACCGCAGCATGCTGATCTGCGATTACTAGCGATTCCGACTTCACGAAGTCGAGTTGCAGACTTCGATTCGAACTGAGACTACCTTTGTGAGATTTGCTCGTCATCACTGACTGGCATCTCGTTGTAGTAGCCATTGTAGTACGTGTGTAGCCCAGGCCATAAGGGGCATGATGATTTGACCTCATCCCCACCTTCCTCCGGCTTATCACCGGCAGTCTCTTTAGAGTCCCCAACTAAATGATGGTAACTAAAGACAAGGGTTGCGCTCGTTGCGGGACTTAACCCAACATCTCACGACACGAGCTGACGACAACCATGCACCACCTGTCACCTTGATAACCTCTAACGCATCTCTGCGTCTTTGCAAGGGATGTCAAGGCCTGGTAAGGTTCTTCGCGTTGCTTCGAATTAAACCACATACTCCACCGCTTGTGCGGGCCCCCGTCAATTCCTTTATGTTTCACACTTGCGTGCATACTCCACAGGCGGAATACTTATTGCGTTAACTGCAGCACTGAGTTTCCCCAACACTTAGTATTCATCGTTTACGGCGTGGACTACTAGGGTATCTAATCCTATTTGCTCCCCACGCTTTCGTGCATGAGCGTCAGTTACAGACCAGGTAGCCGCCTTCGCCACTGGTGTTCCTCCATATATCTACGCATTTTACCGCTACACATGGAATTCCACTACCCTCTTCTGCACTCTAGCTTGCCAGTATCTATGGCTATATGGGGTTGAGCCCCACGCTTTCACCACAAACTTAACAAGCCGCCTACGCACCCTTTACGCCCAATAATTCCGGATAACGCTTGCCACCTACGTATTACCGCGGCTGCTGGCACGTAGTTAGCCGTGGCTTTCTCATAAAGTACCGTCAGACCCTATTTCTAATAAGGTTGTTCTTCCTTTACAACAGAGCTTTACAATCCGAAGACCTTCATCACTCACGCGGCGTTGCTCGGTCAGGGTTTCCCCCATTGCCGAAAATTCCCTACTGCTGCCTCCCGTAGGAGTTTGGGCCGTGTCTCAGTCCCAATGTGGCCGATCACCCTCTCAGGTCGGCTATGTATCATCGCCTTGGTGAGCCGTTACCTCACCAACAAGCTAATACACCATAAGCCCATCTATTTGTGTTTCAAACCTTTAATAATCAGAAGATGCCTTCCGATTACCTATCCGGTATTAGCGTTCGTTTCCAAACGTTATCCCAGTCCATATAGGCAGGTTGCTTATGTATTACTCACCCGTTCGCCACTAAGTATTAAAATCAGATTCCATGTAAACACTTCTTCTTCAAATAAGACTTCGTTCGACTTGCATGTATTAGGCACGCCGCCAGCGTTTATCCTGAGCCAGGATCAAACTCTTCATTTGAATGACTCATTTTATTCACTGACTTCTATGTCAGTTATTTCCTTTTAAATTGACGTTGTTTTGTTTAATTTCCTATTCAGTTTTCAGAGATCGTCACCAAGTGGTGCTTTACTATAATATCAAACCCGGTAAATCATGTCAACACTTTTTTTTATTTTTTTTAATTTTTTATATTTTATGTTAACTTCGTGTTTGGCTGATTTTTTGCGTCAGCTATATTAGTAAACCACTTTTCAAAACATAATGCAAGTACTTTTTTCATTTTTTTTAATTTTTTTTAATTTTCTTTAATTAATCGTTGATAAAGCTCATAATACTTATTAATATAACCATCATTAAATGGGGCTTTCATACCTTGTATATCAATTAACAACATATTTAATTCTTTTTCCAATATATCCATTAGTTCTTTAGAATAATTCATTTTCTTACTATGAATTGAATACTCATCTTCATCTAATATTTCATATTCTCCATTTGGATATAACTTTACATCTAAATCATAATCAATATTTTTTATAGCTTCTCCATCATATAAACTAGGTGATGCAATATTACAGTAATAATAAATACCAGTTTTTCTTATCATAGTAATCACATTAAACCATCTATCCTTATAAAAGAAACATATTGCTGGTTCTCTTGTGTACCATCTTCTTCCATCTGACTCTATTACCCAAGTCTTATTTGTGACAACAACTAACTTATCATCATCTGTTTCTATCACAAACCCCTTACTCCAAGTTCTATGAAGGCTTCCATCATGCTTATATGATTGTATATAAACGTGATCTAAAACATTTGGTTTCATGTTTACCTCCCTTTTATGCTTGTCTATTATAACATTAAAAAAGCTTTCCACTAGAGGAAAGCTATTCCTTTATACCTATAAAGTTTATTTTTGATTTCTTTACTACATTAATTACTATAGGAACAAGTATTAGTGCAACTATTATTGTGCTTATGTTATAAGGACTATTATAACTTAAAGAAAAAGCCCAAGCTGCACCACTTCCAGCAACACTTCCTTCTGGTGGCCAATAGTACACACCAGATAACACTGTAGAAGCTAATCTTAATAAACCTACAACCACTATACCAATATATACATTTGAAATCTTTGAAACCTTTGGAAGTAATGATGCTAAACCAACACCAGCCATTGGAAGTATATAATCTAATAGATATTGCATTGGATTTAAATACCAATTATTTAGTCCATACATAAAACCTACAAGCCACCATCCTAAACCAACTCCAACTCCTTTTTTCCATCCCAAATGATATGAGGCAAGTAATACTGGAATAATCGCAACATTAATTGAACCACCATTTGGCATCTGTAATATAGGAATGAATTGTCCTATATAATCCAGAACTATGGCTAATGCAATATACAAAGCCATATAAGTAAGATCTAATACTTCATTTCTCTTCATAAAAAAACACCTCCGTTTGAATGAGGCGTAAGGATATCAGAACTCCCTACGCTAGTATTACCTAGATCAGGTGATAAGGGTTTGTCTCAACATTTTCATGTACCCCTGTTCACAAAAATATTATATCATTATTGTAAAGAATTGAAAGGATTATATATGGACATATTCGAAAAACAATTAGAGATTTTATTTGAAGAAAATGACTTAACCGCATTGCTTTCTAACTTAAGTGCTTTTATCAAAGAAAACATAGATAACATTAACTGGGCCGGTTTCTATATATATAAGGATAAGGAATTAGTGTTAGGACCTTTCCAAGGTAAAATAGCTTGTACAAGAATACAACCCGGAAAAGGAGTGTGTGGCACTGCATTTATTTACTCTAAAACAATAATAGTAGAAGATGTACATAAATTTGAAGGACATATTGCTTGTGATAGTTACTCTCTTTCTGAAATTGTCGTTCCAATAATAATAAATAATAATGTTTGGGGAGTAATAGATGTAGATTCTCCTATCTTGAGCAGATTTACAGACAAAGAAAAAAAGATGCTTACTACTATTTCTAATAGATTAGCATCTTATCTATATGAATCATAACCTGCTTTTGTTTCAAAATATCTTGTGGCTTCATCCACAGCATCATTAACACTAAAGAATTTAACCTGGCAAGATCCTATCTTGCCTTTTATAACTTTACCTAATGATTCTAAGGCTCTACCAGGAATAATAAACTCATCACTATCTAAATCTAAATCCAAATACTTCTTCCAAACTGTATTACCACCTTGATTAACTGAAGATCCTTGTACAATAATTGGTCTACAATCAGTCGCATATTCTGATAAATGCATAGAAGTACATCTATCAAAATCTACTCCCAACAATAAACAGAATCCTTTTATCTCATACAATCTAGCAATCGGAGATTCACTTGATAAAGGAAAATGAAGTGATTGATGATTACATAATAAATTTGCATACTTGCCTTTGGCAATAAAAGCTAAATGAGGATGGCTAGAAGTAATAACTCCTTCTCTTCTTCTAAAATTATCTACTAAAGCACCCATCTTATAAGCTTCACTAGCTTGTTTATTAAAAGGAGGAATTGATTCTCTTACTTTATCTACTAGTTCAATTTCAATGGGTGGGTATTGCCAACTACTAGGTTCTGTATTCCATCCCATATGTAATGGCATCAATAATGTTCCTTCTGGTCCTAAAACTTCCAATAAAGCATCCACCACACATTGAGCACCTCCAACAACAAAACCAAAAGAAGAAAGCGAACCATGTACTTCTAGTGTCATTCCTGGGGTTACCCCTACCTCTAGTAGTCCTTGGATTATTTCTTTTTTTGTTAGTGCTGATTTGATTGTAGTTGTTTTACTCATTTTAACTCCTATTTACTATGTGCTAATCTGCTTGCGGCTGAAGCAGCTAAGGCTCCAACAATATCATCTAAAAACGTATTACACTTTTCTTTATTACTATTTAGTTTCCCAATAATTCCAGGTTTTGTTTTATCAATATAACCAAAATTAGTTAAGGCAATTGAACCATATAAATTACATATACCATAAGCCATAACTTCATCTACTCCATATAAAGAGTAATCTTTTCCCATTATCTCTTCAATAGCTTTAGACTGTAATAAATTTTTTTCACATGCTATATCCACATTAATACCAGTAAGTATCGCATGTTGCACTTCCCTTTTTTTCATAACTGCCTTTACTTCATCAATACACATTTCTATGGTTAAATCTTCATAATATGATTTTTGAAGTAACAAAACACACTCAGCCACATCATAGAGACTGACTCCCCTTGACTCTAGTAAATTCACACATTCATCATATAAATTTGGCATTATTTCACCTTACAATAGCTTTTAGCTATAGCACTTCCTAATTTTGCATTATTAAATACTAATTGAATATTTGACTCTAAACTATCACCCTTAGTAATCTCTTTTACTTTTTCTAAAAGATAAGGCGTAGACTCTTTCCCATGAATTCCTTCTTTTTCCATTTGAGTTAAAGCTTCTTCAATAGCTTTATCAATAATTTCATTAGGCATTGAATACTCTTTTGGGATTGGATTAGTTATTAACACTCCACCATCTAAGCCTAATTCTCTTTTAACTTTTATTGCATTTGCAATTTCTTCTGGAGTATCCATTTCATAATCAACATTAAATTTTGACTCTCTTGTATAAAATGCTGGTAGTGTTTTAGTCTTATAACCTAGTACTGGAACTCCAAAAGTTTCTAAGTACTCTAATGTTAAACCTAAATCAAGAATTGCTTTAGCACCAGCACAAACAACAGTAACATTTGTATTTGCTAGTTCTTGTAAGTCAGCTGATATATCAAATGTAGCTTGTGCATTTCTATGAACACCACCAATACCACCTGTCACAAACACCTCAATACCTGCAAGGTTTGCAAGTATCATAGTAGTCGCTACCGTAGTAGCACCCCACATCTTTCTGCTCATTATAATTGGTAAATCTCTTCTAGAAACCTTCTCTATATTACCCCTACTACCAAAAGCTTCTATTTCTTCTGGTGTCATTCCAATTATACCAACACCATCTATAATTCCTATAGTCGCAGGAATACACCCATTATCTCTAATAATCTTTTCTACCTCTAATGCTGTTTTTACATTTTGCGGATAAGGCATACCATGAGATATAATTGTTGATTCTAACGCAACTACAGGCAAATTATTATCTAATGCATTTTTGACTTCTTCATTCAATTTTATATACATATGTTTTCCTCCACTATATTTAAATTATTAATTTCATCCTCAATTATTTTATCACATAACATTTCATTTACTGTATCTAAACTCTTAATAGTACACACCGCACTACCAATAGCGTATTTCACATTTTCAATTAAATTTTTATTTTTATTTCTACTTGTTATATAAGCCGCTAAAAAAGCATCTCCTCCACCTGTCGCATTTACCACTTCAACACTATTATGATGCAACCAATATCTTTCCTTACTATTTGCGACTAGTACTCCTTCACTAGCTAAACTAATTATTATTTCTTTTATACCTACTCCTAAATAATAATCAATACTTTTATTTGCACTTTCAATATCATTTATATATATTCCACACAAACTTTCAGATTCATACTTATTAGGCTTAAATATATCAATATACTTTAATACTTCTTTTGACTTATATGCTTTTCTAACACTTATTGGATCCATTACCTTAGTACAACTTGAATTAACACAAATATAATTAATTATTTCTTCACTAAGGTTAGTATCCAAAACTAAAATATCATCCTTATTAATATAATCCAACATCCTAGAAATAGTAGATACCTTTAATTGATCTAATATATCCATATCACTCATACCAAGATACATATCCTTATTTTCATCTAAAATAGCTAAATACATTGAAGTATTAAATTCATCTACAATATCACAAAAATCTACATTAATATTTTTACTTAATAAATCATCTTTTAATGATTTTCCAAAGGCATCATTAGATAAAACACTACAAAAATATACATTTTCTTTTAATAAAGCACAATTTTCAGCTATGTTTCTACCAACACCACCAAAAGACATAGAAATCTTTGATGGATTTGAATCGTGAACCAATAAAGGCTTATTACTGCTTGCACTAATATCTATATTAGCTCCACCAACGATAAATATTTTATTCATTTTCTTTTTCCAATTTTCTTTTTTCAAATGAAAAATAATTTCTAGCCACAAGCATAGAGGCTAAAGCATTACATGATAATGTCATACCAATATCTGTATCCTTTAAATTAGAAACCTCTTCTTTTTGATTTAATCTTGTACATATTTCTTGAAGAGAAGTTTCTAAAGCATTTGCAAATCTATTATAAGCCTCTGCTTCACCTTGTTGCTTAGTTTCATATTCTATACCAAACTTTACATCATTAATATTCATTATTTGTTTTAAAACACTAATACAAATAAAATATGCTAAATGTAATCTACTATATTGTTTCTTTGCATTTGGTTTAGGTACTATTTTCCATTTCACATAATTATTAATAATTGATGGTGTAATTAAAGTATCTGTTTTAATATTTAAAGGATCCAAATATCTTTGTACTAATGTAATTACCTGGTCCTTGTATAAATCCACATCAGGCAATTCTTCCCATCTAGGCAAATGATAATTAATCATTGCATTACTCCATGTTTCAAAATCTTTATTCATACCAATGCCCCCATCTTACGATTAATTTTAACATTATAATAATTGATTTAGAATATACTTTATTTTATTTAAATTAAAACTAATCTATAATTGAAATAGATACTACCCCTGTTTTTTAAGAATCATTACGTATATCTACAATAGAATCATAGTGAGTTAAAAATGCAGAGTGAACACATTATTATAAAAAAGGTATATGACTCCAAAGATGATATGTTGGCTGCGGATGAGCTAATTAAGGAGTACATGCCCTTTATAAAATCAGAAGTTTATAAATTTACCAATAAATATTCAGAGCTTACTCAAGATGAACATAGTATAGCAATGATTGCTTTTCATGAGGCAATCAAAGGATACTCTAAATCAAGAGGCTCATTTTTAAACTATGCTTCAATGTTAATAAGAAGTAGATTAATAGATTATCAAAGAAAAGAATCAAGACATTATAATCAAATTTCATTAGATGAACCTGATGATGAAAATGAATCTACTTTAATGGATTCTATTCCATCTAAAAATATAGATGTAATGGAAGAACACAGCCTACAAGCCACAAAGGAAGAAATAATTGAATTATCTTCACAATTACTATCCTTTAGTGTCTCTATTACAGATATAGCGGAAAATTCACCAAAACAAGATAGAACTTTAGAAACATGTAAAAAAGCTATTAATTACGCAATAGATAATCCGTATATATTAGATGAGTTAATAGAAACCAAAAAACTTCCTTTATCTAAATTAGTAAATGGAAGTAATGTAGAAAGAAAAACTTTAGAAAGACATAGAAAATATATCGTCGCAATGCTTGTGATACAAACCAATGGTTATGAAATAATTAGAGGACACTTATCACATAGCCTAAGAAAGAAAGGAGGTCATCAAGCATGAATTATATTGTAATGGAAACTCATTTGAGTTATGCGGTTGTTCTTGATGGAGATGGAAGATTTAAGAAAGTCGCAAACTTAAACTATGAAGTTGGTCAAAGAATAAATAACATTTACGAAATGAAGGAAGAAGAAAAACAAAAGCTTTATATATCTAAAAACATGTTTGCTGGGCTTGCTACTATAGCCGCAATGGTAATATTCGCATTTTCTTTCATACTAAACATGCCTGTAACTCCTTATGCCTCTATATACATGTCAATCAATCCTGAAGTTAAGATAGATCTTAATAAGAATAATGAAGTAATTAACCTAAGTGGTGTAAATGAAGATGGCAAAGATTTAATACAAAACTACAATTTCAAAGATAAAAATCTAGAAAAAGTAAGTGATGATTTATTAGATAAAGCTATTGAAATGGGATACTTATATGATGGTAGAACAATTTCAATTACATTTGAAGGAGAAGATGTTTGGATAAGCAATAATAAAGATAACTATGGTAAACATATAAATAATTATCTTTTAGATAAAGTCTCAGTAACAATACAAATTGATGATGACCAGTCATATCAAATAATAATACCAGTTGATAATATAGATGATAATCAATATGGTGAGGATACTGACTATGGACCTAA
>CAYQNJ010000010.1:0-48050 GCA_964418835.1 uncultured Erysipelotrichaceae bacterium
AAAAAGTCCGTTAGTTTAGCATGTTTTGGTTGACTTATTAACTTTGAAGTAATACAATGTTAATCGGCAACTCATGCCAAATGTAGCCCCGGAAACTACGTTTGTTGAGGAGGAAATAGAAAATGCGCCAAACAACTATGGCTAAACCAAGTGAAGTTGTTCGTCAATGGTATATCGTTGATGGAGCAGGCTTAACACTAGGTAGACTTGCAACAGAAGTTGCAACAGTATTAAGAGGTAAACATAAACCTACTTACACACCAAATGTTGATTGTGGTGATTACGTAATTATCGTTAACGCTGATAAGATTGTAATTACTGGTGATCAAGATAACAAAAAAAGCTATTATAGTCACTCTCAATACCCAGGTGGTTTGAGAACAAGAACTACAAAAGTAATGCGTGAAAAATATACAGTTGAATGGGTTGAAAAAGCTGTTAAAGGTATGTTACCGCACACTAAACTTGGAAATGTTATGAGAACTCATTTATATGTATATGAAGGACCAGAACATCCACATGCAGCTCAAAAACCTCTAGAGCTTAAAATTAAAGGTTAGGAAGGAATAAGGATATGGCAACAAAGAAAAAATCAAATGTAAGTTACATTGGAACTGGTCGTCGTAAATCATCTATTGCACGTGTCTTTATGACTCCTGGTTCAGGTAATATCGTTGTTAATGGAAAAGTGTTAGAAGATTACCTACCTTTAGCAACATTAATTATGGAAGTAAGATCACCACTTGTATTAACTGAAACATTAGAACAATTTGATATTAAGATCAATGTTCTTGGTGGAGGTTATTCAGGACAAGCTGGAGCAATGAGACATGGTGTGTCTCGTGCACTTCTAGAAGTAAGTGCTGATTATAGACCTGCTTTAAAAGCAGCTGGATTCTTAACACGTGATCCACGTGCTAAAGAACGTAAGAAATATGGTCTTAAAAAAGCAAGAAGAGCTCCACAATTCTCAAAACGTTAATCGTTTATACAAGAGAGCTTATAAGAAGATTCAGATGTATGTCTGGGTCTTTTTTATTTGACTTATGTATTATTGTAATAAAATAAATAATATAAGTGGAGGTAGTGTGATATGGATGCCAGTAGATTTACCAGTTGAATAATTACACACTAGCAAAATTGTTAGTGTATTTTATATGTCGTTTACCAAAAAGGTTGAATTACTAAAGCATTTAATGCTTAAGGAAATTCTATTTAAAATAGTGAAATAAATGTTAGATAGGTAATATTTAGAAGTATATTATGGATAAAGATAATATTATTAAACTTTATACAATTTTTATTAAATTAATGATTGACTTACATTTTTTAAAATGATACTATTATTAAGCATTCGATGGAAATTATTATGGGCCTGTAGCTCAGGTGGTTAGAGCGCACCCCTGATAAGGGTGAGGTCGCTGGTTCAAATCCATTCAGGCCCACCATCGAATTAATATACAAATGGGGCCTTAGCTCAGCTGGGAGAGCACCTGCCTTGCACGCAGGGGGTCAGGAGTTCAATCCTCCTAGGCTCCACCATTTGTAAAATCAAGCCTTGTAAAGGGCTTTTTTATTTTATAACCCTTTTGTATTTATCTTTGTTATTATATTTATAAGAGGTATTTATGAAACTATCTAAAAATAACTTGTTTATAATAATTGTTCTAGGCTTTATTGGACAACTTGCCTGGATGTTAGAGAATATGTACTTAAATGTATATCTATATAATGTTCTTGGTGGTAATTCTAATGATATAGCCACTATGGTTGCACTAAGTGCTATTAGTGCTACTATTACTACTTTGGTTATGGGATCTATTTCAGATAGATTAGGTAAAAGAAAGATACTTGTTGTAGCGGGTTATTTGATTTGGGGACTATCAGTTTTAGGATTTACTTTTATTACACAAGAAAATATTTCTAAGATATTTCCTACATTTAATGTTGTTAGTACTACTGTATGGATAATGATTATATGGGATTGTGTTATGACATTTTTAGGTTCAACCGCAAATGATGCTGCTTTTAATGCTTGGATTACTGATGTAACTATACCTAATGAAAGAGGTAAGATAGAATCAATACTTGCAGTGTTACCTTTAATCGCAATGCTTGTAATATTTGGTTTATTAGATCCTTTTACACAAAATGGTCAATGGAATATATTCTTTAGTGTGATTGGTATATTAGTATTTGTTGGTGGTTTATTAGGATTAATTTTAATGAAAGATACAAGTATCACAAAATCAGAGTATTCTTTAAAAGATACTATTGTATATGGTTTTAAAAAAGAAACAATTAAAGAAAACAAGAATTTGTATACTTCATTTGTATTATTACTCTTAATATCTATTGCTACACAAATATGGATGCCTTATTTAATAATTTATATTCAAAAAACATTAGGGTTTGAAAACTATGCATTAGTTTTAGGTGTTGTATTAGTTGTGTCTTCAATAATTAGTGTGTTAGTAGGTAGATTAATAGATAAATATGGAAAAATAAAATGGATACCAATTGGTTTTGTGATTCAAGTATTAGGTTTAATCGGTATGTATATTGTGAAAGGTATAGTTCCTTTAATGATAGTAGGTATTATATTAATGTCTGGCAATATGATTTTAACCGCAATTAGTAATGGTTTAGTAAGAGATTATACACCTTTATCAATGTCTGGTAGGTTTCAAGGTGTTAGGATGATATTTGGAGTTATGCTACCAATGATTATTGGACCATTTATTGGGTCTACTATTATTGGTAACTCTAATTTAACTTATGAAGAACTTGGTGTTATTAAACAAATACCTACTTCTTTAATATTCTTAGCTTCAATAATTGTACTCTTATTTGTATTTATTCCTTATAAGGTGTTAAATAGAAGTAATTATGATAAATGAAAAAATAAAACTTACAAGAATTGATAATAGATTAGTACATGGTCAAGTAGGAGTTACTTGGACAAGTTCTTTAGCTGTTTCAACAATAGTTGTAGTTGATGATATGGTTGTACAAGATAAACTCCAACAAAGACTTATGGAAACTGTCGCAAAGACTGGAAATGCTGATATAAGATTTTTATCTATAAAAGATTTTATTTATATTGCACAAAATAATTTAATTTCAAAAAAAATATTTTTAGTTGTTAAGACACCACAAGTAGTAGCTCAAATAGTTGAAAATGGAATATTTATTGATTCATGTAATATTGGTAATATGCATTATTCTAAAGGAAAAAAACCTATAACTAAAAAGATATATGTTGATGAGGAAGATGAAAAAGCATTTAAGTTTTTATTAGAGAATAATGTTACTTTGTTTGCTCAAGATATACCTGATTCATTAAGGGAGAATATCACTATAAATAGCTTTTCTTTTAGATGATGATAGTATTCTAAGGTTATTTCTATATTTGGAAATAGCTCTTCTTGATATATTTATATTATCTTTTAAAAGTAGTTTAGATATATCTAAGTCACTTAATGGATTATTTTTATCTTCATTATTTATTAAATCTTTAATTAGTTTAAGTATTTGTTTCTTACTATTACTATTCACATTAACATCAAATAAATTAGAAATAGGATATATGCAGTTATTAAAGGTGTATCCTTTGTTTTTAATTGCTCTAGATATAGTAGATATATTAAACTCTGTTATTTCACTAATCATTTTTAAAGTTAATGTTTTTAGTTTACCTGTAAAAAAGTAATCATTTTGTATATCTAGAATGGCTTTAATTATTTTTATTAATGTTAATGTTCTTCTGTGGGTAGATCTTTGTAATGATTTTGCTTGTGCTCTTTTTTCATTAATATATTTGTTGGCTTCTTTATCTTCATATGTAGTGTCTTCGTCAATTAATATTAATTTGGAATAGTCTTCTACCATAAATATAACTTTATCATCCTCTATTTCTATATGGATATCTGGTAGTAATATAGTATTATTACTTCTTATATTATTTATTGGGTATGGATTAAGATTTTTTATTTCTTTAAACAATTCGTTTACTTTATCTCTAGAAACATTTAATTCTTTTGATAATCTTTCAAACTTACCTTGTGCAAACAATTCTATATTTTTAATAGCTTCTACTAGTAAAAGGTTTCTTTTATCAATAGCTTGTATTAGTAAGTATTCTTTTAAGTTTCTTGAGGCTATACCTTTAGGTTCAAGGTTTTGAATGGATGTAAGTGTTTTATTGAATTCTTTTATAGAACATTTTAATATTTCTATTGATTCATTAATATCAATACTAAAGTAACCATTATCATCTAAGGAATTAAGTATATAAGTTCCTATCTTATTGTTAATGTTTGATGTATTTAATTGATACATTAAATCTTCAAGTATTGATGTTTCACTAGCGATATTAGAAAAATCATAGTCTTTTTTTATTCTGTAATTATAATTTAAGTTTAAGATTGGATTAGATTCTATTTCATTATTTATAAGTTTTTCTAAGTTAAAAGCATCCATTTCTAATATTTTTAAATCATGAATCATGGATTGATTAAACTTAATTGTTTGTATTTGATTTAGTTGTTGGCTTACTTTTAATCTCATAGACAATCCTCTAAATCGATTGTATCATAATAAATAAGGTAGATTTTATGAAGGAAAAAATATTAGATAAATTAAAAGAGTATACTCTTGAATATGGTGTTGTTGAAAAAGAATGTTTTACTGCGCTTTATTTGTCAAATGAATTAGATATAAGTAGGAGTGTTGTTTCACAGTATTTAAATGAATATATAAAAGATGGTAAGGTTGTAAAGATAAATAGTAGACCAGTCTATTTTTTTGATGTTAGTGCATTAGAGGAAATGAATTACTATATTACAAATTCTGTTTATTCGACTTTTTCAGATTTGAAGAAAAGGGGAACCGATTTTGAACAATTGATTGGCTCTAAGGGTTCTTTATTTCATGTGGTAGAACAATGTAAGGCTGCGGTTAGTTATCCACCTAATGGTTTACCAGTATTACTTTATGGTCCAACAGGGACAGGTAAAAGTTATTTAGCTTCATTAATGCATGAATATGCAGTAAATAATAAAATAATTGATAAAGAGAAGAAGTTTATTGTGATGAATTGTAGTGAGTATGCAAATAACCCAGAGTTATTAACTGCTAATTTATTTGGTCATGTAAAGGGTGCATATACTGGCGCAAACACAGATAATCCAGGGTTAGTTCAACTAGCTGATGGTGGAGTATTGTTTTTAGATGAAGTTCATTGTTTACCTGCAGAATGCCAAGAGAAGCTTTTCTTATATATGGATAAGGGAGAGTATCATAGATTAGGCGATAATGAAAATTGGTATAAATCTAGTTGTAGGTTAGTATTTGCGACTACACAAAAGCCTGAAGATGCTTTACTTAAAACATTACTTAGAAGAATACCTATTACTATTCAAATACCTTCTTTACTAGAAAGAGGAAGAGAAGAAAAACAAGCAATGCTTGCGAGTATATTTAAAAAAGAATCTTCAAAGATTAATAGAAATATAGAGATTAGTTATTTGGCATATCAGGTTTTAATGGATTCTGATATACCAGGTAATGTTGGTGGTTTAATAAATTGTGCAAAAGCTGCTTGTGCTAAATCGTTTTTAAATATAAAAGAAGATGATGAATCTTTAAAGATATATTCTTATGATTTACCTAGTTATGTTTTAAATATGGCTCCTTCTATTAATTTTAAACTTCAAGATAGTAATGATATAAGAATGATGAATTTTTCTTACCCTATTCAAAGTAATACATATGACTCTAAGTTAATTATTTTATATAAGAGTATGTTAAAAGAATATAGGAAATATTTAGAAAATCCTCTTACTAATAATATTTTTACTGATGAATTATTAAATGTTATAGAGATATATAGTGAAGATTTAATATTTAAAAAGGGCAATAATGTGAATATTAATAATGACTTTACTTCAAAGATCACAGATAAGATATTCTCTATTATTATTAATAAATATAGTATTAAGGTAAGTAACAATGATATTTTATTAATCTCTAGATATATTGCGGATTATACAAAGCACTATTATGATGTGAATAATTGGATAGTTGAAAACTATAAGGAAGTTAAAGGATTGATGGAAGTATTACAGTTAAAATATCCTTTAGAGTTTTTAATTGCTAGTGAAATAATTGAGAGTATTAATTTAAATCTAGATATTAAACTTGATGACATGATGAAAGTTAGATTAATGGCAATGATTATAGATTTTAAGAATGAGAATAATCATGAAAACATTGTGTCTGTGATTTTATGTCATGGTTACTCAACTGCGTCCTCTTTAGCTAGTGCAGTTAATAAGATGGTTGGTAAAAGAATATTTGATGCGATTGATATGCAGTTAGATGTAAGTTTAGAGAAGATTACAATACAGTTAAATGATTTCTTAAAGACAAAAAGATATTTTAATAAATTATTGTTGATGGTTGATATGGGTTCTTTAGAAGAAATATATAAGGGAATTAAAGTTAGTGAGAATGTAAGTATTGCGATTATTAATAATGTAAATACTAAGTTAGCTTTAGAGTTAGGCATGTCTATAAAGAATGGTTTTGATTTGGAAGAGACATTAAATAATTTACAAAGTAGAAATATATATCAATATAAATATATAAATAATACTCAAAAGAAAAAGGTTATCTTATCTGTGTGTGCTACAGGTATTGGTTCTGCGGATAAGATTATGAGTTTGTTTAAGGATAGCCTTCCAGATAAAACAGATGTAGAAATACTTACATATGATTTTGAAAGGTTAGTTGAAAATGGTATAAAAGATCCTATATTTGAAAAATATGATGTTTCATTTATTATAGGTACTATGAATCCTGATATTGAATCTATTCCTTATATAGCAATTGAGGATTTGGTACTAGATAATGATCTAGATGAGCTTTGTGATTTAATGAAGGATTTCATTGAGCCAGAGTTTATTAGTGTTTTTAGGAGTAAGATTATTAAAAACTTTACACTTAACAACATTGTAAATCATTTAACTATATTAAATGCGAATAAGGTATTAGAAGATGTAGAAGAAGTTGTGAATCAAATGGAATTAGGTTTAAAACAAGAGATATCTACTCCTAGTAAAATAGGTTTGTATATGCATTTAGCTTGTTTAATAGAAAGATTGATATTAAAAAATGAAATAAAACTAGAGAATAGTAGTATAGATAACTTTATTAAGGGTAATAAAGAGTTTGTGGATATAGTTAAAGATTCATTTAGTGTCGTAAAATATGCGTATAGTGTTGAAATACCAGATTCTGAAATAATGTTAATATATAATTATTTTAAAAATAACTGATAAATATAGGGTTTAAAGTGTGTTAATAAATAGTTGGCACACTTTTTGCTTGTAATAAGGGTGAAGGAGGTGGTGATGATGAAAGGAAAGAATATTGTTTTAACTAGAATAGATAACAGACTAGTTCATGGACAAGTAGGGGTTACTTGGACTAAGACAATAGGTGCTAATTTAATTGTTGTGGCTGATGATAAAGTTGCTAATGATCAATTACAACAATCATTAATGGCAGTAACTGCAAAATCAAGTGGTGTCGGTATTAGATTCTTCACATTACAACATACTGCAGATATCATTGATAAAGCATCTGATGACCAAATAATATTCTTGGTTGTAAAGTCACCGCTAGAAGCACGTATGCTTATTGAAAAGGGGCTTACCTTAAAGGATGTGAATGTTGGAAATATGCATTTCTCACCTGGTAAAAGAGCTATTACTAAAAAAGTGTATGTAGATGATGCGGATATGGAAAATTTCAAATTCATTATTGACTCAGGATCAAATGTTTATTGTCAAGACGTACCAGGGGATACAAAAGAAATAATAAAATTTTAGAAAAAGGAGATAATTATTATGCAAATTACATTAATACAAGGGTTAATGCTTGCAATAGCTGCAATAGTTATTGGTATTGACTACTGGTTAGAAGCATTCTTCATCTTTAGACCATTAGTAGTTTCGACTATTACTGGTATTATTCTAGGAGATGTCAAACTAGGTTTAGCTACAGGAGCTTTAACAGAACTAGCTTTCGCTGGATTAACACCAGCAGGAGGTACACAACCACCTAACCCTGTTCTTGCAGGATTTATGTCTACAACAATAGCTTATACAGCACAAGTTTCACCTGAGGTTGCTTTAGGGCTTTGTCTTCCATTCTCATTTTTAATGCAATATGTTATTTTATTCTACTATTCTTCATTCTCATTCTTTATGGCTGGAGCTGACGAAGCTGCTGCAAATGCTGATGTAAGCAAAATTAGAAAAATTAACATTACTACTACATTAATTGTTGCATTATCATACGGAGTTATCGTATTTGCTTCTACTTACCTTGCACAAGATGCTATGAGTGCTTTAGTTAATTCTATGCCTGCATGGTTAATACATGGTTTAGAAGTTGCTGGTGGTATCTTACCAGCTATCGGATTTGGTATGTTATTGAGAGTTATGATGAAAACAAAATATATTCCATATTTCATTATCGGTTTCTTAGCAGCAAACTTTATTCAAATGAATAACTTATTACCAGTTGCTTTAATGGGTGTTGCATTTGCTTTATTTGATTTCTTTGGTGCAAAACAAAGAAAAACAGAACTTGAAGCAGCAATTGCTGAAGCTGGTGTACAAACTATAAATGATGGAGGTAACAAAAATGTCGGTATCTAAAAAATTAACTAAAAAAGATATAACTAATTTAGGTATTAGATCATCATTACTACAAGCTTCATTTAACTATGAAAGAATGCAAGCTGGTGGATGGTTATTAGCTCAATTACCTGCACTAAAGAAGATATATGGTGATGATAAGGAAGGGCTATCTAGAGCAATGTCAGATAACCTTGAATTTATTAACACACATCCTAATTTAGTTGGGTTCTTAATGGGATTATTAATTTCATTAGAAGAAAATAATGAAGATAGAGATTTGATTAAAGGTTTAAAACTAGCGTTATTTGGTCCTATTGCAGGTATTGGTGATGCTATATTCTGGTTCACATTCCTTCCAATTATTGCGGGTATTTCTAGTTCATTAGCTGCAGAAGGCTTAATAATTGGTCCAATTATATTCGTTGGGTTCTATGTAACAATATGGTGCTTAAGAATTGTTTGGACACATATGGGTTATAACTTAGGAACTAAATCTTTTGAAATATTAAAAGATAACTCTGATTTAATTTCAAACTCAGCAACAATTCTAGGTATTACAGTTATTGGTGCATTAATTGCGTCTTATGTAAGAATTGATTTACTACCAGTTATTCAAGTTATGGAAGGTGTAGAAGTTAGTGTTCAATCAGCATTCTTCGATACTATATTCCCTAAACTATTACCAATGGGTTATACATTATTAATGTTCTATCTACTTAAGAAAAAACAAGTTAGTCCAGTTACATTAATTGTTGGTACATTAATTTTATCTATAGTTTGTTCATTAATTGGACTTCTATAATATATTTAAACATTCCTTTATTTGAAAACCCTATTAGCTATCTAATAGGGTTTTTCTTAGTTTTCTAGAATTGGTTTTATTGTGGAGTCAATTATTTCTTTTAATGTATTAGCACTTTGATCAAATTTTGATTGGTCTACTTCATTTAATGATAGTTTAATTATCTTTTGGATTCCTTCATTATTTATTAATACTGGAACTCCTATATATAAATCATCGTGTCCATATTCACCATTTTGTAATACTGATAAGGTTAATATGGCATTTTCATTATTGAGAATTGCTTGTACTAATCTGTTTAATGCCAGACCTATTCCATAATAAGTAGATTTCTTTCTATTTATTATTTCATATGCGGCTTGTTGGACTTGGTGGTAAATTTCGTGTAAGTCACTTAAGTCTCTTCCTTCTTCATCAAGATATTCTAATAAGTTTTTGGTTCCTATATAAGCATGTGTCCAAGGTACAAAGCTAGAATCACCATGTTCGCCTAATATAAGGGCATGGATATTCGTGGATGATATACCTAAGTATTCACTCATTAAATATCTTAGTCGTGCTGTATCTAGTATAGTTCCTGAACCTATTACTCTATGTGGTGGTAATCCTGATACCTTTTGTGCTACATAAGCCATTATGTCTACTGGATTTGATGCTACAACAATTATACCGTCAAATCCTGAAGTCATTATACTTTCAGTAATTGATTTCATTATTTTTGCATTAGTTGCGGTCATGTCTAGTCTTGTTTGTCCTGGTTTTTGTGCAGTTCCTGCAGTAATTACTACAATTTCAGCATCTTTGCATTCTTCATATCCACCAGCTTTTATTTCCATATTGTTTCTAGCATATGGTAGACCGTGTTGTAAGTCCATTGTTTCTCCAATAGATTTTTCTGTGTCCATATCTATTAATACTAGTTCATCTACTCCACCAGTACTTAAAAATGTATATGCCATACTCATTCCAACAAAACCAGTACCTACTAATACTACTTTTCTTTTCTTGCTCATAATAAACCTCCTATATTTTTATATTACATCAAGAAGTGTTTGATGTCATTTGATATACATTTATATGTATAATGAAATTATGAAAAATATAGATGAGTATCACTTACAATTTGAAGGTTTAAAAAAAGAAAGATTGGATCAAATTAGAAAGATTATAAAAGAATGTGCACCTATGGCAACTGAAAGAATAAGTTGGTCAATGCCTACATTTTATTTAAATGGAAATTTGGTTCATTATGCAATGTCAAAAAATCATTTAGGGTTTTATCCTGGTGCTAGTGGTGTAGAAAGGTATGTTAGTAAATATAGTGGGCATAAGTACTCAAAGGGAGCAATTCAGTTTCCATTAGATAAGCCATTACCAGTTAGAATCATTAAAGACATTGTAAAGTTTAGAGTTAAAGAACAAACAAAATAGAAGCCTTTAGGCTTCTATTTTACTATTACTTTAGTTAATGTTACATCAACTGTAATTTCTTTTTCATTTCTTACTACAGTTAATGATATTACATCTTCTGGTTTAAATTTCTTTAGTTCTCTACTTAATTCTGGGTATGAGTTTATTTCAGTATCATTAAATTTAATTATTCTATCTTCTGCTTGTAGACCAGCTTTTTCAGCACCAGATCCTTCAACAATGCTTTGGATATATAAACCTGGTTCATAACCTTGGTTGTTGTATCCTATTTCTGTGGTATAGATACCAAGAGTTGCTCTATCACTTACATACCCATCATCTATAATTTGTTCTACAACTATTTTTACATCGTTTGATGGTATTGCAAATCCAATTCCTTCTACGTTGTTTGCGAGTGTTTTTGCATTAATGATTCCAATTAATTGTGCTTTGGAGTTAAATAAGCCTCCTCCAGAGTTTCCAGGGTTTACTTCAGCGTTTGTTTGAAGTAGGTTCATTGCCTGATTTTCAATGATTATATCTCTATTTAACGCAGATATAATTCCTGTTGTAACTGTGCCACCAAATTCACCTAATGGATTACCAATTACTATTGCTGTATCACCTACTAGAGTAGATGATGAATCTCCTAAGTTTGCACTAGTAAAATTTGTTCCTTCTATTTTAATTACTGCAAGGTCTGTTTTAATATCAGTTCCTATAAGTTTTGCGCTATATTCTTCATTATTGTTTAGTGTAACAAATATATCGTCTGCATTCTCTATTACATGATTATTTGTGACTATATATCCATCATTACTAATTATTACACCAGATCCAGCGCCTTGACCTTTCAAGGGTTGTCCAAGAAAGCCAGTCGCTATTGTTTCGACATTTATTTGTACTACAGAGTCTTGTACATTTGCGACTACTTGTTGAACTGATAAATCATCATTCAGTGTTGCTGTATTTTGTGCAATTGGAGTTTGTTGGTAAATAACTTGTTCTGAAGGATTTAGTTTAGTATATATCCCTCCACCAAAAAATCCAAATACAAGTGCAACTATTGCTGTTAGTAAATAGTGTAGTATTTTATTTTCTTTTTTTCTTGGTTTATTTAATTCTTCATAGGATTCATCTATGTTATTGTCTCTAAATTCAAACATTTAATCACCTCTTCATAATTCTATTAAAAGATAATATTTTGAAATATATTTGATATTAATATGAATTTTATGTGAATTTTAGAATGATGCAGTATCTGGATCTGTAGGTTCACCACAATAGTTAGGCATTTCTTGAATAATATTTATATCTTCTTTATTTAAGTTAAAATCATAAATATTTATGTTTTCGATAATTCTTTCTTTTGTTTGTGATTTTGGTAGTGGATTATATCCTTTTTGAATTAGGTATCTAACACAAACTTGTGCTATTGATTTATTGTATTTTTTTGCGATATCTTTTAGTTCTTCTGATTCAAATATCTTACCAGAGCCTAAAGGAGAGTATGCTTGTACTAGCATTCCATGAGATTTACTTTTATTTACAATTTCTTCTGTTTCATGGCCTGGGTATATTCTAATTTGATTTACCATAGGAGAGATTTTAGCTATGCTTAGTAGTTTTTCAATGTGATGAGGCATAAAATTACTTATACCAATTGCTTTTGCTTTACCACTTTTATATATATCTTCCATTGCACGCCATGTTTCTTTGATTGCTTCTTCAAAGTTATCTCTATACATTATTGGGTTTGGCCAATGTATTAAATATAGATCTACATAATCTGTTTTAAGTTTTCTTAGTGATACATCAATTGCTTCCATTGCTTTTTTATAAGTGTGAGAATCATTCCATAGTTTAGTGGTTAGGAATATTTCATTTCTAGGTATACCACTGTCTTGTATTGCTTTTCCAACACTTTCTTCATTTCCATAAATTGCAGCGGTATCAATATGTCTATAGCCTGCTTTTAGTGCTTCTAATACACTTTCATAAGCTATTTTTGGATCTTTAATTTGCCATGTACCAAAACCTATGCATGGTATTTCTACGCCATTGTGTAGTGTGTATGTATCGTTTATTGTTTTCATATTATCCTCCATATATTGATTATAAATCACTTAAGTGAAAATATAGTGAATAATGCTATATTTAATAACAAGTTATTTGCTATAATGGAAAAGTTATAAAAGAGGGTTTTATGTTAAGTAGATTAGATAAGTTTAAATTTGATAAGGAATTCTTATTTGAGGTATTAAAAGTAGCAATTCCTTTAATGTTACAACAACTAATTGTTAGTAGTGTTAACTTGATTGATAATCTAATGATTGGTCATTTAGGTGATATTGCATTAGGTGGAGTAACAACTGTCAATAAATTTTATATGATAGCAACAACAGGTATGTTTGGAATGACATCTTCTGGTGGTGTATTTTTAGCTCAGTATTATGGTGCTAAAAACAAAGAAGGATTAAAACAATCATTTAGGTTTATGTTGATATCAACAGTATTACTAGGTTTTATTTTCTTTTTGATTGGTTATGTTTTTCCATATCAAGTTTTGGGGTATTTTACAAAAGAAGCTTCTGTAATAGAAACAGGGATAAAGTATTTTAGATATGCAGCATTCACTTTAATACCTATTTCTATTACATTGAGTATGACAAATGCAATGAGATCTATTGGTGAAACTAAATATCCATTGTTTATGAGTATAATTGCTGTTATAACAAATACCACTTTAAATTATTGTTTGATATTTGGAAATTTTGGATTTCCTAGTTTAGGAGTAGAGGGTGCAGCAATTGCTACTTTAATCGCAAGAACAATTGAAATGTTAATTGGATTTTATATTATTTATATTAAAAAGTTTGATTTTGGGACTAGTTTATTTGAATTGTTTAAAATTGATGGATCTTTAGCACAGTCTATATTTTTAAAGGCGTTACCATTAACAATTAATGAAATCTTATGGTCTAGTGGAATGGCAACATTATTTAAGTTTTATTCAACTAGAGGATTAGTGGTTATGACTGGTTTGGCAGTTTCTACTACAATTAGTGATATTTTCTTTACCTTGTTTGGTGGTATGGCAATTGCCACAACTGTGTTTGTATCGCAAAGGTTAGGGGCTAATCAAATAGAAGATGCTAAGAAAACTGCATATAAGATGATTGGGGTTAGTTTTATGTTGTCATGGATATTTGCGATTGGACTAATTTTATCTAGTTTTGTAGTTCCTTTAGTATATAGTAATGTATCTTTAGAGTCTAAAACAGTTGCGACTAATATGCTTAGAATACAAGGGATGATGTATTGGATTTATATGCTTACTGCCGAGTTTTATTTTATATTAAGAGCTGGTGGTGATATGAAAAATACTCTAATTATGGATAGTGGTTTTATGTGGCTGTTAAACATACCAGTTTTAGCGTTTGTAACATATTTTACAAACTTTAATTATCTAGCTGTTTATCTAATAGGGCAATCTACTGATTTTGTAAAACTAGCAGTTTCTTATAGGTTGTTAAGAAAAGAAAGATGGGCTGTAAACTTAACTCATGAGGTATCTTAGTTTTCTATAAGGTATCTTTGTAATTATTATATTGTTCCAAAATTAATAAAAATTTTATATTTAAAAAAGTGTTGCATTGAAAATATCGTTGTGGTAATATTATTAAGCACACGCCTAAATAGCTCAGTCGGTAGAGCAAACGGCTGTTAACCGTTAGGTCACAGGTTCGAGCCCTGTTTTAGGCGCCATTTTTTTTGGCTCGTTGGTGAAGTGGTTTAACACAGCGCCCTTTCACGGCGTCATTCACGGGTTCGAATCCCGTACGAGTCACCATTGAAAAATTAGAATTTTGTAGTAAGATTTGAATATATCGATCCCTTAGCTCAGTTGGTAGAGCAACTGACTCTTAATCAGTGGGTCTAGGGTTCGAATCCCTAAGGGATCACCATTTTAAAACAACACTTCATTTATTTGAAGTGTTTTTTAACGGATTCTATGTAATAATTCGAAAAACATTTTAGGAACATATACAACTAAAAAACCAATTATTGGAATTATTATTAATATTATGTTTCTGTTTTTGTTTAAATTATCTTTTATGGTTGTTGCGTTTTCATATCTATATTTTGTTAAATTAATATTTGGGTCATCATTATAGTAAACTACTTCTACTTTTCCATTTGTTATTTCTTCGCTTATGTAATTATTATCAATTTCTTTGTGAAATGAATGATTATTTATATAAAAAACATAAGTATATTTATTAGTGGTATTAGTATCTAAGGCATTATCTTCATAGTATCGTGCATCCGCAATGACATATATAGGATTACTTGAAATGGTTATAGAGTCTCTATAATCTTTATTGAATTTACAAATTACATAACCAAATATAGCGTATAATATACTAACTAATATAATAAAGTTGATAAAGGTATTAACATAATGATTTCTAATTTTCATATTCTCTCCAAATTTATAGTAATTATTACATCGTATTGTATAATGTTAGCAAATTGAAAAAATAAATAATAGTGTTAAAGAACTATTATAGAAATGATAATATAAAAGTATATTTACTATTAATTAATAAAGGGGAGGAATCATGAAACTAAACGAGATTTTTAAATCAATTAAAAATATTGTGCTATCACTTGCTATTATTGGAGGATTATTTTTTGCGTATCAATACAATGAAAATAATAAGAAAATTGAAGTTGATTCTGATTTATTAATGGCAAAGATTACTGAATCTAGCGAGTTAACTACAGCTAAAATAAGTTACAAAGGTGTATTTGAATATTCTGGAGAAGGGTATAATTTTATTAATAAAACTAAATTTATAATGGTATATGAAGCTGTAGGGCGAGTAGGAATAGATATCGAACAAGTTAGGGTTAGTGTTGATAATGAAAATAAAATGGTTTATTTGAAAATACCTGAAGCTAGTATTTTAGAAGTAAATGTAGATCCATTATCAATAAAGTATTACAATGAACAATTTAAACTTTTTAGTTTTACAGAAAAAGAAGCTGCTAATGAAGCACAAGCATTAGCAGCTCAAGAAGCGAAGATAGAATTAGAGTCAATGGGAGTATTAGAGAATGCTAATAATCAGGCTGAAATTTTATTAAAAGGTATATTAGATAATGCAATTCCTGATGATTATACTTTTGAGGTGAGTTTTAAATAGTATTGAATAAAATAAAATATAGTAATACAATTAATATAGTTAGCAAACGCTAACTATATTTTAATTTTTTAGGTGAGGTAATGAAAAACATATTACTTAAACTTGGTGTTGGACCTATATATGTTAGTTCAATAATCCTTGTAACAATCATTTTTATATATTTATCTAATAATAGAATAATTCCATCAATTCAAATAAGAAGTCTAAATTATCTATTTATTTTTATAGGAATATTTCTAATGATTTTAGGCATATATATGTGGATTAAAGCAGTATTATACGTAGATCTGTATTCTAGTATTGATAATAATCAATTATTAACCTCTGGAATTTATTCATTTGTAAGAAATCCTATATATAGTGCTTTTATGTTTGTGTGTAGTGGAATAATACTAATATTTAATAATGTTTTATTGTTTGTTTTACCAATAATTTTTTGGATGTATTTAACAGTATTGATAAAAATTACAGAAGAGAATTGGTTACGTAAACGGCATAAGCAAGATTATATTGAATATTGTAAAAATGTAAATAGGTGTATCCCTTGGTTTAAAAATAACTTTAAATCAAATTAATTGACAAATTAGGAATAGGAACTTATCCTAAAAATAGTTAAATAATTAATTAAAATTGTTAAAGGAGGAAAATATATGAATAACAATTTAAATGATAAATTAAATGTGTATCTAGCTAATCAAATGGTAATGTATATAAAATTACATAACTTACATTGGTATATTAAAGGAAAGAGTTTCTTTACATTACATGGAAAACTAGAAGAACTTTATGATGTTACTGCAGATATTGTAGATGATGTTGCTGAAAGAATTCTTGCTTTGGAAGGAAGTCCTGTTGCAAGTATTAAAGAAGCACTTGAATTAAGTGCAGTAAAAGAACTAGAATCTAAACCTATATCATCTAGTGAAGTTGTAAAAGTATTATTAAAGGATGTTTCTTATTGGATTAATGATACTAAGGAAATTGTTACCCTTGCCGAAGAAGCAAATGATGGTGCTACTGCAGATATGTTTAATGGATATCTTGCTGAATATCAAAAACTTAATTGGATGCTTAAATCTTACTTAGACTAATAAAAAAGGTGTTAATATAACACCTTTTCATATGCAATACATTGACTTTATCGAGATTTTGTTGTATAAAAAATACATAAACGTTGATCAAGACAACATTATATTAAAGTGTTATTAAGAGAGTTGATGTAAGGTGAAAATCAATTAACAATTAATATAGTTACTCCTTGTGAGTTACAGTAATACTGTCGGTTAATACCGTTATCTATATGAGAGCATACATATTGTATGAAATAAGGTGGTACCGCGTTAATGACGTCCTTTGTGGGATGTCTTTTTTATTTTAGGAGGAAATATGAATATTAGAGAAAATGAAAGATTGAATGTATTAAATCATAGCTGTGCTCATTTAATGGCACAGGCTGTTAAACATTTATTTCCAAATGCTTTATTTTGGGTTGGACCAGTTATTGATGAAGGGTTCTACTATGATATTGATTTAGGTGATAAGGTTCTTACAGAAGATGATTTAATTAAGATTGAAAAAGAGATGAAGAAGATTTCTAAGGATGGTAAAAGAATAACTAGACAAGAACTTTCTAGGGAAGAAGCATTAGAAAAGTTTAAGGATGATCCATATAAAGTTGATTTAATTAATAATATGGATGATAGTAATATTATTTCTACATATACTCAAGGTGATTTTACTGATTTATGTAGAGGACCACACGTAGAAACAGTAAAAGAATTAAAACATTTTAAGCTTGTTAAGTTTAGTGGAGCTTATTGGAAGGGTGATGCTAAAAACAAGATGCTTCAAAGAGTGTATGGAATCTGCTTTGATAATGAAGAAGACTTAAAGAAACATTTAGAGATATTAGAAGAAAGAAAGAGCAGAGACCATAGAAAACTAGGTAAAGAATTAAACATCTTTATGATGTCTAATTTAGTAGGACCTGGACTTCCTTTATGGTTACCTAATGGTGCTACTATAAGAAGAGAACTAGAAAGATATATTGTGGATAAAGAACTTGCAAGAGGTTACCAACATGTTTATACACCAGTTCTTGCCAGTACTGAATTATATAAAATATCAGGACATTGGGATCATTATAAAGATGATATGTATCCTATAATGAAGATGGATAAGGAAGAAGTTGTCCTTAGACCTATGAATTGTCCTCACCATATGCTTTTATTTAAAAATGATTTACATTCTTACAGAGATTTACCTATAAGAATTGGTGAATTAGGTCATGACTTTAGATATGAGGCTAGTGGAGCTGTAGTTGGTTTAGAAAGAGTTCGTGGAATGTGTCAAAATGATGCTCACTTATTTGTAAGACCAGATCAAATCAAAGAAGAAGTAAGAAATGTAGTAGATTTAATTTTAGATGTTTATAAAGATTTTGGTATTACAGAATATAAATTTAGATTATCTCTACGTGGTGAAGAGAATAAAGAAAAATACTTTGATGATGATGAGATGTGGAATTTGGCTGAAGATTCACTAAGAACAATATTAAATGAATTAAATATTGATTATTATGAAGCAAAAAATGAAGCAGCATTCTATGGACCTAAATTAGATGTTCAAATTAAAACAGCCTTAGGTCATGAATTAACTTTATCAACATGTCAATTAGACTTCTTATTACCAAGAAAGTTTGAATTAAACTATATAAATGAAAATGGAGAAAAAGCAACTCCTGTAGTAATTCATAGAGCTATATTAGGAACATTTGAGAGATTTGTGGCATTTATTATAGAAGAATTTAAAGGAGCTTTACCGTTATGGTTAGCACCAATGCAAGTAGTTATTGTCCCTGTTCATCATGAACAACATCTACCATACGCATTAAAGTTAGAAGAGGAACTAAAGAAAATCAATATGAGAGTAAAAGTAGATGCAAGAAATGAAAAACTAGGATATAGAATTAGGGAAGCACAAACTAATAAAATACCTGTTCAATTAGTGTTAGGTGAACAAGAAGTGGAAAATCAAACAGTTAATGTAAGACGCTATGGGAAAAAGGAACAAGAAACATTAACAATTGAAGAATTGCTTACTAAACTTCAAAATGAAATAGATAATAAAGAAATTAAGTGATTTATAAAGCTGTAAACTTTATGTTTATGGCTTTTTTAATAATGTGCAAAGTTAAAATGTGGTTCTTTATACCATAGAAAAAGCCTTTATACCAAGATTATATGTTAGAATATTTTTGCTTAGGGGGTTATGTTATGAGACTAACAAGATTAATTCTAACTGTATTTTGTGTTCAACTTTTTTTATTATTGCCATTTTCTAATGTAAGTGCACAAGATTTAGGGAATCCTGAAAAATGTATAGTTACTTTTACTAGTGATGAATCAAAAGGGAAACTTACTTTTTTCAAAAGAGAAATAGATTGTGGTACTAGTGTTACAAGTGTACCAACAGTAATGGAAGATTTATATTATAGATTTATTGGTTGGTCTACTGATGGAACAAACTTAATTAATATAAAAGATATTATAATTAATGAAGATACAACATTTAATGCTGTATTTGAATTCACCTCATCATTTAACGTGAGAGTGAATATATTTTCTAAAGAACATCCTAATGGATTAATGATGGTTGGTAAAGAACCAGCTGATTTTGAATATCAAAATTTAAATGTTCAAATAACTAATAAGGAGAATAATGAAGTAATAGATGATGAAATAAAAGGAAATGTAAACTATCCTCGTCAATATCATTTTTCAAAAGTTCCACAAGGAACATATATGTTTAATGTTTCAAATTATCCTGATGTATATAAATTAATTAAAATAGTACCAAATGACAAGGTTGTTCATACAACTGTACCCTTTGATATAGAAGCATCAAAAACAAGTGATATTCTATTAACATTTAAAAAAGAATATCCAGTAACTTTTGAAGTCGATGCTACAAAAGGTGAATTAGTTGGAGAGCCACAACAAAATATATTGTATGATGATCCTTTAACTGATATACCAACGATCACAAACAAAGGTAATTTTGAATTTGTGGGCTGATCTACTGATGGAAGTACAGTTATAGATTTAGCTAACTATAAAGTTACAGATGCAGTAAAGTTTATTGCAGTGTTTAAAGATAATACACCTAAAACATCTCATCTAACTATAACAGTGAAATTATACTCAAAAGATCATAATGGTATTATGCAATTTGGTAAAGAACCAGAAGATTTTGGGTATAATACTTTATTTGATTTAGAAATAGTGAATAAAGATACTGGTGTATCATATAAACCACAACATTTAGGTGCAAAAGGTTTTGCTAGGGCATATTCGTTTTTGAAAATACCTGAAGGTGTTTATACTGTAAAAGTAAATAACTATTCTGATTTGTATAAAATGACTACAGTTTTACCTACAGATATAAATGTACCTCATGGAAATACCTACTCAATTGAATTTAGAAAACTATATAATGTTAGCTATGAAACAGATCCTGTAATGGGCACAATCAAACCTGAAGATTCATATTCAGTAGAATATAATAGAAGAGTTCAAACTGATCAAATTCCAACTGTTACAGCTAATAGAAATTACAAGTTTGAAGGTTGGTCATTAGATGGGGTTAATATAGTAAATCCAAAAAATGTACCAATAGTTGATGATACAGTATTTAAGGCTGTTTATTCAAAATTAGCTGATTTTGTGACAATAATAGAAATCAATTCTGATAGTCATAAGGGAATAATGCAATTTGGTAAAGAACCTGCAGACTTTGACTATGCAAACTTGGGATTATTTATTACAAATAATGCGACTGGAAAGAAATACTATCCACAACTTAAAGGGAAAGATGGTTTCTCACGTGCTTATTCATTCTTACAAGTTCCAGCAGGAAACTATACAGTAGATATTTCAAAATTTTCACCACTATATAAACTAATGAGTCCAACTTTACCTGGTAATGCATCAGCGCCATATAATAATTCTTATTTAATCGTATTTAATAAGTTATATGACGTAAATTATCAAGTGGATAATGCAAAAGGTGATTTAGTAGGAACGACTCCAGCACAATTTGCATACAATGATACTTTAACTAATATTCCTACAATCACAAACAAAGGTAATTATGAATTTGTTGGTTGGTCAACAGATGGTACTACTGTAATAGATATTTCTAATTATAAAGTTGTAAACAATGTAACATTTATTGCAGTGTTTAAAGAAAAATCAATAATGCCAACTCCTGTACCAACACCTACGCCTTCACCAAAACCAGTAACACCAACATCTACATCAAACGTAACTCCTGTACCAGGAAGAACATGTCAAGATGATGGTTATCCAGCAGGATATACTTGGGATGATGCTAAACAAGCGTGTGTGTTAACAGGAACAAACAAATATAAAGTTCCTAATACATCAGAAACAAATACATTGATTCAATATGTTGGAGTAAGTCTTACTTCATTATTAGGATTATTATTACTAAAGAATAGAAAATAAAAACTTCAATTTAATTGAAGTTTTTTGTTTCAAATACAACAGTAACTGTTTCAGATATCTTTTTATCTTCTGGGGTCATACTATTAAAGGATAAGTCTATTGACCCTGCTAACATATCATTATTCTTACTTCTTCCATAACTCATAAGCTCATTATTATATTCTTGAGTAGTATCAATTGATAATATATCACCTAATACTAAGTTTGATGAATCACAGATAATATTTGCTTTATGTATTGCTTGTTTTATTGCCATTGAAAGTACTACATCTTTATGTTTTGATTTATCAATGAATTCATAGTTAATCCTAAATGATAATTTTACGAAATTTTTCTGTATAAGATCGATAATGTCGTTTAGTTTATTGTCATCTCTTAAAAATTTAATATTCATATCATGAGTGTATTGAATACCTACAACCATATGTTTGTTATCAACATATTCAGTTTTTTCATGAGTATCAAATAGTATTGTTTTTAAATCATCTTCTTTAAATCCAATTTCTACTATTTTTTCTTGAAGTTTTTTAAAAACTTCATTACTTTTTGTTATTGCTTGTTTTGTATTAGTTAATACTTGAGAATCATTAATATCTAATGACACTAACTCAGGTGTAAAAGACATTGTTGAAGTTATATTTATCTTTAGTGTATTTTTCTCCATTGATAATCTCCTTATTATTTAAATTATATCATTACTTATATCTTATTAAACTAATAATAAATGTAACGATAAATAAACAAAATGAAAACATTTTCATTAATTGTAAAATATTTACAATATTTCTTGCATTTGTGTCTATATTTTCTTATAATAGACTAAACTTCAAATTTTTGAAGATTTTATTAGACGAGGAGAAAGATATGAATTTAAAGAAAGTGATTAAGTCATTATTGATGCTTATATTAGTTGCATCATTGGCTGCGTGCTCACCAAGCACATCTACTGGTACTACTGAAGGTAGTGATGCTCCAGAAGCACCAGAAGGACAAGAAACATACAAAATCGGTCTACATTATGAATTAACAGGAGCTGTAGCTGACTATGGAGTTGCTGAACTTAAGGGTTCTAAATTAGCAATTAAACTAGCTAACGAAGCTGCTGGATATGAAAAATTTAGTGGTGTAGAATATGATAACAAATCTGATTCAAGTGAAGCTGTTACAATTGCTACTACATTAGCAAGTGATGGTGTTGTTGGGGTTGTTGGTCCTGCAACATCAGGAGCAAGTGCTGCTACTTACCAAGTATTAAATGATGCTCAAATTACAGTTATTTCACCATCAGCTACACAAAACAATATTACATTAACAGATCCAAACAATAAAGAAAGTGCTGTTTATGACTATATCTTCAGAGTTTGTTTCGAAGATTCATACCAAGGTGCTGCAATGGCACAATATGCTACTGATACTTTAGCTGCTAAAAAAGTGGTTATTTATGGAGATTCAGCTAGTGATTATTCAAAAGGATTAATGGAAGCATTCACAAACCAATTTACAAAACTTGGTGGTGAAATTGTTGCTACAGAATACTATACAGCTAAAGATACAGATTTCTCTGCAGTATTAACTAATATTAAAGATATGGATTTTGATACACTTTATATTGCTGGTTATTACAATGAAGCTGGTTTAATTATTAAACAAGCAAGAGAAATGGGTATTGATAAAGTTATAGTTGGTGCTGATGGATTTGATTCAGAATCATTAATCGAATTGGCTGGTGCAGAAAACTTAAATGATGTTTATTATACAACTGCTTATACTGCAGTAGATGCTTCTGAAAATTTACAAGCATTTATTGATGCATATAAAGCTGAATATAATGAAGAACCTGCAATGTTTGCTGCTTTAGCGTTTGATTCTACAAACCTATTAATCAAAGGTGTTGAAGAAGCAGGTAGTGATCCAGTTGCATTACAAGCTGCTGTAAATGGAATAGAATTCAATGGAGTTACAGGAGACTTTACGTTTGATGCTACTCATACTCCAATTAAATCCGTTTTAGTTGTTAAACTAGTAGATGGTGTACAATCAAGTGCTGATTCTGTTAGTCCACAATAATAGTCAAAACTATTAAAAATAAGCTACAATAGGAGAAGGAGTTTACTTCTCCTATTTTATACTTGAAGGGGGTATATTTGTGATTCAATTTATGCAGCAGTTAATTAATGGTATATCTTTAGGTAGCATTTATGCATTAATTGCTTTAGGATACACTATGGTTTATGGAATTATTAAATTAATTAATTTTGCGCATGGGGATATTTATATGTTGGGTGCATATATTGGGTTTATATTTGCGACTAAAACAGGGATGGGATTTGTACCAACTCTAATCGTTGCTATGGTATTTTGTTCAATACTAGGTGTAGTTATTGAAATGATAGCGTATAAACCACTAAGAAATGCGACTAGAATTACTGCTTTAATTACAGCTATTGGAGTTAGTTACTTTTTAGAAGCTAGTACTCAAAAAGTTATGGGAGCAAACCCTAGAGCTTTTCCTGCGTTATTACCTAAGGGTATTGTAAATATTGGTGGTGTAGTAATTACTTACCAACAGATTTTTATCTTAGCTGTGACTGTTTTATTGATGATTGCTCTACAGTTTGTAGTTACTAAAACTAAGATTGGAAGAGCAATGCGTGCTGTTTCAGTAGATACTGATGCGGCTAGATTAATGGGTGTTAATGTTAATCAAACAATTTCATTTACTTTTGCATTAGGTAGTGCTCTAGCTGGTGCTGCTGGTGTTTTAGTTGGGATTTATTATAGTTCTATTAATCCATTAATGGGTTTAGTACCGGGAGTAAAAGCTTTTATTGCGGCTGTTTTTGGTGGTATTGGTATAATACCTGGAGCAATGATTGGCGGTATCTTAATTGGTGTTATTGAGGCATTAGTTAGTGGTTATGGTAGTTCGTTATATAAGGATGCTGTTGTATATGTAATATTAATAATAATCTTAGTTGTTAAACCTGCTGGTTTACTTGGTAAAAATGTAAAGGAGAAGGTGTAGAATTATGAGAAAAAATCAATTCACAAAAACTAATCTAGCATGGTTAGTAGTTATCATAGGTTCTTACTTTCTTATTAATGTTTTAATATCTATGGGTATTATTAATAAAGTTTATCAAACTGTTATGTTAACAATTGGTATTAATATAATACTCGCTATAAGTTTAAATTTGATTATAGGTATTACTGGGCAGTTTTCATTAGGGCATGCTGGATTTATGTCTATTGGTGCATATAGTGCTGGTGTTATTGTAAAGATGATGAATGGAACATTGCCTTCAGTGTTTGTAGGAATGTTTGTTGGTATTGTAATAAGTGCTATTGTTGCATTGATAGTTGCAACACCTACCTTAAGATTAAAGGGTGATTATCTTGCAATTGCTACATTAGGTTTTGGTGAGATCATAAGGATTGTCATCCAAAACATGAAGATTACTAATGGTGCTGCAGGTTTAGTTTTACCTAAGCTAATTGATTGGCCAATCATATTTATATTTTTAGTGCTTAGTACTTTAGTTGTAGTTACTTTTACTTATAGTGCTCCTGGTAGAGCTTGTATCTCTGTAAGAGAAGATGAAATAGCTTCAGAGACTATGGGTATTAATACAACAAAATATAAAATTATGGCTTTTGTGATTGGTGCAATTATAGCATCTGTAGCAGGAACTCTATATGCAACAAGTTTCTATGTAATCAAACCGGATATTTTCTCGTTTAATAAATCTATCGATATATTAGTTATTGTTGTGTTTGGTGGTATGGGTAGCTTTACTGGTTCATTTGTGTCTGCTTTATTAATTAGTATATTAAATACTAGTTTACAATCATTTGCGGATATTAGAACAATAATATATGGAACTTTATTAGTTTTAATTATGATATTTAGACCTCAGGGATTATTAGGTAAATTTGAATTTAGATTTACTAATTTATTTAATAAGTTCACTAAGAAGGAGGTAAGATAATGGCTGTACTTCAAACAAAAAATCTTACTAGAAACTTTGGTGGGTTAGCTGCAGTAAGTAATGTTAGTTTAGAAATAAATGAAAATGAATTAGTTGGATTAATTGGTCCTAATGGAGCTGGGAAGACTACTTTGTTTAACTTACTTACAGGTGTTTATGAACCTAGTGAAGGTAGTATAGAATTACTTGTAGATGGTAATATGAAGAGTATTGGTGGTTTAAAACCGTATACTATTACTAACTACGGAATTGGGAGAACTTTTCAAAATATTAGGTTATTTAAAGAATTAACTGTATTAGATAATATTAAGGTTGGGATGAACAAAAATATTAAGTATGGTGCAATTTCAGCAATACTTAGATTACCTAAATATTATAGTGAAGAAAATAGAGTTCATGAGGAGGCATTAAAGTTATTAGAAGTTGTTAATTTGTTAGATAAGAAGGATGAGTTAGCAAAAAATCTTCCTTATGGTGAACAAAGAAAGTTAGAGATTGCTAGAGCTTTAGCTACAAATCCTAGAGTTTTATTCTTAGATGAACCTGCTGCTGGTATGAATCCAAATGAAACTAAGGAACTAACAGACTTAATCAGACAAATTAAAGATGATTTTAATCTAACAATTATTCTTATTGAACATGACATGTCATTAGTTATGAATGTTTGTGAAAGAATATATGTATTAGATTATGGAAAACTTATTGCTCAAGGAGATCCTGAGAGTATTAAGAACAATAAAAAAGTTATAGAAGCTTATTTAGGGGAGGATTAATAATGTTAAAGATTGAAGATTTAAATGTACATTATGGTGTAATTCATGCTCTAAAGGGAGTTTCTTTAGAAGTTAAACAAGGTGAAATTGTTTCTTTGATTGGTGCTAATGGTGCTGGAAAAACAACTCTTTTACATAGTATAAGTGGTATAATTAAGTCGACTAGTGGAATAATTACTTTTGAAGGTAATGATATTACAAAAAATAATGCTAAGGATATAGTTGTTGCAGGAGTTACACAAGTTCCTGAAGGTAGAAGAATATTTAAAGGGATGAGTGTTGAAGAGAATCTTTATATGGGTGCTTATCTTAGAAAAGATAAGGATGGTATTAAAGAAGATTTGGATAAAGTTTTTGAAAGGTTTCCTAGATTAAAAGAGAGAATTAAACAAAATGCAGAAACGTTATCTGGTGGTGAACAACAGATGTTGGCTATGGGTAGAGCGTTGATGGCTAGACCTAAGATATTATTACTTGATGAACCTAGTATGGGTTTATCTCCACTACTTGTTAAGGAGATATTTAAAATAATTATAGATATTAATAAACAAGGTACTACAATTTTATTGGTTGAACAAAATGCTAAGATGGCTTTAGGAATTGCGAATCATGCTTATGTTTTAGAGAATGGTAAGATAGTTCTTAGTGGTCTTGGTGAAGAGTTGGCTAATAGTCCAGAAGTTAAGAAGGCTTATTTAGGAGGTTAATTACTATGTATGTTAAGGATACAATGACTGCTAATCCATATTGCATTAGCAAGGATACAAAGGTTTCTCATGCTTTAGATGTAATGAATCAAAATGAATTTCATAGATTACCTGTAATTAATGAAAAAGGTAAGCTTATTGGTTTGATTACTGAAGGTACTATTACTGAAAGTTCTCCTAGTAAGGCTACTAGTTTATCTATTCATGAAATTAATTACTTGTTATCTAAAACACCTGTGGAAGATATAATGATTAAGTATGTTAAGAGTATTGCACCAGATGCATTACTTGAAGAAGCGGCTACTATGATGAGAACTTACCAAATTGGTTGCTTACCAGTAGTTGAAGATGATCAAGTAATTGGTATTATTACTGATAATGATATTTTTGATGCATTTATTAATTTACTTGGATATAATGTTGAGGGTTCAAGATATGTAGTTAATATTGAACAAGATACATATGGTGTTATGTATAATCTAACTAAGTGTTTTGCGGATAAAAAAATAAGTATTACTAATATTTCTACTTATTATGGTCCTAGGGGTATTGAAATTATAATTATTACTAAGGATAAAGATACTAAAGGAATGAAGAAAGTTTTAATTGATGCAGGATTTGATGTAGTTAGTGCTGAGTCTAGAAATTAGGAGATTATCATTATGTTTTGGCAATATTTTATAGCTTCAATGGTTGTTTTAATTGTTACGTATGTAGCATATGTTTATTTTTATAGAAGTAAATTTATTTCTCTTTCTGAAACTTTATATATGAAGGGTGATGCTAGTAAGTATCTTGAAGAAATAGATAAGTTTCCTAGTACTATTTTCTTTCCTAAAAAATTAAGGGATATGATGAAGATAGATGCTTATATGATGTTGAATGAAGATAGTAAACTAGAAAGTTTATTTGAGACATTAAATAATACTAGTTTAAGATATGCGGATGAATTTATAGTTCATCAAAAAGAAATAAGTTACTATTCTAGCAAGAGAAATGTAGAAAAAGCTAAAGAAGCATATGAAAAAATGAAGGTTGCTAGAACAAAAATAAAAGCAAAATCATATGAAACATATGACAATGCATTAAGAGAAGTTGAGTACATGATCGCTTTACTTGATAAAGATGGAAGATTTGCAAAAGAGTTAGCTAATAAAGGTGTAGAAGCTGGTGAAACAATGATTGCTGGAACATATTTCTATAAAGCTGCTCAAAGTTATTACTTTCAAGATGATTTAAAGAATGCTAAGTACTTCTTAGAGAAAGCTTTAAAATATCTAAAGGGTACTAACTATGAAGAAAAGATTAAAACGATGATTAATACAAATAATTTTAAGAGCTTAGGTGAATAAGCTCTTTTTTGTATTTTTCCATGCTTTACTAATAATTGATAATTCTTTTATAATTATGGATTCTATGTTTTTATCTAAATAATCATTTAATACATAAATATTATCAATATGGATATTGTTTAATTCATCTTGATAAATTCTACCAGTTCCTATTGGAGTATTACTATCATAAATAACTATGTGTGTTGATATTTCATCAAATTTAGTATTTATATCTTCTTGTAATACTTGTTTTCTTATTGAAATATAATCTTTACTTTTAGATAATCCATTGTATCTTTTTATTGTATATTTATCATCTTGTTTATAGTAAATGGTAAAGTTATTTACAACACCATTTTTATTAATTAAATCATTTGTTAAAAATTGTAAATATGTTCCAGGAGTTACAATACCATTTACCTTAATTAGGTTTAATTCATTGCTTCTTACTAAATAATCTGAAAGAAGTACACAGTTTGTTGTAGCAACAAAATAGGTTTTAAACTTACCTTTTCTAAATTTGAACATTTTAGCATTTGTAAATCTATATACTCTAGAAGCGTAGTCTACATATGAATTATATGGTTTGTTTTCTTCTTTAAATATTTGTGCTTGAGATTTAAAAGAATAAGTGTTTTCTAATAGTTTACTTAATCTGTTTTTTATTATTTCTAGTTGGTTTTCTGTAGTATTTAGTGTGTAAGATATTATCATCTTGTCTTCTTGATGAATTCCTTGTTTTAAAAAGGATTGTTTATCAACTTTAAATAGTACCCCATCACCTAATGTTCCATAAAGTTTTCTAGAATTAGGATCATGAAGACCATAAGAATATACATAGTTATCTATTGCAACATCCACATGTCCAATAGATTCATTTCCTTCCTTTTTTACATGTATAAGAATTTCTATACCATTGTTACTTACTTTATCATTTGGTATAACCTTGTTTTGTTTAATAAGTTTATCAATTGATACATAAGCCCTACTAGGTACTAACATTGATAATATTATAGGCATTGATAAGGAGATTTTACTTTTAATATTAAGTGGTAAAACATCAATTAAAAAGTTTATTAATTCTATTATTGAAATGATAATTAAGTAGATACCTACAGTATTAGATAATATTATAGGTGATTTTAAAATACCCAAGATAAGTGTTGTTCCTAGTAATGTGTTAAATATTGCTTTAAGTAAGTTACTTAAAGTATTATCTAATGAATCTTTTTTTGAAATATATGATTCTACAAATAATATAAATGCATTTAATAATAACCACCATCCAAGTAAAACATAAATTAGATTAAAGTAAAAAACTCTATGGAATATAAGGATATAAATACCAATAAAATCGATAATAAAAGCTAAATTAAATTTTTTATTTATTATTTTATTTATTATGTTAATAGAAAAATAAATTGTAATAAAGATATATATTATAAACCAGAAAGATTCATAATTTATTATAAATAGTATACCTATAATAAGTAATATTATAGATATAGCAACAGTAGAAACTTTATTTAATATATTTAATATCATATTGAAAATATTAACACTTTATATTAGAAAGATAAAATTTATTTTTTATATAGTTATAATATGATAAATGGCAAGTTTTGTGGTGAAGCGTGGGATTGTATAAGTAGGTATGTTTATGCAGCTTTACAAGGGGCATTATGAAAGGCTGCACTATGAATGATAAAGTTATGATTGCTGGCTGTAATGATGGTACAAGACCAAATATCTTTAAAATAGAAAGAATTGATGTAGAATAATTATTTTAGAAATTTTAACTTCTTTAATTTAATTATTTTTAATTGAATAAGTAATACTAAAAGTAATATAAATGATATAACCATAGGTAATAAATGGTATTTTTCTTTGATTAATACAGTTCCATTTGTATCGATTATATTCTTTTTGTTTGGCACAAATATATCATATCTTTGAAATTCTTCCTCCCAATAACAAGCTCCACAAATATCTAATACAATTGCTTTATACTGTTTATCATTAAAAGAAATATCTAATTCATCATAGATATCATAATGATGGAAATCTTTTGGTAGTTTATTATAGTTAGCACATACTCCAGTATTTGAATTAGTACATCTTTTTACTGCAGTTGCGATAACTATTTTTCCTTCATACATATAAAAGCCTTCTTCGCTTATTTCAAAGTTTTTAGTACAGTAACCACTTGCGGTACATTTAGTACTTCCTGTTTTGTCATTTGGGTGGTAGCTTGTAAATCTAACATCTTGATAATAGCTTTTTGAATATGAAAGTATTAGGAATATAATTATTAATAAAGTTGTAATGATTTTTTTCATAATATTAGTATATGGTTTATTATGTTTATTTTAAAGTGAAGAATTTTAATGATAGAATAAGTATATGAAAATAAAAAAGATATTACTTATATTACTATTATTTATTTCTGGATGCTCTTTTGGAAGAGGAAGGGATATTTCTATTGAAGACTATAATTATTATTTAGATATAAATAATCAATTAAGTTTTAGTGGGATTCAAGGTATAAATAGAACTCAAAATCTTACAATAAATAATAAAAAATATGATACAAAATCAAGTTTAGATGTCCTTGAAAGAGGATATAATGATTATGTTTATCATTTGTATGTTAGTGATGGTGAGGATTATGATAGTTATTATATTGATAATGTAAACTATATTAAGTCTAACAATGAAAAATACTCAAAGAAAGTATTACTAAATGCTTATACTAAGATGGTTGGGAAATATTTACATACTGATTTTATTAATATTTCGTATACTGGAATTAAAGAGGTTGCTATTACTGATACTTCATTGAGTATAGTTTTAAATGATGCAGGTATTTTAGAGTATTTTAATGATATTTATGTTAGAAATGATATGTATATAGAAGAACCGGATTTTATTAATGGAAGTGTAAGTATTTCTTATGTATTTGGAAATTACATCTTAAAACAAGTTAATGTTGAGGGTGAAATAGAGTATAAAAATGGTAAAGCTAATATTAATGAATCTATTACTTTAGGTGAATCAAAAGGGTTTGATGTTATTACTGATTTAGAATCTTATGGGACTATTGAATAGTCCTTTTCATTTTATGAAAAACAAGGGTATATTGAATGTAAATAGTTATTTGTCTTGTTATAATCAAAATAGAGGTATTAGTTATGAATTATAAAGGTTATGTAGGAACTTACACCAGTAAAAGTAGTGAAGGAATTTACTCTTTTAACTTTGATGGAAGGAAATTAAGTAATGTACAGTTATTTTCTAAAATAAAGAATCCAAAGTATCTAACATTTAAGGATGATTTAGTTGTTGGGGTAGTGGATTATGATAAAGGATCTGGTATTACTATTTTTGATAAAGAAGGTAATGTGTTAGATAGTTTACAGTATGAAGATAGTACTTCTTGTTTTATTGATTCAAAAGGTGATTTTTTATATACATGTAACTATCATGAAGGTACTTTTAGTGTTGTTAAGGTAGAAGATAATAAATTATCTTTAGTTAAAAAGGTTTTAATAAAAGAAAAAGCAGGTAGTCATCAAGTATTATTCTATGAAGATAAATTCTTAGTACCTTGTTTATTCTTAGATAAGATAGTTGTAATTGATAAGGATTATAGTATTGTTGGTTCAATAGAATTTGAAGAAGGAAGTGGACCAAGACATGGAGTATTTTCTAAAGACAATAGATATTTGTATGTGGCTGGGGAGCTAAGTAATATTTTATATGTAGTAGATCTAAATGAAATGAAGGTAGTTAATAAAGTTAATTTATTAACTGATAAAACGCATGTGAAAGATACTGCCGCAATTAGAATTAGTGATGATGGAAAATATATTTATGTATCAACTAGAACTGAAGATGTGATTTCAGTTATAGGTGTAGATAATGAAAATGTGAAGTTATTACAAGTGTTTAGTAGTGAAGGGTTACATCCTAGGGATTTTATTTTAGAAAAGGATTGTTTAATTATTGCGAATAGATTAAGTAATAATTTAGTTTCTATTTCTTTGAAGGATGGATTAATTGATAAGGTTGAAAGTGTAGTAGATTTACCAGAAGGTATAGCAGTTATTATGGAGGAAGAATAATGAATGATATTGGGGTAATTGGTTTAGGAGTAATGGGTAAAAACATCGCGAAGAATATGCTTAATAATGGTTATAAGGTTTCTGGGTATAATAGAAGCTTTAGTAAAACAAAAGAATTGATTGATGAAAATCATTCTAATTTTGAAGGTTATGAAGATATAAAAGATTTTGTAAATTCATTAAGTACTCCTAGAAAAGTGTTTTTAATGGTTTCAGCAGGAAAACCTGTGGATCTAGTTATAGATGAATTAATTCCTTTACTTGATAAAGGAGATATTATTATGGATGCGGGTAATTCATATTTTAAAGATACTAATGCTAGAGAAGAAAGATTAAACGAATTAGGGCTTAATTACTTTGGTGTTGGTGTTTCTGGAGGGGAAGAAGGGGCTTTAAAAGGTCCAAGTATTATGCCTTCAGGTAATAAGGAAGCTTATTTAGAAATAGGTGGTATCTTAGAAGCTATTTCAGCTAAGTATGATGGAGATGCTTGTTGTACATATATTGGTCCTAAGGGAAGTGGGCATTATGTGAAGATGGTTCATAATGGTATTGAATATGCGGATATGCAGTTACTAGCGGAAGCGTATTTAATATTAAAGAATGATGGATATAGTAATTTAGAGATATCTGAAATCTTAAAGAAATGGAATGAAACAGAAGTTGAATCATACTTAGTTTCTATAACTTCTAGAGTTTTAAGAGAAAAAGATGATAAGAGTGATAATGATATAGTTGATATTATTGTGGATGTGGCAGGTAATAAAGGTACTGGTAGATGGACTAGTATTGAAGCTTTATCACAAGAATATAATGCGTCTCTTCTAACAGCAGCTTATCAAGCTAGAATCATGTCTAATGAATTAAACTTAAGAAAAGAGTTAAATAGTACAGTATCTAAGGGTGATGGAAAGAACCTTGATTTAGAAGTTATTAGAAAAGCATATTCTTTAGGCAAGAGTGTAGCTTTTGCGCAAGGCTTTGGTTTATATAAGAATGCCTCAGATAAGTATGGATGGAATTTAAATTTAAAAGAAATTGCGGCTATATTTAGAGCTGGATGTATTATTCAAGCAAGATTACTACAAGAAATAATGGGTGCTTATGAAGAGGGTAATGAAAATATTTTAACTTTACCAGTATTTAAGAAGCAAGTTATTGATAATAGTGGTGATTTAAGAGAAGTTGTAATTGAAGGTTTAAGAAGTGGTTTAGCATTACCAGTATTTACTAGTGCTTTAACTTATATTGATAGTTTATCTAGTGATTTATTAGGTGCTAACATCATTCAAGCCCAAAGAGATTACTTTGGGGCTCATACATATCAAAGAAAAGGTGTTGAAGGATTTGAACACCATGATTGGAATGAAGATGAATAAGACAGGAATAACCATTTTTGGTTCTACTGGGGATTTAACTTATAGAAAACTAATGCCAGCATTATATAATCTTTTTTCTAGAGGTTTATTAGAAAAAGATTTTGATATATGTGCAATCGGAAGAAGAGATTATAAAAATGAAGATTATACAAATATAATTACTGATTGGATTAAAAAGTTTGCAAGATTAAAAGTTACTGATGATAAGCTTAAAGAATTCTTTAAACATATTAATTATTTGAAGATGGACTTTACAAAGGAAGAAGATTTTCAAGTTTTAAATAATTATTATAAAAATAAAAATATTGAAAACCATGTGGTTTATTTAGCTGTAGCACCAGCATTTTTTGAGCAGATATCTATTGGTGTAGAGAAGACAAAATGTATTAAAAACCCAAAGATTATATTAGAAAAGCCTTTTGGGGATTCTTTAGAGAACGCAGGATATCTAAGTGAAAGATTAGAAACAACATTTGGGAAAGATAACATCTATAGAATAGATCATTATCTAGGAAAAGAAATGATTCGTAACATTTTAACTATTAGAACAACAAATCATATGATTTCTAAGGTTTGGAATAGTGATAGTATTGAGAGTGTTCATATATCAGCTCTTGAAGAAGTAGGGGTTGGTAGTAGAGCTGATTACTATGATGAAACAGGTGCTTTAATGGATATGGTTACTAATCATTTACTACAAATACTTACTATTGTGGCTATGGATAATCCTCAAGGAATTATCCATGAAGAACAGTATAATGTTTTAAAAGATTTAAGACCTATCAAGGATATTGATATTTCTAAATCTATGATACTTGGACAATATAAAGGATATGTGGAAGAAGATAAAGTAGATGATAATTCTAAAACAGAAACATATGCGGCTCTTAAGTTATTTGTGGATAATGAAAGATGGAAGGATGTACCATTCTTTATTAGAACAGGAAAGAAGTGTGATAATAGAGAGGTAGAAGTAGCATTAACATTTAGAAGAACTACACCTAGTGTAGATCCTGATGTGTTAATAATAAAGATTCAACCAGTGGAAGGTGTATATCTTGAATTTAATATAAAAACACCAGGAGAAGAGTCTGGTGTAACAAGAGCTAAGATGGAGTTTTGTCAAAGCTGCGAGGATGTGTTTAGATTGAATACACCTGAAGCTTATGAAAGAATGATTCTAGCATGTTTAAATGATGATAGTTCTTGGTTTAGTAGATGGAATCAAATAGAAACTAGTTGGAAATATATTGAAGGATTAAAAGAAGAATATAAAAAAGCAAATCTTCCAGTCTATATTTATGAACAAGGTAGTAAAGGACCAAGTGAAGCTAATAGCTTAGCTAATACAAAAGATCAAAGGTGGAGATAATCTCCACCTTTAGTTCTTTAATATTTAAGATAAAACTTGTATAATATTTAAGTTGATATGCCCTTGTAGTTAAATGGATATAACAAGCCCCTCCTAAGGGCTAGTTACGAGTTCGATTCTCGTCGAGGGTGCCATTTATTATAGAACCTATGAAACATAAGTTGTTTCTTTTTTTTAACTTTAATATTATTAAGTTATATAGGAGGGCATGTTATGAATATAAATGATTACATTGCAGTAAACACTCATCTAGAAGAATCAACAATAAATAATGAAAATGTATTAAGAGTTATTAAATCAAACAAGATTGACCAACCAGATGAAAACACATATGTAAAACTAGTGGATAGTGATTTTCATAATGGAACTATCGAAGTTATGTTGTATAGTAAGTTACTAGACAATGCTCCTAGTCATTCTAGAGGTTTTATTGGGATTGCTTTTAGAATTGGTGATGATGATTTATCTTTTGAATCACTATATGTTAGACCGACAAATGGTAATACAGATGATCCTGTTAGAAAAAATAGGGTTCTTCAATATTTCTCATATCCAACTTATACATTTGATTATTTTAGGAATAAAAATATTACAGATTATGAAGGACCTGCAAATATAAACTTAAATGAATGGATAAAGCTTAAAGCTATAATCAAAGATGATAAAGCTGATTTATATATAAATGACAATCTAGTTTTAAGAGTGGATGATTTAAAACATGGTAAATATAAAAGAGGATCTGTAGGTATATTTGTGGATATTGGCACAGATGGATATTTTAAAGATTTAAATATTACCTACGATGATTAAGTGATAAGATGTATTTAGGAGTATATTATGGAATATAAATTTGAAGAAAAAGATAATCTAGTACTTGCTGGTATAGGTGAAAGAGTTAAATCATCAAGTATGTGTGTAAAACTTTGGGATACATTAATGAATGACTACACTATTGAACAACTTATTTCATTAGGGAATGGTGAAAGTTATGGAGTATGTTATGGTTCAAGTGGGGATAGTTTTTCATATTTTGCTGGATTTGATTTAGATGATGCAAGTAAAGTAGAAGAAACAAACTTACAAATATTTGAGATTCCTAAATCATTATATTTAATAGTAAAAATAAAAGGTGCTATACCTAAAGCAATTTTAGAAGGTTTTGAATCAGTAGAAGGATATTTAGAAAACACAGAATATAAAAGGGCTGATAATTATGATATTGAATATTATTACGAAGGTGATGATATGCAAAGTGATGATTATGAAATGGAATTATGGGTACCGGTAATAAAGAAATAATAAAATTGTTAAATATTGAAATCAATTCACAAGCTTTATAGTTAGTGAATTTTTTTATACATGTTAAACTATTAATTGGATATACCTAGAAGGAAATTATATGTTAAATAAATTATTTGAATATGTACAAAATAATATGGATAAAATACTAACAGCAATAGCTAATCATCTTACTATTAGTATAATTTCTTTGATTATTGCCTTAATAATTGGTGTATCTTTTGGAATACTTGTTGTAAAGTATAAAAAACTAAAAAAAATAACAGTTGGATTGTTTAGTATATTAAGGATTATTCCTTCTCTAGCAATCTTAATTCTATTGATACCAATACTTGGTACTGGTGTAAAACCTGCTATTGTAGCACTTGTATTATTAGGTATACCACCTATATTAATGAATACAGTTGCTTCTTTAGAAAATGTTCCTGAATTTATGATTGAAACTGCATATGCATGTGGTATGAATGAATTTCAGGTTTGGTATAAAGTAATGATACCTTTAGCACTACCTTTAATACTTACAGGTATTAAAACATCTTTAGTTGAAATTATCGCTAGTGCTACCTTAGCCGCAAGAATTGGTGCAGGAGGTCTAGGGGAAATCATTTTTACAGGTATTGGGTTGTATAGAATGGATCTGTTGTTGATTGGAGGACTGCTAGTAGCGTTTATGTCTTTAATTGCTAGTAGTATGTTTGAAATGATAGATAAAGTATTTTTGAAATACATGGGAGAAAGTTAATGAAAAAAATTATTAGTTTAGTTATTGCTATTTTAATTCTTGTGGGATGTTCTAGTAAACTTAGTGGACCAACAATTAGAATAGGCACAAAAGCATTTACAGAAAGCCTTGTTGTGGGTGAGTTATACGCTCTAGCATTAGAGGATGCTGGATATAATGTTGAAAGAAAATTCAATATTGCTGGATCTTTAATTCATGCCTCGATTACAAATAATGAAATAGATTTGTATCCTGAATATACTGGTACTGGATTATTGTCTATTTTAAAGATGGATTTAGTAAGTGACCCAAAAGAAGTTTATGATATTGTTAAGAAAGAATATAATGAAAAATTTGAAATTACATGGTTAGAACAATCAAACGCAAATGACAGCCAAGGATTGGTTATTAGGACGGATGTTTCTAATGAATTAGGTATTAAAACAATTTCTGATTTACAAGCTAAATCAAATGAAATTAGATTTACCTCTCAAGGTGATTTTGAACAAAGAGAAGATGGAATTCCAGGATTAGAAAAACTATATGGTAAGTTTAATTTTAAATCAATTACTTTATATGATAATGGACTTAAATATCAAATACTTGAAAATGATGAGGGTGATGTAGCACCAGCATATACTACAGAGGGACAACTAGTTAATAAAGATAAATTTACTGTATTAGTAGATGATAAACAATTTTGGCCACCTTACTACTTAACACCAATTGTAAGAAATGAAGTCTTACAAGCTAATCCAGAAATAGAAGAAATAATTAATAATATTACATCTAAATTAGATACAGATACTGTAATAAACTTAAATGCAAAGGTAGATGTGGATAAATTAGAGTATGAGGAAGTTGCTAAAGAATTTTATGATTCAATAAAATAGAGGTATCTAATGGTTAAAGCAATAGAGTTTATAAATGTAAATAAAAGATTTGATAATTCTACTTATAATGCTGTAGATGATATAAGTTTAACTATAAATGAAGGTGAATTTATTACTATTCTTGGTTCTAGTGGAAGTGGAAAAACAACTCTTTTAAGATTGATAAATAGATTAATAGAGCCTGATAGTGGTGATATTATTCTTTTTGGTGAGAATATTAAAGATGTTGATGTAATAAAGGTTAGAAGAAGAATAGGTTATGTTATTCAACAAGTAGGTCTATTTCCTCATATGAGTATAAAGGATAATATTTCTGTTGTACCTAATTTATTAAAGTGGGATAAGGATAGGATTGACAAAAGAGTTGATGAACTATTAAATCTTGTTGGTTTAGATCCAGTTGAGTATAAGAATAGATATCCTAAACAACTATCAGGAGGTCAACAACAAAGAGTTGGTCTTGCTAGAGCTCTAGCAATAGATCCAAAGATAATGTTGCTTGATGAACCTTTTGGAGCTATAGATTCCATTACAAGAAATAAACTTCAAGATGAGCTTTTGATGATTCATGGTGGTTTAAAGAAGACTTTCTTATTTGTTACACATGATATTGAAGAAGCTTTTAAAATGGGTAATAGAATAATCATTATGAATGAAGGTAAAATATCTCAATTTGGTACAGCTGAGCAGATTATGAACAATCCTGCGGATGAGTTTGTAAAGTCATTAATTAAATCTGCAAAGGATAGAACTAAAATGTGGGAGAAATATTTATGATTGAATATTTCTTGAAATACTATGATAAATTATTTGGAGCTTTGTTAGAACATTTGGAAATGGTATTAATTACTTTGGTAATTTCACTTTTTATTGCAAGTATTTTAACTCTTTTTGCAATGTACAATAAAAAAGTTTCAAAGATGTTATTAGGTGTATTTTCTATGATTTATTCTATCCCTAGTTTAGCTTTATTTGCATTACTTATTCCTATGACAGGTTTAGGTATGATGACTGCTATAATAGTTTTAGTAATATATAATCAATACATTTTACTTAGAAATTTTATATCTGGATTAAATAGTGTTGATCAAGGAATAATTGAAGCTGCAATAGGCATGGGAATGACTGATACGCAGATATTAAAGAATGTTAGAATTCCATTATCAAAGAAATCTATTTTTGCAGGAGTTAGATTAGCTATTATATCTACCATTGGTATAGCGACTATAGGAGCTACTATTAATGCAGGAGGTCTAGGGACTATCTTATTTGATGGTTTAAGGACAATGAATGTTAATAAGATTATTATAGGTAGTTTCTTAGCCTCAGGGTTGGCTTTGGTATCGGACACAATTTTAGGATATATTGAGAAAAAAGTATAAAATTATCAGAAATGATAATTTTTTTGATAGATTTATTTCAATTTTTTATTCAATGTATTGACATAAACATACTTTATATTTAAGGAATGCTTCTTAATAAAATTTCTATTTTATAATGAAATTAGTTAAGGAGGATATTATAATGGGTAAAATATTAAAAGATATGTATTATTCACTATACTATCTTTGGACTAAAGACAAATTTGGGAAGGATTGTATAGAAGAAAGTAGGAAGTATTCAAAATCTATTAGTAAAGTTATCAATGATAATGTAGTTACAGTTGTTTTATATCATAATTACATTGTTGAACATGTTGTAAAGAGCAAGGATAGGACTTTGTATTATATTCATTTTGAATTTAAAAATTTTAATTCTTCTACTAGAGGAATAGAGGATTTACTCGATTTTGCTAATAGTATTACTAGTAATGTTAGAAAAGCTTTATTTTGTTGTACTAGTGGTATAACGTCATCACTGTTTGCACAAAACATGCAAGAGTATATAAATAAAAGGAAAGTTGATTTACAAACAGATGCATGTGATATTAATTCATTAAGTAATAAAAGTAATGATTATGATGTAGTTATTCTTACTCCTCAAATTCATTATTGTGAAAAAAAGATAAAAGAAAAGATTAATACTAAGGTGATAAAGATTTCTACAAAAGACTTTGCGTCAAATAACTTTAGAAATGTTTTGTCATTACTTGATATTAATTAAATATTTATACTTGATATAATTGTTGTAGGTGAGAGATATGGAAGAATTAATAGAAAAGTTTCATTTGATGTGGGATTCTTTTCCTGGTTTAGCAAGATTGATTAGTAAAGATTTTAAGGTAATAGCTTCTAATAAGATTGCACAAGAAAAGGGCTTTGTGGAAGGTGTTACTTGTACAAGGGTTGGTGATCAAATTACTCATAGAGGTTGTAAGATGAGAAAAATGTTTGAGTCAAAAGAAGCATTTGTGGATAATGTATTAGAAGATAGGGTTAGGGGATGGATGCCAATAGAGGGCTATGATGATGTTTTTGTTCATTTCACAGTTATGATTCCAATAGAAAAAGGCCGTTAGGCCTTTTATGCTAGAGTTTTCTTTAAATCTTCTTCTGCAGTAGAAATAGGAGTAATGTTAAAGTTTTTAACTAAGAAGTCTAACACATTACTTGATACAAATGCTGGTAGTGTTGGACCTAGATATATATCTTTAATTCCTAAGTATAGAAGTGTTAATAATACACATACTGCTTTTTGTTCATACCAAGATAATATAATTGATAATGGCAATTCATTTACTGAACAATCAAATGCTTCTGATAGTGCTAAAGCAACTTTAATTGCACTATATGAGTCATTACATTGTCCCATATCCATAATTCTTGGGAGTCCACCTATTGTTCCTAAATCTAAATCATTGAATCTAAATTTACCACAAGCTACTGTAAGGATAACACTGTCTTCAGGAGCTTTTTGTACTATTTCTGTATAGTAGTTTCTACCAGGTTTAGCACCATCACATCCACCTACTAGATAGAAGTGTTTAATAGCTCCTGATTTTACTGCTTCAACTACAGTGTCTGCAACAGATATTACAGTACCATGTCCAAAACCTACTGTTACTTCAGTTCCACCATTGATACCTGTCATAACTGTATCTTCCTTATATCCACCAAGTTCTAGTGCTTTTTCAATAACTGGTGTAAAGTCTTTATCTTCACCTATATGTACTAGTCCTGGGTACGATACTACTTCAGTTGTAAAGATTCTATCTGCATAGTTATCTTTAACTGGCATTATACAGTTAGTAGTGAATAATACAGCTCCTGGAATATCTTTAAATTCTTTTTGTTGGTTTTGCCAAGCTGTACCAAAGTTACCTTTTAAATGAGGGTATTCTTTTAGTTTTGGATAACCGTGTGCCGGTAACATCTCACCATGTGTATAAATATTTATTCCTTTGTCTTTTGTTTGTTCTAATAATAACTTTAAATCATATAGATCATGTCCTGTAATAACTATAAATGGTCCTTTTTCAATTGTTAATGGGACTTTAGTTGGTGTTGGTGTTCCAAATGTTTCTGTGTTTGCCTTATCTAATAATTCCATGCATATAAGGTTTACTTCACCAACCTTTAGTACTAATGGAAGTAATGTGTCCATATCATTATTTTTTGATATAGATGATAAAGCTTCATAGAAGAAATTGTTTATAATTTCATCATGATAATTTAATACCATAGCATGATAAGCGTATGCTGCCATACCTCTTAATCCAAATAATACTAATGACTTAAGTGATCTTATATCTTCATTATCATTCCAAATTGAATTTAAATCATATACTTCATAATCTTTATTTGAAACTTTTTTTGTTTCTTCAATAATTTGATTTGTCATTTCTTTCACTGTTTCATCATTGAAGTTAACATTAGTAATAGTTGTAAATAAACCAGCTAACATTACTTTATTAGTTGTTTCTAATGGTTTATTATCCATTACTGCATTAGATAATGCGATTAATGCTCCTGTTAATTCATCTTGTAGATTAGCTGTTGTTGGTTGTTTACCACATACTCCCACGACTTCACATGCAGTACTTTTTGCGGTTTGTTCACATTGAAAACAAAACATATTTTCGCTCATTTAATTCACCTCTTCTTTTTTAATTATAAAATTTTGGTTTGTTTATATCAGTTGTTTTTACAACAATACATTTTTTATTGTTTAAATTTGTTATAATTTCTATAAATAAGTGAGGGATAAATATGTCATATATTGGTGTTGTGTATGATTCAAAATATGGTGGTTCTAAAAAGTATGCAGAAATGATTGCACAAGAGTTAGATGCGGATTTGGTTTCTAAAAGTAAAGTCAATCTTCATTTGATTTCAAGTTATGAAATAATCATTTTTGGTGGGGAAATATATACTGGTAGTATTAGTGGTATAGATATAATTACTGATAGTTTTTATAATATTAAAAATAAGGATATTATTGTGTTTACTGTAGGACAAAGTGATCCCAGTATTAAAGAGAATAATGAAGATATTGTGAAAAACTTTAAGGATAAAGTTAAGGATGATGTGTTTAATGTTGTTAAACTTTATAATTTTAGACATGGTATTAATTATAAGAGTTTAAGCTTTATGGATAGTTTAATGCTTAATAGAAAATATAAGAGCTTACAAAACAAAAAGAAATTAAATGTTGAAGAAAAATTTCTGGTAGATAATTATAATAAAGAATTTGATTTTGATGATAAGGAATCTATAAATGATTTAATTAAATATGTAAAAGAAAGAATGGTTATTGTGGAGGAAAAGGTTTCATGATTAATAGTGTAGGAATTATTGGTATGGGTGCTTTAGGAATACTTTATGGTGATATCTTAACTAAAAGTTTATCCAAGGAAAATGTATTTTTTATTTTAGATGAAGAAAGAATAGAAAAATATAATAATGAAGGTGTTTATTGTAATAATAAAAAGTGTGATTTTTCTGTTTTAAATAGCGAAACTCCTAGAGTGTTAGATTTAATTATAGTAAGTGTTAAATATACTGCCTTAAATGAAGCAATAACCAACATTAAACCTTTTGTTGGGAAAGATACAATAATAATTTCATTATTGAATGGTGTTATTAGTGAAGAAAAATTAATTGAAGCTTTTGGTGAAGAAAAAGTTATTTATTGTGTGGCACAAGGAATGGACGCATTAAAATTAGGTAATAAACTTACATATATGAATACTGGAAACTTGCATATTGGAACTGTTTATCACAATGAAGATAAACTAAATAAACTAGCGGAATTATTTAAAAGAGGTAATGTTCCTTTTATCATTGAAGATAACATTCTTAGAAGAATGTGGAGTAAGCTAATGTTAAATGTTGGAGTAAACCAAGTAGTTATGGTTTATGAGGGTACATACAAAACTATACAAGTGGAAGGTGAGCCTAGAGATTTAATGATAGGGGCTATGAGAGAAGTAATTAAGGTTGCTAATGCAAAAGGGATTGATTTAAATGAGGATGATTTAAATTTATATTTAAATATACTAAATACCTTAGATCCTAGTAGTATGCCTTCAATGAGACAAGATGGATTATCAAAAAGAAAAAGTGAAAAAGATTTGTTTTCAAAAACAATTATGAATTTAGGAGATAAGTATAATATTGACACACCTATTAATGATTATTTATATGAAACAATCACAAGAATAGAATCTAAGTATTAGTTATAGAATTCTAGGATATTTATAAGGTGTTGTTTATAGCGCTCAATTATTGAATTGGGTGCTTTTATTTTTGCTTTATCTCCAAACTGTGAAATCCAAGATAGGAAGTTATTAGAGACTGTTGTAGTTAAATTAATAGTGAAAGACTTTGAATTTTTATTTGTAATTAATACATCTAAACCAAATTCATCTAGAACTACATTTAATAATTCATTTTGAAATTCTATTGTAATATTTTCGGTATTTCCTGCAAACATATTAAATGATTTAGATAGATATTCTTCTAAATTAAAAGGTATTTTTTCTAATGAATTATTTATAATAGTTAGATTGTCTATTTTATCTACTCTATAGTTAGAAAAAGACTTATGTTGGGGTGAATAAAAAATACAATAGTATCTTTGTTGCATTAGTACTAAAGCATATGGTATTAGTTCATATTGTTTTTTGTTGTTTCTATATTGTTTTTGTTTATCAATTGTAATATCAAAATAGTTAAATTTAACTAAGTAATTAGAATTAATAGCATTTTGTAAGTCATTTAAAATGTATAGGATTTTATCATTGTTATATTTGTTTGTTGTTTGTTTGGAAGATTTAATAATTGAATCTTTTTGATAAATACTTATATTATTTAAAACCTTATCAGTAATTTTTTGTGTTGTAATAGGTGATAGAAAGTTAATTGAGTTTATAGAATCATATATTAATTTAGATTCAATTAAATCTAAAGAGTGGTTTAAAAGATGGTACTTCATTTGTTTACCTTTAATAATCTCTATATCATAACCATTTTCTCTTAAGGTTTTAATATCATCGTAAATAGCTTTTCTAGACACAAATATATCTTCTTGTTCAAGAAGAGTGATAATGTCTTGCATGGATAAATAGTTATCTTCATCTGTATATTTAATAAATATATTTAATAGTTTTAATAGCCTAGATTTATTCATATAATAATAATATCATTTGCCTAAAAATAGGACAATCAAATAATGAGTATGTAGTATATTTTTCTTATTCAAGGAGGTTGTGTTATGAATAAGAAACAATATTTACTACTGTTATCTGGTTTAATGGTTGGTTCATATGCGTATATATTTGATATGATGATTAATCCTGCAATGATGTTATCTTTTTTTGGATTATTAATTAGTATGTTTATGGATATAGATAAATTGTTCGATTATAAGAATATATTAATGAATATCATAATGATTCTAACTATGGTAATTATATTTAATATTTTAAAAATGGAAGTGTTATTTAATGGTATTACCTTTGTAAGTACAATGAATATCGTTGTGATAAATCAATATTTTTGTTTATATGGAAAGTTAGATAGTTATTTAGAAAATGTAATTTATAAGGTATCTATTATTTATTTGATAATAATATTGTTGATAATGATTTTACCTTCTAGCTTTATTTTATATGGTAGATTTGTTGTTTTTGTGGCTATTTCTTCATTATTCTTACCTTTTTTCATAAATTGTATAATAATATATGTAAATTATTATTATAAGTATTATTATGTTAATGAGGTAAGATATGACACAATTTCTAATAACTAAATTTATAAAAGATAGTGATAACATTAATGATTCAAAAGTAAGGGAAAAATATGGTACCTTAAGTAGTTTTGTGGGTATAGCATGCAATATAATTTTGTTTGTTTTTAAATTGATTGTTGGGACTATTGCAAATTCTATTTCTATAACATCAGATGCATTTAATAACTTATCTGATTGTGCAACTTCAATAATTACTTTGTTTGGCTATAAGATGGCAGCTAAACCAGCAGATAAGGAACATCCTTTTGGACATGGAAGGATGGAGTATATACTTAGTTTTATTCTAGCAATCATTATATTGATGGTTGGTTATGAACTTGTAAAAAATTCTGTCAAAGAATTAATAGATCCTAGCAAGATTAATTTCAGTATTGTTAGTACTGTTGTATTAGTGTTTTCTATTATATTAAAAATATGGATGAGTAAATTTAACAACAAGCTTGGAACTAAATTAAATAATAGTGCTATGCTGGCAACTTCTAAGGATAGTTTGAATGATGTTGTGGCTACTAGTGCTACATTATTCGCGTTAATTGTTTCTCAATTTACTACACTTCCTATAGATGGAATGATGGGTATTGTAGTTTCAATATTTGTATTAAAGAGTGGATTTGAAATAATAAAATCTACTGTAGATGAACTTTTAGGTCAAACACCAGATCCAGAAACAGTAGAATTAATTAAAAAACTTATTAAAGAAGAACCTCTTGTTATTGGTTATCATGATTTAATGGTTCATAACTATGGTCCGGGTAGACATTTTGGGTCAGCTCATATTGAGGTTAGAAGTGATGTTGATTTCTTGGTTGCTCATGATGCCGTGGATATGATAGAGAAAAGAGTGCTTGAGGAAACTGGAATAATGCTTAGTTTACATTTAGACCCTATTAATATGGATGATGAAGAAACAAAGTATTACTATGATAAAGTTAAGGGTATTGTTAGATCTATTGAAAAGGAAACACACCTTCACGACTTTAGAATAGTTACTGGAGAAACTCATACCAATTTAATTTTTGATTTGGTTGTTCCATTCAATTTTAAATTGAATGATGATGAAATTATTAAAATTATAAACGACGGTTTAAAGGATGAACCTAAAAAAATATATATAGTTCCTACTATAGAAAATAAGTATGTATAAAAATAAACTCTTGCATTAGTTACATTAACTAACAAAGAGTTTATTTTTCATGTATATAACCTAATGCTTCATCATCAATTGGGTCATAATTACTATTTACTATATAATTTAAGATTTGTTTTACAAATACTTTTTCTGTTTTATTACATTGTTTCAATAATTCTTGTATTTCTATATCTAGTATTGATTTATTTTTATTACCTTCATCTTTAACTGTTTTTCTATAACCAAGTAAATGATTATAATCAACATCATATAATTTAGACAATTGTAAAATTAACCCTAAATCAGGTTCAGCTTGATTGTTCTCATATCTAGAGATAGCTTTAGAGCTAATACCACATATCTTGCCTACTTGAATTTGAGTTAGATTCTTCTTTTCTCTTAGTTTTCTTATGTTATCTCCAATTAAAACCAAAGTAATACCTCTCTATATTAATATAATCTTATTTTAATAAACATTGATAAAATTCTCGATTTTATAGAATGTTTATTAAATAATCTCGATTAAAGAGAATTTATTATCTAACTTGAATTAATTATTATATAGTGATATATTATATTTTAGCAGTTAAGCACAGAGAGTGCTAAGGAGGTAAAGATGGCTAAGAAACAATTTAAAACTGAATCAAAAAGACTGTTAGATCTTATGATTAACTCTATTTATACTAATAGAGAGATATTTTTAAGAGAACTTATATCTAATGCTTCTGATGCATTAGACAAAAGATATTATTTATCTTTAACAAATAAAGAAAAGAAAATAGATAAAAAGAAATTGAAAATTACTTTAGATATGAATAAAGAATTAAGAACTCTAACAATTAAAGATTCAGGTATTGGTATGACTAAAGAAGAATTAGAAAAGAACTTAGGTACTATCGCAAGAAGTGGATCATTAGAGTTTAAACAAGAGTTAGATAAAGCTAGTAAAAATATAGATATTATTGGTCAATTTGGTGTTGGATTTTATTCCGCATTTATGGTTGCTCAAAGAATAGAAGTTATTTCAAAAAGTGTTGATGAAGAAACAGGAAATATTTGGACTAGTAGTGGAGAAGATGGGTATACAATATCTGAATATGATGTTGATGAAACAGGAACTACTATTACATTATTCTTAAAGGAAGACACAAAGGATGATGATTATTCTTCATTCCTAGATACTTATAAAATTGAAGAATTAGTTAAAAAATATTCTGATTATGTAAGATATCCAATTGAAATGAAGGTTACTACTTCTAAATTAAAAGAAGGTAGTGAGTCAGAATATGAAGATGTTGAAGAAGTAAAAGTATTAAATTCAATGATTCCTTTGTGGAAGAAAAATAAAAAGAAAATCACTGAAGAAGAATATAATGAATTCTATAAGAGTACATTTAATGATTGGGAAAATCCTTTAAAAGAAATTCATTATAATGTGGAAGGTAATATATCATATACTGCTTTACTATATATAC
>CAYQNJ010000011.1:0-17535 GCA_964418835.1 uncultured Erysipelotrichaceae bacterium
AAAACATAGTATAAATGCAATAGTTTTTTATGTAAAATATTTATAAATAAAAAAAACACCTTATTATCTAAGGTGTAATTTGATTATTTTGCTGAATCAGCTAGTTTTTGTAAGTTTGGTTTAGGTATAAATCCAACTGCTTGGTTAACCTTTTGACCATCCTTAAATGCAATTAATGTAGGAATAGACATTACACCATATCTTTGTGCAAGTTCTCCCAATTCATCAACATTAACCTTTACTACAGTAACATCAGGTGTTTCCTTTGCTACTTCTTCAAGAACAGGCGCAATCATCTTACATGGACCACACCAATCAGCATAGAAATCAACTAAAACAGATTTATTTTCAGCTAAAATTTTATCGTATTCTTGTACACTTTCAATTATTTTCATATTTAATTCTCCTTTACAATTTTTATTATACATTTATCTAAAATAATTACTATTTATATGCTCAAAGCTTACTAGCCGCATCTTTATCAAGAATTACAACTACATCATCATGTCTTTGTAATACACTTGCAGGAAGATCTGTAGTAATAGGACCTTTAATCATTCCGTACACTGCATCAGCTTTATTCTCTCCTGTTGCAACAACAATTATTTTTTTAGCTCTAGTAATACTAGAAATACCCATTGTAATAGATTGAGTAGGTACTTCATCAATTGAATCAAAGAACCTTGCATTATCTTTTCTAGTTTGTTCTTTTAATTCTACAATTTGTGTTTTACTTTCAAATGGTGTACCTGGTTCATTAAAACCAATATGCCCATTTGAACCAATACCTAAAACTTGTAAATCTACAGAATACTTTTCAAGTTTTTCTTCATAATCAATACAAGATTGTTCTAAATCACTTCTACTACCATCAGGAATATTAATATTTTCTTCTTCAATATCTAAGTTATTAAATAAATTCTCATGCATAAATGTCCAATAAGATTGATCATGGTCTTTTGGTATACCTACATACTCATCTAAATTAAAAGTAATACACTTTTTATAAGAATAACCTTTCTTATGATCAGCTTGGATATTTTTATATAATCCAATAGGACTAGAACCAGTAGCTAAACCAAGCACTGGTTTTTCATTTTTAACTACAACTGATTTTAAAACTTTAAATGCTTCTTCACTTACTTCTTCATAATTGTTACAAATAATTATATTAAACATATACATCCCATCCTTCTTTATAATATTATCACAATATAGATTTTCTTCTATACACAATTAAAATATTTCTATTGTATATGACGTTGTATAACTTGTATTTGGACTTAAGATAATAGTACCTTCCCTTTTATCAAAATCCACATTAACTTCTTCAAAATCAGTATGTGAATGCCAAGGTTCTAAACAAACAAACGGAAAGTTATCTTTTGTCCATATCGCAAACCATTTATAACCAGTACCACTAACTTTAACTCCATTACTACCATTAGTTAAGCTAACATAAGCACTTTTAATATTCTCAAATATTAAAGTCGCATTATCATGGAATAATTCATAATTTAAATCTATTCTATTACCATCTAATACATAAGGACCAATTATGTTTTTAACATTTTCTTTATTACTAAACTCTATAAAGTAATTCTTAATTGTTTCATTATCATTTAATGGACAATTAAATGCTGGATGTAATCCAAAACCAAAAGGCATATCCTTATCATCCTTATTAGTAATAACATAAGTAATAGTTAAAACTTTTTCTTTTAATGTATATATAGCATCTAAAGAGAAATGAAATGGATATTGAAGATATGTTTCTTCATTATCTTCAAGTCTCATTACTATTTCATCACCATCACTCTTAATACATTTAAACATCGAATTTCTTGTAAAACCATGGTTAGTATTAAATGAATATTCCTTACCATAAAGAATATATTTTTTATTGTATGTATTTCCTACTATTGGAAATAATATAGGATTTCTTCCAGTCCAATATTTAGGATCTCCTTGCCACATATATTCTTTATTGTTTTCTTTGTTTATAAAACTAACTACTTCAGCTGCTTTTTCACTAACTTCTAAACTTGTATACTCATTTTCTAATTTAAACATAAGTCACCATCCTTAACTACATTATAAACAATCATTTAGATTTTTTAAGTATAAATAAAGAAAAACTTATGATAATATAATCCATGGTAATTTATTAAATGTTTTATAGAATAACTTTATTTGATATAATTACTAAAAGGAGTTTTATGGCAAAGAAAAGAGTACTTAAAGCCAGTATACAAAGACACACTAAAAAAACTGGACTTATAGTATTAGTAATAGCATTAACGATACTAATCAATTCTTATATAGGTGCAATGGTTATCCTTAAAGGTCCCTCACCTACTTTTTCTAATATTGTAGTAAGTACTATGATGGAAACAAGACGTGGAAAAGGACTAATGAGGCTTTTCTTTACAAAAAATGAAATTGAAGAAATAAGTGCACAAAATGCAATATCACAAGTCACCACAGTAACTGACTACATAACTGATGGCTTTGATATACCAGAAGATAAAAAAGATAAGATAGATATAATTGATATAGAAGGTCCTACATATAATGGTAAATTAATGATTGTTTATGACCCTTCTAGAATTGAATTAGGTGTTAACACTTTAATGGATTCTCAATATGCTAAAGGATTCTATGTAGAAGAATTTGTAGCATCACAAAATGCTATTGCTGGTATTAATGCAGGTGGTTTTGATGATCCAGGAGGTAAAGGAGATGGTTCTACACCTTATGGTGTTGTTATTAAAGATGGTCAACTAATCGCAGGTAAACCAACAGATTATTATGAAATAATTGGTTTTAATAAACACCACAGACTTGTTGTAGGTAATATGACAGGAGCACAAGCTTTAGAATATGGTTTAGAAGATGCAGTAACATTTAAACCAATCTTCATAGTTAACTTTGTACCAGTAGAAATTACTGGTTCAGGAGGAGGATTAAACCCTAGAACAGTAATAGGACAAAGAGAAGATGGTGCTGTATTACTACTTGTTATAAATGGTAGACAAGCAAATTCAATTGGTGCATCTTATGCAGATTGTGTAAATATAATGATGGAATATGGAGCTATGAATGCCGCAAATCTTGATGGTGGTTCTAGTTCTGTAATGGTATATGATGGTGAGATTATAAACAGTGTAGTATCTATGCAAGGAGATAGAGCAGTTCCAACTGCTTGGATAGTAAAATGAAACCAAAACTAACAGTGAAAGAACGTGCAAAAGTTAATAAAGAATTCTATATTAAACTTATAAAAACTTTTGTAGTAACAAATATTATATGTTTAAGTGCTTTGGGGTATATTTATTTTAGATTAGTAAAATATGAAGAATCAACACCAGAAGGAGCTATTAGAAACTATCTTACTTTAGTAGAAAAAGAAAAATACCATGAAATCTACGAAGAATCAAAACTAGTATTTGATCAATTCAATAATGAAGAAGTGTTTATTGAGTACTTACAAGATTTCTATAAAGATAAAAAACTAAGTAATGCAAGATTATTAAAACAAAGTTATTCAGATAATGAGTTTCTTTATTATAATATAAACGATGAAGAAAATAACTTAATCTCAAATGTTCAACTTAAAAAAGTAGATGATATATATCATGTAAGAACACTAACTAGCGTATGGAACTTTGATTTTGATGTAGTTGATAACTTAGAGTTTTCTATAAATGATGTGGTAGTCGCAGATGGATACATGACAGAAAAGGATGTAGTAACCAATGCATACACTGATGTTGAATATAAAGAACTTACAAAAGTTAATAGATACCATCTAGATAACTTTGTAAAAATACCAGAAGTAGTAGTAACAAGCGATAATGGTATTGCAGTAAAAGATGTTCTAAAGGATCAATTCTATATAGGTAAAAAACCTGTTGGAGAAGAAAAACAAGAATTTGAAGAATTAATACTCAAAGTAGCTCAAACTTATTCAAAATATATTACAGAAGATGAAAAGTTCTATAATTTAAGAAAATTATTATTACGAACAACTAAGTTTTATCAAGATATCTCAACCTTCAACAATGGATGGTTTTCACTTCATGATGATATTGAGTTTAAAAATATAGAAATATATGACATTGTAAAGTTAGATGATAATTCATTTATAGGTAGTATTAAATATGATTATGAAGTTATCGCAAAAGATAAAACACAAACCTACCCTACCAACTATCAAATTTTCTTTATAAAAGACAAAGATACTTGGCTATGTACAAACTTGTTATTAAGCAATTAAAAATGCACATTTAGTGCATTTTTTTATTTGTACTTTTCAATTATTCTATTAAGTTCTTTTTCAGTAACTTCTATTACAGAACCATGTCTAGTATCTTCTTCTGGTAAAACAATATCTTCTTTATCAAACCAAGTAATATCATTATCTTCACCTAACTTACTAAATGAAGCACCATAGAAAGTTCCATTAGGATAATTATCCATATATAAGAAATATCCACCATTCTTATTCTTAAACATAAATGGTCCTTCCATATACTTAATTAAATTCAAGAATTTTTCATCATATGCTTTATTAAACCCATTTAGCTTATCGCTAGAAGCATAGAATATTGTTTGTGCAGCCTTTCTTTCATCTTTATAGAATAACCAGTATTTGCCTTGTAAATTAATAATTGTACCATCAATAACACTATAACCAGGATTAAAATAAATAAATGGATATGACATATTCTCTAAATCAGAAGTTGTTACTGCATATATAGGTCCACCTTTATTACCCAAACTATCCACATGTCCATTATCACTAAAATAGATAAAATATTCATCAGTTGTATGATCATAATATATTTCAGGAGCCCAAGCTCTTTCACCTGTCAACCTTAAACCTTCATCATAATATGCTACTTGTACTAATTTTTGATTACTAAAATCTAATAATCCAGGAGCCTTCATAATATAAATACTAGGATTATCAAACCCTTCTGTAGCTAAGTAAATAAATTCTCCATCTTTATCTCTAGTAACTTTAGGATCTCTAATTCTTTTTGTTCCTAGATCAGTAGTTATTTTCATGTTTAATTTATTCCAAATTAATCCATCTAAACTATAAGCTAAATGTCCAACTTCTTCACCTAATTCACCATTGAAGTAAGACATTACATATCCATATATCTCATCTAATACAATAATTGTATAACTCTTTGTAGTAGTATTTTCACCCTTGGTTATTGTAGCTTTAATTATTGCTTCTTCTTTTTCAAAATCACTAAGTTTAAATAATATATTATCTACTATTTCCACTTTACCTGATTCTACTTCCCAAATCACATTAGAACCATTATTTAATAACGTAGGTAAATTAGAATTAGAATGAATGTAACTCGATATATAAGTATCTAAAGAAACCAAATCTCTCAACATTAATCTATTATCATCTTCTACTCTTAAATTAACACTAAAAGTCTTAGTTGCACTATTTCCTTCAATATCCATAAAGGCAGTTAAATCAACAATCGTATCCTTATCAACCTTCTTCATGATAACACCTCTAAAATCAATTAACTCTTGATTAGAGGTAGTCCACTTAACTGGATATCCTTCTATTTCATAACTATCTATCCAATAATCATGAATTAAATCATCAGCCTCACTAATATTAATAGTATCTAATAATACCTTTGGTAAATCTTTTGTATATTCTTTGTGTATATCTTCTTCACTAATTAACTTCTTAGATATTTTTAAACTTGAATACAAACCTTTTTGTATATCTTTAGTTTTATATGGATTATAACCGATATAAACATTATTACCACTTACTTTATTTATCTTACCTTCACTACTTAAAATTCCATTTAAATATATTTTAGTGTCATCCTTTGATTTATTAATAACTATATAATTATATCTATTACTCTTTAAACTAAACTGCTTATCTGACACCAATACATCATCACTAGCACTAGATAAAGTTAACCCATCATATAAATATGTATCATCAACAAAATTAACTCTAGAAGGTCTTAAAGTATAATAATTATCTTCACTTCCATAAGTAAGTATTGTACTATCAGGTTTATTTGAATCAGATTTATACCAAAATGAAATAGAATACTCATCACCTTTAATTACATCACTATTAATAACACTATCATTAATAGTAATGCTCTTCCACAATCCATCATCAACCAAATAATCTTCTTGAACTATGTTTGTATTACTACAAGCACTTAAAAGTAAAAGCAAAACTAAAATTATCTTTTTCATTAACTAGCCCTACTTTCTATTCTTCTTTTAAATAAGCCAAATATTCTTTTAATTAAGTTTCTAAAAGATTCATATGCAATATAGTAAATAATTGTAAATACAATAACCAATATTATACCTAAAATCATACAACTAATTAAAAACTTAATAGTTCCACTAGAAACATAATCAATAAAATAGTTCCAAGCATAATAACTTATACCACCAACTATAAAAGTAATTAAAACTCTAGATATAACCATCTTATAATATCTTAAAACATCTAATTTAAATACCTTTTTATAAACCAGTTTAGGATTATATAAGAAATCAACTGTCCAATTTGTAATAAGTGTAGCCGCAATAACACCAGCCAATCCCCATACTCTTACTAAAACGATTGATAAAACTATTTTAGATATTGCAAGCAGGTAAGCATTATTTTTTGCGTCTACAAACAATCCATTCGCATCCCTAGATATAATCACTGGTTCCCTCATTGTTAGATAGAATATATTTATCGCAAACATTAAAACTAAATTAAAAGGTACTGGTCCAATATCTGTTTTTCTCATAACAATAGGAATAAAATCTGCCATAACCACAAATATTCCAACAGAAACTATACTACCTGCATAACACGCAAAGTTAAAAAACTCAGTAAACACCTTATATGAATCCGCATTTTGATCATTAAATAAATTACCAAAACTATTAATTGTAGAACTTATAACACTATTAACAATCTTATATACAAATTCATTTAAATAACTATAAACACCATAAACTCCACTCATCGCATAACCCATAAAAGATGTTATAACAATATTATCTGTGTTATTTGTTGCTAAACCTGATAATCTTTGAATTATCGTATACTTCGCATTATTCACAAAAGATTCATTATCAATTTGTTTTGGTTTATCTTTTAACCATGGATAAGCTTTTAATGCAATAAATCTAGCAATTGTATTTGCTATTAATATATTTAAACCTTCAATAATAACTATCACATAGAAATCCAGTTTTAATATTATTGCAATAATCATTAATATCATTCTTAATATCGCTATTGATTGTATCCAAATATTTATTTTATATTCTTTTTGATCCGCAATTATTACAAAGTTTGGACCCATTAAGAAATAAGATATCCCATAAGGAATACATGTTAATAAGAATATTAAAAATGTATTTAAATGATTAAAAGGTGATTGTGCAAAGAAAGGAAATATTAGAGCTAATATAAATCCCAATCCTAAAACAATTGTTCCAGTAGTGTTAAAAACCTTCCTAGCACCATAATAAATACTTAAAACACTATCCTTATCACCATCAGCTAAAGGTTTAAACAACAGTTGTCTAAAAGCTAACGAATAAGCAATCTCACATACATTTAAAAATGTAATAATCTGTGCAATTGTTATCTGTAAACCATTTACACTTATACCATACAAGCCCAAGAAAAGACTAAGTTTCACAAAACCTAGTACAGGTAATATCACTGATGTAATTAAATTTACAACAAAGTTATAAAATGAATAGCGTGTACGCATCAATTAACCTTCCTATTTAATAAATAACTTAAATATAAAACTTGTAGTTAAATTAAAGTAATTTAGAAATACTCTATTTTTATAAGATAAGTTTTTAATATACTTATTATCCTTCCAATTAGGAAAATAAGTATTCATTATCTTATCACTTTCAATATATAAATCTTTTAATATATTAGATCTAATAAATCTAAACATACCATATAATCTTAAATGTTCTATATGTAAATATTCAAGTTCATCTTTATATTTATCATATAAATTTTCTTTTCTAAAATTTTTCCTAACCATATCCATTACGTTAAATATTTCGTAAAGTCTTTTACTTTTAGTATTGGACATAATAGAACCTTCTCTTTGTCTATAATGAACTAAAGCTTCATTTATATACCCTATTTTATTTGTTTTTGCAAACATTAATGTAGTTACAGGTAAATCTTCATACCATGTATTTAAAGGATATCTATATGATTCTTCTTTAAAATATTTTGCTCTATATAATTTATTCCATGCAAACATTGGTGATAACAAAGCTCTTTTAGATATATCCTTTATAGACCAATCACATAGACCCTTTAAAATCCACTTCTTATCACTACCTTCATAGAAATACTCTATATCACAAACTACAATATCATGACCTTCATCAAGTTTTTCTGACATATATTCATACATTGTATTTTCAACATAATCATCACTATCTAAAAACCCAATATACTTCCCACTAGCATAAGGAATACCATAGTTTCTAGCATCTGATAAACCACCATTTTCCTTATGTACTAACTTAATAAAACCAGGATATTTCTTAACATATCCTTCTACTATTTCAACACCCTTGTCAGTACTTCCATCATTAACAACAATGACTTCCATATCTTTTAGTGTTTGATTAACAAGTGAATCAAGGCACTGAGCTATATAGTTTTCAACATTATACATTGGTACTATTAGAGATACTTCCATGATTCACTTCCTTTCTAGTCTTCAAACTTACTTAATAATCTTTTCTTTAAATGTCTAAATTGACTTTTACTTGTACTTTCTTCTAATAATCTCATATCTTTAAACTTTTCTATAATCTTAGAAGGACTATATTTATTATATCCAGGCTTAATTCTAATCTTATAAGGTATTAATCTTTCAACTAGAGTATATAAATTATCTATAGTTAGACTTACCTCTTCTAAAGGAGCATTAATCCTTTTTACTTGTTCAACAATATATTTAAAACTTTCAAACATTCTATAATAGAACATATCACTCGCTTTACTTCTATCATGTTGGTCTAGTATTTCATTAAATACAGATACTTGACCTGTAATAGCCTTAGGTCTAACATCTGTCATAGTATTACCCACTCTATCAATCAAATAGAAAGCACAAGCCTTGTCAGTATAAATAATCTTCTTTGAATTTAAATAACTTAGATAAAATAACAAGTTGTCAGTATACCCTACCTTATATAAGAATTTAATATCCTTAGCCACTTCTTTTTTATATAACTTAGAATGTGGGCTAGGATCTACAAACAATAAATCATCATAATCTTTTGTTCCATTATTATAAACTGTATTAGTTTTTAGTTTTACAAAGTTAGTGTTATAAGCATAATCATAATCCTTATCTTCACTACCTTCATAAATAAAATATTTAGCCCCAATAGTAATATCCGAATCACTTAATTGAGCTAATTCATATAAATGACTTAAAGCATCCTTATCTAAATAATCATCTGGATCACATATTAAGAAATAAGGAGAATCAATAGTCGAAATAGCTAGTTCTAATACAGAACCATAACCACCATTTTCTTTATAAATACACTTAATCTTATCAGGATACTTAGTTTCATACTCCTTCATAATAACTTCTGAATTATCAGGAGAACCATCACTGACCGCCATAATAATATAATCATCAAAAGATTGATTTAACAATGAATCAAAACATGTTTTTAAATATTTTTCTACATTGTATATTGGTACAATTATTGTAATTTTACTCATAATTAACCTCCCTTTACTATTCTTCTAAGTTTTAGATATGTTTTTAATATATCTTTATTCGAATAAATCCAGTCATGTTTTTGTCTTAAGATATTATATTTACATTTAGGAAACTCTGGCCAATCTCTTTTAATAACATAGAAACAAACATCTATATATTTATCAACCATTGCTTTATCTTTAACAGTTCTTGTTTTCTTTAAATTTTCAATTATGTTTATTCCACCTAAATACTTTAATTCTTCATAGTATTTTTCATATACTCCATTTATCTTATAAAAATCTAAATTAATTTTTACCATATCTAGCACATGGTAAACATTCATATTAAATGAAGATGTTATATTACCTGGTCTATCAGCTAAGTAATTATATAAAGGTTCATTAATGAATGCTATACTTTTAGCTTTCAACATTAACCTATAAGTAGTACCTAAATCTTCATAGTAATATCCATAAGGATAAATAATATCATTATCTAAAAATAAATCTTTTCTATACATTTTATTCCATGCAGCATTTAAAACCTTAACTAATAAAGTAGGATCCTTATCTACTGAATAAACCTTATTCTCATCAAAATTATTCGTTATTAATTCAGTAGTGTTATGTGCAATGTTATGTTGTGTTACATCAAATATAACCATATCAGCTTTGGTTTCATCTAATTTATTAACACACTTTTCCATAGCATCTAAATACAAATAATCATCACCATCTAAAAAATATATGTATTCTCCTTTAGAATTTGCCATGCCTACATTTCTAGCATCTGACAAACCTCCGTTTACTTTATTAATGACTTTAAATCTTTCATCTAAACTAGCATACTTTTCAGCTATCAAATAACTATTATCCTTAGACCCATCAATAACCATTAAACATTCATAATCATTAAAAGTTTGTTTAAGTACAGAATTTAAACATTTATCTAAGTAATCTTCAATGTTGTAAATAGGTACTACGATACTAAGCTTCACTTGATACACCTCTACTTCTAAATCTATTAACTATCTCTATAAACAAAGGAGCTTTGAATATATATAAAAGAACTATATAAGTAATTCCTCCTGTAATAATTTGAATAACACTTGAAATAAAACTATTTGAAAAATTATTTAAAACTAAATTAATTGGAACTAACATACATAATGATGATATCAATATAGTTACTAACTCTTTTAATTCTATATTAACCTTCAAATTATTTCTGACAAAGAACCATTGAACCAATGTAACTACTAACTCAGCCATTACTGATCCAAATATAGCCCCATAAGCACCATATGTAGGAATAAACAAATAATTTAAGGTAAGATTAACTAATGCTCCAAGTACAACTGATGTTGTATAGTGTTTATAGTTGCCTATAGGTACTAAATATTGTGTTCCAAAAACATTACTTAAAGAAATAAATAAAATAATTGGTGATGTTAGAATCATCATTTTACCTACTTCATAATAATCGGCTGGTAAAAACCAATTCACAAAACTTTGTATTACTCCAAATATACCAACTATCATCGGTATTGCAAGATACAAAGCTAATTTAAATGTTTTATTTAAAAACCTATTCATAGCTTCTGTTTCACCTTTAGCATATATATTAGATATCCTAGGTAACATAACACTACCAATACTTGTAATAAAGAATAAAAACATCTTCACAAAATTTTGAGCTTGTTTATAAAGGTTTACTACCTTTTCTTTATCATCATATAAAATACTTAACATAGAAATATCTAATAAAGAATATATACTAATAGCAATTTGAGGAATAAATAAAGATATATTAGGTTTTACATGTTTTAAAACACCTTTAAATGTAATCTTTTCTAAATTAATATAATGTCTTAATTGAAGCCACATTATCAATTGGCCAATAACACCTAAACTAGCATTCAAGAATATAAATTTCGGTAAATCTTCTGGACCCTTAATTAATGTAAGTATTAATACAACATTTAATATCTTAACCGCCATATTTCTTATACTAGCTTTTTTAAAGTCTTCAACTCCATAAAAAAACCAAGTAATATCTAATGAAACACTTAACAAAGTTATTCCTTGAATTAATAATAAAGCATTGTAATCAGATGGAAATGCATTAATAAAAATAAAAAATGCGATTGTAGATAAACACATACTAATAAACTGCATAGAAAATATCTCAAAAAAAGTTCTAGAAAGTATTTTCTTATCATCTCTAACTCTTGCGATTTCTCTATTACCATATATATTTACACCCATGATTCCAAATAAAACAAACCATTGAGTAACATTACCAGTAATATCATTTATAGATAACGCTTCAACACCCATTACTCTTGTAAGATAAGGAACTGTAATGAAAGGTGTTATTACAATAAGTGTTTGATATATTACGCTATATATATAATTTGAAGTTAATTTTTTGTCCATCTTTTCACCTTGAATAATTATACCATGTATTAACTTAATCTTTAATATTTAAAAAACAAAGGTTAACCCTTTGTTTATTTAAACTTTATTTTTTCATATTCTTGTAATGAAGTATATACAATACCATCCATATTAAAGTATCTAAACTGAGCAAGTCTACCTAATAAATGTAGATTATTAAATTCCTTTGTCAGTTCTACATATTCATTGTATCTTTTTTGAACTTCATCAGTAAAAATTGGATAGTAAGGAATATTACCTTTTTCAGCATTTATATCATAAGGATAAGAATATTCAACAGCTATAGTTGTTTTATCTAATTTAGGATTATCCATCATATGTTTATATTCAGTAATCCTTGTGAATGCATCTTCTTCTTTAGGAGTATTGTAGTTAACTGTACCTGCATCTTGGAAATAACCATCGCGAGTTTGAATATCAAATTCTAAGCTTCTATATGGTAATTTACCTAAATGATAGTCAAATAATTCATCAATAGCACCAGTATAAACAAGTTTACCTTCAAAAGGTTCTCCTTTATATAGTATTTGTTTATTTTCTAAATCAATAGTAACTAATTCTTTTCTATCAGTATTTAGTATTACATCAATGTTTTCATTATCCAACATTCTATCAAATATTTTAATATAACCATCTTTTGGCATTTGTTGGTATTTGTCTTGGAAGTATCTATCATCATAAGAAATATGTACAGGTACTCTTCCAGTTACTTTAGGATCTATTTCTTCTGGTCCTAGATCCCATTGTTTCATTGTGTAGTACAAAAATACTTTTTCATATATAAACTCAGCTAATTCCTTTATTTCTTCATTATCACTTTTTCTAAGCTCTAGTATTGGAACTTTAGTTTCCATACCATAAGTCTCTACTAATAATTTTTTTAATCTTTCTGCTTTCTCTTTTTCAAACAACATTTCAATTGATTTCAAGTTAAACGGAACAGGTACAAATTGTCCATTAATCTTACCTAATACTCTATGTTCATATGGATACCAATCAGTAAATTGAGATAAAAACTCTACAACTCCATCATTGTTTGTATGGAAAATATGAGGACCGTATTTATGATAATTAACACCATTATCATCAACGTAGTCATACATATTTCCACCAATATGATTTCTTCTTTCAATTATTAATACCTTTTTACCATCTTTTGCAAATTTGTGAGCACTAATACTTCCAGCATATCCTGCACCTATAACTATTACATCATATTTCATATTATCTACCCTTCTCCTTATACATTTTTTCATAGTATTGTTGGTATTCACCACTAATTATATTTTGCCACCAAGATTTGTTATCTAAGTACCAATCAATAGTTTGTTTGATTCCTGTATCAAAGTTATATTCTGGATTCCATCCTAATTCATTAGTAATCTTTGTAGGATCTATTGCATATCTTTGATCATGTCCTGGTCTATCAGTCACATAATTAATTAATGATTCTGGCTTATCTAATTGTTTTAATATTGTCTTTACAACTTCTAAGTTAGTTCTTTCATTATGTCCACCAATGTTATAAACTTCCCCAACTTTACCATTTCTAACAATAAGGTCTATTGCACTACAATGATCTTTCACATGTAGCCAGTCTCTAACATTTTCTCCCTTACCATAAACAGGAAGTTTTTCATTATCTAAAGCTCTTGCAATCATTAATGGGATAAGTTTTTCTGGGAATTGATATGGTCCATAGTTGTTAGAACATCTACTAATAGTAATTGGTAATTTAAATGTTCTATGGTATGCCTGTACAAGTAAATCAGCACTAGCTTTAGATGCACTATAAGGTGATGATGTTTCTAATGGTGTATCTTCCATAAAGAATAAATCTGGTCTATCTAATGGTAAATCACCATATACTTCATCAGTAGATACTTGATGATATCTTTTTACTTTATACTTTCTAGAAGCATCCATTAATACTTGTGTACCTATAATATTTGTTTGTAAGAATATTTCTGGATCTTCTATAGATCTATCCACATGTGATTCAGCCGCAAAGTTTACTACAACATCAAAATTTTCTTCTTCAAACAATTTGTAAATAGCACTTCTATTACAAATATCTTCCTTTACAAATTTTATCTTATCCATTACTGGTTCTAGTGTTTCAATATTTCCAGCATAAGTTAGTTTATCTAATGCAACTATCTTATCATCTGGATATTTTTCCACTAAATAATGAACATAATTTCCTCCTATAAAACCTGCAGCTCCTGTAACTAAAATTTTCATACACTTAATTCCTTTCTTACTCTTTCTACTTCCATCATTACACCTTCATAAAAGCTAACTTGAGGTATGTAATTAGTCATTTTTTTTAACTTATTATTTGATAATACTATTGAATGTATCATAGGAATATCAATACTAGTTTTAATAATATTAATATCCTTTTTTGTTATATCTTCAATTGTACTAATAACTTCCTTTAAACTCTTACCATCACCACTAGATATATTAAATACATCATTGTTTATATCATGAATAATTAATTCATCTATAGCACTTATAAAATCAGTAATATATATGTAATCTCTAACACTTTCTTCTTCTATCCATATGTTAAAAGTTTCATCTAATAATGCTTTTCTAATTAATATTCCTATTACCCCTTGTGTTTTGCCAGGTTCAAATATACCACCATATGGATTAGTAGGTCTTAATATTAAATAATTTAAATTTGATTTTTTTATCATTTCTTCTAATATGAATTTACTTTTTGCATAAACTGAATCAGGATGTAGAGTATGTGTTTCACTTATTGGTTCATAACTATCACCATATATAGTTCCACCACTTGATAACATAATATAACGTTTAATATTTTTTTCTTTTAAAGCTTTAAATAATAATTCATACTTAATTTTAACTACATCAAGTATCTTTTCATTTTCTTCTGTATTAGAAACTAAAGAAATACAATCAATAATTATAGAGTCATTTAAATCAATTTCTTTTAAGTTATCAATGTTAAAAACATCTATTTCTCTAAAGTTATCTATCTTAGAACTATAATAACTTTGTAATCCCCAAACTTCACATTCATATTTATTTTTAAGTATGTGATTAATGTTAAAACCCAAATAACCACAGCCGAGTATAATAATCTTCATCTAATTACCTTTATTATAAGTAGTATGTACACTTCCCTTAGCAACATTAACTAAATGTTTTCCATAAGGACTATTACCATAAGATTTAGAAGCTTCTATTAAATCTTCTTGGTTTATCCAATTATTGTAGTATGCAATTTCTTCTGGTACAGAAATCTTAATTCCTTGTACATCTTCTATTGTTTTAACATAGTTTGCAGCTTGAGATAGTGCTTCTATTGTACCTGTATCAAGCCATGCAAAACCTCTACCAAATAGTTCACAATCTAATTCATTATTTTCTAAATAAATCTTATTTAAATCAGTTATTTCATACTCACCTCTTTTAGAAGGTTTTAAATTTTTTGCATATTCAATAACTCTATTATCATAAAAATACAACCCTACAACTGCATAATTACTTTTAGGGTCACTTGGTTTTTCTTCTAAAGAAATAACCTTACCAGTTTCATCAAATTCAACTACTCCAAATCTTTCTGGATCTTTTACATATTGTCCAAAAACAGTAGCTCCATTAACTTTACTTTTAGCCCTTTTTAATATATCTCCAAACTTATTACCATAAAAAATATTATCTCCAAGAATCATACAAACTGAATCATCACCTATAAACTCTTCTCCAAGCACAAATGCTTGAGCCAGACCATTTGGAACTTCTTGGACTTTATACGATAAACTAATACCAAATTGACTTCCATCTCCTAATAATTTTTCAAAGTTTCCAATATCTTGTGGTGTTGAAATAATTAATATTTCTCTAATCTTTGCTAGCATTAATGTTGATAAAGGATAGTAAATCATAGGTTTATCATAAATAGGTAAAAGTTGTTTTGATGTTACCTTGGTAAGTGGATAAAGTCTAGTACCACTACCACCTGCTAATATTATTCCCTTCATAATTTTCCTCCGAATATATACATTTAAATTATACCATATGAATAAATCAATACTAATAAAACGATAAAAAAAGAGAGTTTAACTCTCTATTTTACAACAAATGCGATGGCACAAGCTCCAGGTCCTGCATGTACTCCTACAACAGCTCCTATTTCAACAACTTCAGTAATGTTAAATCCTTCAGTTTCTAAAGCCTCTTTTAACTTTAATGCATTTTCTTTATCTTTAGTATATCCAATAATTATATCTTGTGTAGTATCTATATTTGCATCTTTAGCTTTTTCAACAATACTAGCAATCATTGCCTTTGTTCCTCTAGTTTTACCTATTTGAACAAGCTTTCCTTCTTCAATACCAATTAACGGTTTTATTTTTAATAAACTCCCTGCAGCACCAGCAACTTTAGATAATCTACCACCTTTTACAAGGTATTCCAAAGTATCAAATCCAGCAATTAGTTTTGTTTTTGTTTGTAATGATTTAATTTCACTTACTATATCATCAAAACTTTTACCTTCATCTCTTAGTCTAATAGCTTTTAATATCAATAATCTTGTGGATATAGCCGCAAGTTTACTATCAATTATTTCAATTTTATTTTCAAATTCTAAAGATCCAATTCTAGCACTTTGTACTGTACCACTTAAATCTCCAGATATCCCAATATAAATTATTTCATCTTCAGTTCCCTTATATTTTTTGTATGTATCATAAAACTGACTTGGAGAAGGTTGTGATGTTGTTGGATAATCCTTGGTTTCCAACATAGAATAAAATGTATCTGTATCTAACTCTACCCTATCTAAAAAACTTCCTTCATTAAATACCACACTTAGAGGTACCATATCTATATTAAATTTCTTTGTTTCTTCTAATGTAAAATCTGAAGTTGAATCTGTAACTATTCTAATCATATTTATATTCTCCTAATCCGTGTGATATTATAGCATAATTAATTTGACAATCAAACATATTAATCTAACAAAAGGTTTAGATAACTAAACCTTTTTTAGTATACAAGTTATTAACCTTCAGTTCCACCTTCTGGTGGAGTACTAGGGTCTGTTGGTGTAGGCGGATTATCATTACCGCCATCATCAGGGAGTAGTTGATTCAGTTGGTTGAGGTTCCACAGTTGGTTCTGGTACTACTGTTGGTGTTGGTTCTGGTACCACTGTAGGCGTTGGTTCTGGTGTTGGTTCTGGTACCACCGTTGGTGTTGGAGTAGTTGAAGGAACAGGTGTTGGAGTAGCTGTTGCA